>DASZXN010000363.1:0-20338 GCA_035545875.1 Phototrophicaceae bacterium
ACCCGCGCCGACCTGAATGTTATAGGGCTGCCAGAGCACACAGTTCTGCGCTGTCCAGAACTCGTGGAGCTTGAGGATGATCTGCTGGAAATTGAGCGGTTTCGCCATGAGTTTTCCTGATCGGTGGTGAATTTGTGCGGCGTATTATAGTGGGGATAGCAAAGGTGGTAAACCCTGCACCAAAGGATGTTCGCTTATGGCAGTCTATCGAATGAGCGAGATTGATTATCTTTGGGTAATGAGATATGAAGCTTATCTTTACCTTAATTTCGGATAGAAAATTTTGAGGGAAGGTTTTTGTAGGGGCACGACATGTCGTGCCCCTACGGACAGACCCTATCCGAAACTGAGGTTATCTTTACTATTTGCCTGCGTTTTTGCTGAGTGTCTTCATACAAACACATCCACCTTTTGCGTTAAGCAAGACAGTCGATCTGCTGCCCAAATTGAGCAAGCCACAACTTGAGGCACTGATCGCTTTTCTCGAATACTTTAGTGCCTCTGAGCGTAAGTACAAGGAACAACGGCAAAGCTCAACACAACGTGTCATTCGGAACTGGACGCTGGAAAATCCAGAAGATATTCATCTCCGCATCATGGTTAGGCTCGATGAACTCAAAGACCCGTGATACATCTCGTCTGACTCGACGTAACGAGATCGCTCGTGCTTATATCAGTTTTTTACAGCGCCGCATCGATTTTTAACAGCCGCATCGATTACAATCCTCGTTAGGGGATATATCGACACATCAAGGACTCATCATGCGCAAATATCGCGCCAGCAATCGCGTTCCCTTCGGCGGATTCATTCTCCTGATCCTGATCGCGGTGATCGGCGGGGCGATTTTAGGGGGCATCCTGTGGGCAGTGGACGATTACGTTCATTTCTACCTCGTGATCGTCTTTCCCCTGTTCGCCGGGGCAATCGCAGGGGCGCTGCTGCGGCTCGGCGTGACGGCGGGCAAGGTACGCAGCCCGTTGTTCGCCCTGCTGATGGGCTTTATCGCTGGGCTGGTGATGTTCGGCGTCTATCATTACGCGGATTACACCATTACCTTTCTCGGTATTTTGCGTGAGCCAACGGTTCAAACGGGCGGCAAAGTGCCGAGCGATGCCGACGTAGACAAGCTCACGAAAGAACTGTTTCAGGATTACCACGTGAGCGACAGCGGCTTCCTCGGCTATCTCGAATATGAGGCCAATATCGGCTTCAGTATCACTAACGCCGATTACGTGAATAACGACTCTGATTTGAATCTCACTGGGAATCTGGTTTGGGCATACTGGGGTATCGAAATCCTGATCGCCATGATCACGGCGGGCGCGATTGCTCGCGGCGCAGCCAATCAGCCGTTTGACGAGGAAAGCGGCGATTGGTACGGCTCGCCCTCCCGACTGGGGATCACGACGACGAAGAACAGCAAAGCGCTGACCACCGCGCTCAAGGATGGCAACTGGCAGCAGGCGGGCAGTCTGCTGACAACGCAGGGGATCGGTTATCCGCGTCACGAGGTGCTGCTGCGCCGGAGCCGGACGCCGAGTGCCGTCCCACAGCAGCAGGACATCTATCTGACGGTCAATTACGCGCAGCGGAGCAATCGCACGGTCGTCAAGTCCAGCGGACTCGTCTCGCCGTCCGAGCTTGATCTCATCCAGCGCTCGATGCAGACGCAGTCGATTGCGGCGCAGCGCTGACCGCAGCGCCATAAGTAGGAGGAAAGCTATGCCCCCCAATGCCGTTTTACAGGCGGTGCGCCGCTCAAATATCCTGTTTCTGGTGCTCGGCCTGATCTGCCTGCTGATCGTCGCCGCCGGGTTCTACCTGGATCGCGGGCTGATCCTCGGCTTTTTGAACGGCCCGCGCTCGATCACGAGCGGCGAACTGAGCAACATCACCGACGCCGATTCAGTCTCGCGGGCGTGGGTCACTGTGACCGGCAATGACGCTTACGATACCGGATGGCAGCAGTACGAGGAAAACGACGGCGGCGATCAAGCCGTCACCGGGGCATTTGTTCTGCTGACCGTCGGCAAACGCGACCTGCTCGTGAAAATTCCGAGCGAAATCACAGCGGATACCTCGCTCGCGCACACCTACACTGGGCTGCTCGTCAATTTCCCGGACGACGTAACCAGTCAGGTCATCCCGGATATTCAGCAGCAGGAGCCGTCGCTGACCTCGACGCTGCTCCCTATTATGCTCGACACGTCCGACTTTCACGTGGCGGCTTACGTCGCGCTGGTGCTGATGGCGGTGGGCATCATCCTCGGCCTCGCGCTGCTGATCGTCGGCACGCGCCGTATGATCGATCCCTCGTCACACCCGATCATGAAGTCGCTCGCTCGCTACGGCGATTCACAGGCGATCTCCGACGAGATCAACCGGGAACTGGCTGCCAATCCTACCAAACTTGGCAAAACTGTTGCTCTCACGCCGCACTGGTTGGTATCGCAGGGCACAACCTATTTCAAGGCGGCGCGTCTGCGCGACATCGCCTGGATGTACGAGAACATCACGCGCCATCGCACCTATGGCATCACCACGCGCCGTACCTACGAAGGCTATGTTTATGATCGCTATGGCAAGCTGACCAACTTCGCAGCGAAGGAGCAGCAGGTACAGGATGGTCTGCGGGCGATTGCGCAGGCCGCACCCTGGGCGGTGATGGGTTATGACGCGCAGTACGCCGAGATGTGGCGCAAAAACCGCGATCAGTTCCTCGCCACCGTTGATCAGCGGCGGGCGCAGGCCGAGCAGAAGTAAGATAAGACCCCTCACCCCAACCCCTCGCCCACGCAAGCGGGGCGAGGGGCGAATGCAGCTTATAGGCTATTGTAGGGACGAGACTTGTCTCGTCCGTCACCTATCTAAAGCACCGCTCCGATCAGCAGAATCAGTCCGACCAGAAGCGTCGCCGTGATCAAAATGCCTGTGCCTCGGAACGGCGTGAAGCGTCCGCGTCCGCCGAGGATGCCGCCCGCCGCCAGCAGCGCCAGCCCACCGATCAGCAGCGCCCACTGCCGCCCGTCGAGCGGCTGACTCATGTCGAGACCGGGCGGAGTCGGCGCGCTTTGCATGTCGAGCGAGAAATCCGCCAGCGAATCGAATTTGTTCGGGCGCTGCACGGTGACCCGGGCGCGCCACGTCCCCGGCAGGCTCAAATTCGCGCCGGAGATGATGTACTGACCGTTACTCGTGTGCTTTGGGCGGACTTCGCTCTGCCCAATATTCTGGGACAGGTTGGTGAAGCGCACGCGAATCAGCGAAGCGTCATCAACGGGATTGCCGTTCAGGTCGAGCAGGGTGACGACGAACTGATTTTGCCCGACCCAGCCGGGCGCAACGTCGAGGTGAATGTGGAGGTCGTCCACGACCTGATAATCGGTGATGGTGTGATCAGGCGGCGGCAGGCGGCTCGCCAGCGATGCGCGAGCGGGATCCGCCGAGGTCATCACCGCAACTGCCGCGAAAATGCCGAGCGTCAGCGCGATTTCCGCGCCGACCAACATCCGCAGCCGCTTCGCCCAAACCGGATTGCCCGACTGGAGGCCGCGCGGCGTCACGAACAGGTTGATCGCCGCGATCAGCAGCAGCGGCGCGAACAGGATCGACTTGACGATCAGCGCGCGTCCGTAGAGCGAAGCGATCAGCGCGGCGACCGAGCCGACTTCCAGCCACGCCGAGTACAGCCCGGTCACGATCAACACGATCACGCAGATGCGCGCGTAGTTCGAGAATTTGGCGACGAGAGGTACAAGCGGCTGATTTTCGTGACGCAAGCTCAACAGCACGTTGCTCAACTGGAACAGGCCGCCGACCCATAAAGCGGTTGCCGCCAGATGGAGCCAGTCTGCCGCGACCGAGGGCAGCGCGTCATCGGTGACGCTGGCGTGGCTGTAGACTGCGTGCAGCAGCAGGATCATGCCGCCTGCTGCCAGCGCAATCCCGTATCTGCGCCGCAAGAGGGCGATGCCGAGCACAACCCAGACGATCATGCGCTCGATCAACAGCGTGCCAAAGCGCGTCCCGGTCAGCACTTCGCCGAGCGCGGGCAGCGCGGCGATCAGCGCGGCGTTGGTTTCCTGTGTGGTCTGGTAGAGCAGCAGCACGACCGACGAAACTGCCAGCAATCCCCAGCCGATCCACATCAGGCGGCGCATCCGTTCTTCCTGCGGCGGCTCACAGGTGACGCCGACGGCGAAGGCCACGCTGCCGACTGCCAGCGTCAGCGCCAGAATGTCGAACCAGCGGACAGGAGCGCTGAAGGCGGGAATCGTTTCGGTGTCGGGTGCGGCGAGCGCGGCCAGTCCCGTGACCGAGCCGACGGCGAAGGCGAAACTGCCGTTGGTTGGGTGTCCGTCCGCTGCCGAGATCGCTCGCCACGAGACGGTATAGACGCCATCGGGCAAACTGCCGGGCGCGAGCAGCATGTGTTTCTGATCGGCGGGATCGACCGTGCTGGCAGGCGTCTTGATCGGACTGCCTTTGCTGTCGAGCAGTTGGATGCTGCTGAAATTGGGCTCGACTGGCTCGCTCATCCACAGGCTGATCACGGCGGGCGCGCTGGCGAGCGTCGCGCTGGCCGGGGGATCGGATCGGAGCAGATTGGCGTGCGCCAACACGGGCGCGGCGGCGACGATCAGCAGCAGGAGCAGCGACAGCCAGATAACGCGGCGCATGGGTTACGACGACTTGCCCGCTTGCAACTGCTGAAGCTGCTGGCGCAGGTCGTCGATCTGCGCTTGCAGGGAGGCGATGGTTTGCGCAGCTTCGGGAGTCGCTTCCGGCGTCGCGCCTTCATCGCCGTTCAGGGACGGGAATAGAATGTCGGTTTGCGGATCGACTGAAGCGAAGTCGCCGTCGGCGGAAGTAAACTGCTCATCGACACTCTGATTATTGATCGTGCCGAACAGGTGGAAGGTATAGTCGCCGGGGCGAGTCGGGATCAGATCGGCGGTATAATGGCCGTCATCGAGTGGGTAAAACTGCACGAGTTTGGCCTGATCGCCAAAGTGGACGAGCAGGTGGAGCGTCTGCTCGGCTCCGGTGACGGGCTTGCCATCGGCATGGGTTTTGATCCAGAATTCCGGCCCGTTGAACACGCCGACGTAGGCAGGCTCGACGCGCCAGCCAATCGTGATGTCATAAGCGCCGACGGTGCGGGTTTCGTCGGCTTTTTGAGCGCTCGCCGGGAGAACCGCGAGCATACACAGGGCAATGGTGAGCAAACCGATCAGGATCAACCGCTGTTTCATTGCACCTACTCCCTTGAAGAGTCTGTCCGCCGCCGCTTTACGCGGACTCTCTGCCTAATTAACGTGGAAAAGCGCGCAGTTGGATGGACGTTGGCTAATGATAGATCGTGTCATCTCGAATCGAGTTTAACGAGGGAGGCGCAAAGTGCCAGCGCCACTGACGTAACTCTCAGCCAGCAGGCGGGTTACTATTGCTATGATAAACCTACGCAAACGCCTGATCCGGCGACCTAAAAATCTCAAACAGCTCGCGGATATTGAGCTGGTTGATCTGGCAAAAACGGGCGATAAAGACGCCTTTGGCGAACTGTACGAGCGCTATCTCGATAAAATTTACAGCTACGTCTACTATCGCACGGGCAATCATCACGACGCCGAAGACCTGACCGCGCGCGTTTTCTTCCGCGCGATGGCGCACATCGACGGCTATACCGAACGCGGCGTGCCGTTCCAAGCGTGGCTCTATCGCATTGCGCATAATCTGGTCGCCAACTGGCACCGCGACCGGGGTCGGCGCAAAGTCATTCCGCTGGATGAGTTTATCGCCGCCAGCCTCAAGTCCGACGCGCCCGACAAGCAGGCCGAAGACCAGGAAGAATTGAAGGCGCTGCGCGATGCGATTCGGCGGCTGCCGGAGGAACGTCAGCAACTGCTGTTACTCAAGTTTGTCGAGCATTTGTCCAATGCTGAAATCGGCGCAATTATGGACCGCACCGAAGGCGCAGTGAAATCATTATATCATCGCACACTGATCGCCCTCCGTGACGAACTGCAAAACGCCGACTCGTCCCAATCTAGTCTGGAGTCGAAGAAGGGATAAACGTGGCTCAGGAACCGACCGAACTGCAAGACCTGCTGGATGCAGTGACTGAGGCGATCATCAACGAGGACGCTGGCCTCGACAAGATCGTCACCCGCTATGATGTGTCGCGCTCGGATGTGGAAGGGCTGGTCAGCCTCGTTCACCGCCTGCACGTCGCGTTGGTGGGCGTGCGTCCGTCGCGCCGTTTCGCCCAGCGGCTGCGCCTCGAATTGATGGGCCAGGAGCGGCGTGGCGTGATCAATCGCGTGCGCTATCTGCCGCCGCGCGTTCAGATTGCCGGAGCAATTGTGCTGGTCGGCGGCTTCATGCTGCTGCGCCATCGCCGCCACAGCGTCGAAGCCGACGCTCAGGAAGTCCCCGCCCTGCGCTAATCATTTCACTCCGTGATTTATTATGTAGGGGCAAGGCGCGCCTTGCCCCTCCGATTGACTCCAGGGTCATCGCATCAAAATGAGATTGAAAGTCACACAGGGTCATCAGGAATTGTAGGGACGCGATGGATCGCGTCCGTTGCAGCGGACGGCATGAATGCCGTCCCTACGAAACCCCGTTCACCTTTTATGACCCAAACAGAAACTTGATGCGATGACCCTGGATTGACCCCTCTGGCTCTCTGCCGAATAAATCGCAGCACAGTATAATGAACGCGGATGGTTTCCAATCGCTAGCGAAACGAGGTCAGTTATGCTGCGATTTGCCCGCGCCCTTTTGATCGTCAGCCTGTTGATCGGGATCAGTGTATCCGCCGCCGGCGCTCAGGGGAATTTCGTGCCTAAATTCGTCAACGTCGCTTACGCGGGCGACAGCATTCCTGGCGATGTCCTCGACGTATACTGGCCGAGCAACGGCGCGCCGCCGTTTCCGACAGTCGTGATGTTCACCACGTCATCCGGCAAGAAAAGCGATCTCTACGATGAAGGCGTTCCTCAGTTCATCAATAGCTTAGGTTACGCGGCGGTCACGGTGAGCTATCGACCCGCACTGCCGGAGAGCTACGAGGATGCGTTCTGCGCGCTGGCGTGGGCTTACCAGAACAACGATCAATACGGCCTCGACATTCAGGAAACCGCGCTCTACGGTGTCTCGTGGGGTGGACTGGTCGCTGCGTTTGTCGGAGAGACGACGGATAATGCTGCGCCGTATCTGACGAACTGCCCGTATTCGCTGCCGACGGGCTTTTTCCCGCGCGGCGTGATGACCAATTCCGGCGCATTCCTGACCATCCCGGACGAGATCGCCAGCTTTGCCCAGAACGGCCTGCTGCCCGATATTGCCGCACTACCGAGCGCTGCGCTCGACAAGGCGCTCGATACGATGCGCAAAACGCCACCTGATCAGTGGTGCTGCCTGTATTTTCCCAATGACGTGCATGACGCGCTCTACGAACTGCCGATCTTCCACGTCAACGATCACGAGCCGCCCTTCCTGCTCATTCAAGGAGTGGCGGATACGACCATACCCTATCAGGACACGCTCAACTATGCTCAGGCACTGCTCGATCATAGCAGCGACGTTCAGCTTGACTTCAAGGGAACTTCCGGGCATATTATCGACCTGTTTCCGCTTCAGGATACAATCAGCGCGTTTCTGGATTATGCCTTTCGGTGAGCGCGTGTTCTACTTGAGATAATCTTTGACTCTGCAACGGTTAGGAGATTACCGACTCGGCGAAATCCATCTATAATCGATGGCTTGCATTGAGGTCGGGTGATTTTATGTTCAGCGATTTCAGCAGCCTTCTCTATCACAACCCCAATCAACTCAACTACGGTGTCGCTGTGACGGACATCGATCAGGATGGCGCGTTCGAGTTAGTCGTGGCCGGGTTCGGCTTTCCGAATCTGGTCTTGAAATGGGATGGCGCGTCCTTTCGCAACGTTGCGCCGCCGGAGATCACCGACCCAGAGCGGCAGGCAATTGGGGTCGCCGCCGCTGACATCGACGGTGACGGGCAGGAAGAACTCTACATCCTCAATACCGATACGTTCGCGGGGCAAAAACGCTTCGGCGACCGTCTGCTCGACTACGCGGACGGCGAATGGACGGATTTGTTCTCGCTCAACAGCAGCAGGCACATCCTCAATCTGACGGCGGGACGCTCGGTGATCGCAGTAGATCGGCACGGGAGCGGCAGTTACGGCTTCTTCGTCGCCAATTACGGCGGCCCGATTCGCCTGTATGAACTGGACGAGGATGGGCATCTGTTTGACAGCGCAGGCGAGGCCTGCATCAACCTCGTGACCGGGGGACGCAGCGCGCTCGCGCTGCCGCTGATTACCGATCACATGGATATTTTCGCGGGCAACGAGGGGGGGCCGAACTTCCTGTTCTGCAATCGCGGCGACGGCACGTTCGAGGAACTGGCGACCGAACTCGGCCTGCACGATCCGCTGCAAAATGTACGCGGGGTCGCGGTGCTGGACGCGAACGACGACGGCCTGTTCGATCTGGTCTACGGCAACTGGGAAGGCCCGCATCGCCTGTTCATTCACCTGCCGACCGGACGCTTTCAGGACGCCGCGCCGCCGGAAATGGCGCTGCCATCACGGGTGCGTACCGTGATCGCCGCTGATTTCGACAACGACGGTCACGAGGAAATTTTCTTCAACAATATCGGCCAGCCCAATCGATTGTTCGCGCGCCGTGAAGGACGCTGGCTGCCGATTGAGATCGGCGATGCGCTTGAGCCGTTTGGCCTGGGGACAGGCGCGGCCTGCGGCGATTTCGATGGCGACGGGCGGCTCGAACTGCTGATCGCGCATGGTGAATCGGGGGTGCAGCCGCTGACGCTCTATCACACGCCGCCCAACGGCAATCACTGGCTGCGCGTCCTGCCGCTGACGGCGCACGGCGCTCCAGCGCGCGGCGCAGTCGTCGTGCTGGAGACGTTCGGTCACACTCAGCGCCGCGCGATTGACGCCGGCAGCGGCTACCTGTGCCAGATGGAGCCAGTCGCGCATTTTGGCCTCGCTCGGCAGACGCAGGTCAACCGGGTGCGCGTGCATTGGCCGGACGGCGCGAGCGTGATGATCAACAACCCGGCCTGCGATCAACTGCTGCGGGTCGAGCATCCGTAACTAGGGCTGTGCCGTCGCGTCCGACGAAACTCCCCATACCCGAATGACGCCATCCAAATCACCCGTAACGATGAAATGCCCATTGTTGCTGAAGGTCACGTTGGTGCCGGAGCTGTCACGGTCGGCACCGCTGTAAATCGGCGTTGGGTTGTCCGGCGTGAAGATGTCGAACAGGCCAGCACCGATCACCGCGAGCAGCTTGCTGTCCGGGCTGAAGGTCGCCCGACCGAGCGACAGCGTTGGGAACTGGACGGTCATCAACTGCTTACCCGTGCGCAGATCGAAGGTCGTGAGCAGCGATGTATTGGTGCTGCTCAGGCGGATCGCTGCCAGCAGATTTCCATCGGGGCTGAGCGCGATGCTGGTGTTATAGCCAGATGATGCTGGGATCGCCGTCTTTTTCCCGGTCGCCGTGTTGTAGATGTTGATGTCATCTCCGAACTTGAACTCGACCAGCGTGTTTCCATTGCTGCTGAGGCGAAGTTCCTGTGGCTCTTCAATCACGTCTGAGATCAACGTGTGCGGCATCGTCGGCTGGCTCAAGTCCCACCAGGCGAGATATTCTGAGTTTTTGTCGTAAGCAATGATCCGGCCATCCGAGGTAAAAACAAAATAGGGATTATCGGTGATGTCGATGGTGGAAGAAGGCGCATTCGTTTGCCAATTGACCACCTGAATCCCCAGCGGTTGGATTGCTCCACCCGGATGTGCCGGACTGGAAAAACCACTGTAGGCCAGCAGATTTCCATCCGGGCTGAAAGCGATCTGGGTGATATAAGTGCCGCTGAAAGGAACTTCCTTCATCAGCGCACCGGTTTGCAGATTATGCAGCAGCAGCTTGCCGTCATAGCCATAACTTGCCACTGTGACGTTATCAGGATTGATCGTCAGTCCAGCGACGGAATCGTCATAATCGACTCGGCTGGCAATGACGGCGGCAGTATGGGCATCGGTCACTACGACGTTGCTGCCGTCGCTGCTCGTGACGATCTGCTGGCTGTCCGGGCTGAAAGCGACGTTGGATAGGTCGCGCCAGTAGATCACCTTCGTCGGCGGGATGACAAAAATGCTTTTTTTCGTATCCCACGTCAGCGTCCCGTAACTGCGATCAGCCAGCGCGATCAGCGAACCATCCGGGCTATAAACGAGTCCAGCGAGATTAGCCGTTTTGTCCTCGCGGATAGTCACGGTTTGCTTGTACTTGAGCGTGGTCGTGTCGATCAGCACGAATTCGTTGCTGTGTGCGATTGCCAGCGTTTTGCTATCCGGACTAAAGGCGAGGCCACGTCCGGAATCGAGCGGCGTGTAGTCGATGTATTTCGGCTTTGTCAGCGTCGGATCGTAAGCCGATGTTCCGGCGTCTGTTTGCACCGCCAGCATCTGTCCGTCCGGGCTGAAAGCGATGGCCTGCACGGAATGTGTGTCTTGAGCTTCCACCTTGCCGACGAGTTTGTCCGCCTGCGCATCCCATGTATATATTGCCATGCCTTCCTCGGTACCCAGCGCGCCGCCAGCCGCCAGCCAACGACCGTCAGGACTGAACTGAATTGAGTCCAAATAAGCTTCAGGGTTCACGTCGAGCAGGGCGTGCTGCGCGCCAGTGGCGACTTCCCAGATACGAACTGCCGCGCCGTCACCAGTGGCGATTAGCTTCCCATCTGGGCTGAAGCTCACAGGACGCAGATACGAGTCGTGGGTTGTGCGCAGCAGACGCGGCGCGTTCTTGAGATCAGCGTCATACAGGGCAACGCCATTCGATACGCCAACGGCGATCAGCGTGCCATCCGGCGACCACGCGACCGCATCGGCGCGCCCTCGACCCACTCTGGCGATTTGGCTGATTTGTGCGGCGTTCTGCGCGGTGATCGGCACGAGATCGCTCAGGGGCGGGCGCGTATCGATCTGTGCGAGGTTTGCTGTCAGCGGGCGATTGCGGCTTTCCAGCGTGACAACACCGACCGCGATGACGATCAGCAGCGCGGCGACCAGCGCCAGCAAGCGCGGCGAGCGTTTACGTTGCGGTGGTAAGGTGATCGGCGCGGGCGGTTCGTCGAGATCGGCAAGCCGCTGATAAAGTGCGTTGCCGAATGCTTCCGAAGGTTCCTGACGATACTGACGGAGAAAATCGTCGTTCATGGCTCTTGATCCCATTGACTGCGTAACTTTTGAATAATCCGGTGTAGCGACGTGCCGACGTTCGACTCGCTCATGCCGAGCAGTTTGGCAATCGCGCGATTTGTCAGTTCCGCACCGTACTTGAGCGCGATCAGTTCACGATCACGGGCGGAAAGCCGGGCGAGCAGAGCGGCCAGATGAGCGGAGTCGCGGCGCTTCTGCACGATCTCGTCGAGCGAATGTGATGGGTCGATCAGGTGCGGTACAGCGTCGAGCGGCAGGTGAAAACGCTGCCGCCGGAAGTGATCGACGGCGACGTTCTGCGCGATGCTGAACAGCCATGTCGAGAAGGCACTCAGATCGTCGGAATACTGCGCGCGCGAGCGCCATGCCTTCGTGAAGGTGGTGGCCGTCAGGTCTTCCGCGAGCGCGTCGTCGCCAGTACGGTAGCGAAAGAAGTTGTAGACGCGCGGCATCCACTGCCAGTAGAAGACTTCCCAGTCAACGGTTTTGGGTGGGGTGGAGATGTTTTGCGCGTCCATTGATTAATGATACGCAGCGCCGCGCGACGTATCACATCAGGTTATAATCGTAATAAATCGGATGCGGCGCGAGGATGTTCGGCGGATGGCGCACCAGCAGATACTTTTACCCTGGGTAAAAAGCTATTTCTATCGTGGCGAAGGCGACGTGCCGGGGACGCAAATCGCCTGTTATCGCCTGAGCGAACTGGTCAGCAAGGGGGTAATCGCTGCGGGCGATGGCCGTGCGCTGCTGCTGTCCGCCGGGTTAGGCGATCTGGTCTTTCAAGTGCTGTGGGCAGACAACAGCGCGACCTCCGACGACGAACTTGTCGATCACATCAGCGATGTGAACGGCTACATCATCTTCATGCACGGCTGGACAGGCAATCACGCCATCTGGGAGAGCATCCCCGGCCTCGTGGTGACGATGAGCAAGCAGCGCCTCGTGGCGATCTCGGTCGATCACAATGGCTTTGGCGATTCACCGTTTGTCGAAACGCCGTCGCTGGACAACTGCAATCCGCCCGCCGACATGCGCGTGATCGAAGGGCTGATCGACGTGCTGAAGATTCGCCGCCAGCCGGGAGAGGCGAACCTGAAGGTGATCAACTTCGTCGGGCACAGCATGGGCGGCGCGGCGCTGTTCTACCTCAACCCGATCAACTGGCGCGTTGGTGAGGCGACCCGGCTGGCGCTCGCTCCGGCGCTGCTGCTCGACGATGAGGTCAAGAAAATCTTCTACACCGCGCTCGGCATTGGCATCGGATTAGTCAACCGCATCCACGTATTCGAGATCATCGAGCGGGCAATCAAGCCGCAGGTGCTCGATGCGCTGACGGTCGGCGCGAGTGCCAACGTGCGCCAGATTCACGCCAATCAATATGCGCACACCTCACGGGGAACGACGGCGACGACCTTCATGGCGATGGGGCTGCTCAACAACCGCGAGATTCCGCGCCAGTGGGACACCTTTCGCGTGACACTCGGCCACCGCGATCCGCTGGTGGGCCTGCTGCCGATGATGGATATGCTCAGTAAGCTCGAATTTCCGGCTTCGAACACACGCGTGGTCGCTGGATCGCACTACTTCTTCAGCATTGGGCCAGAAGTCGTATTCCAGCACGCGCAGAACCGCGAACTGGTCGTACAGGACATCCTTGATCTGCATGAACGTGCCTATCAGTTGCAAAAGACAGGGTATCGGGTGGGGTAGAAAATCAAAATGAAGCTGCCGCCAAACTAAGATCAAGTCGAAAAATCAAAAAGGGATTGAATCGCCAAGTACGCCAAGATCAGGGAAAGAGGGCACGCCGTCCAGTCGTTTTGCCCTCATCCCCTGCCCCTTCTTCCTCAGGGAGAAGGGGAAAAACAGGACTTCAGAGAATTAAAAGCCCTCGCCCTGAGGGCGAGGGCTTGAGCGTGGGGGCTTTTTCAACACTCCGATAGCGTGCCCCTACGAAGCGCGTTCGCTGTGTTAATCAAGCGATGGACTTGAATCTACCAAGACGCTGTACACCTGCTGTTCAGCGATAGCCCCTTAAACGCTGACGCGAAAATTTGACCTGCTAAATCGGACAGGCTAAACTCTTTCATTAGAACATATGTACTCATTAAAAGGTACGGAACAGTCATAGAGGCGTATGCAGAACAAAAAAGAGATTGGCTCGGTCGAGTTCATCGCGTTGGTCGCCTGCATCATGCTGCTGACCGCCTTAGCGATTGATATTATGCTGCCCGCCTTTGGCGAACTGCGCACCTATTTCGGCTTAGGCGCGGATTCTACGATGACCGCAAACATCGTCACCTTCTTTTTCCTCGGACAAGTTGGGCAGATTGTCTTTGGCCCGCTGGCGGATCGCTATGGTCGTATCCCGATCCTGAGAACCGGCTTCGTCCTCTATATCCTCGGCTGTCTGGGCGCAGCGCTGCTCCCGACTCTCGGCTTGATTCTGGTTGCTCGCTTTGTCGCCGGACTGGGAGCGGCGGCACTCAGCGTCGGTGCGCTCACCAGCGTGCGGGATCGCTTCGCTGGCGACAAAATGGCGCGTACCATGTCGTTTATTATGACCATTTTTCTCTTTGTGCCGATTATTGCTCCCCTGATTGGATCGGCTATCCTGACGATAACCTCGTGGCAGGTGGTTTTCCTCACGCCCGCAGTGGTCGGAATCCTGGTTTGTGTCTGGTCGTTTCGCCTGCATGAATCGCTGCCAGCAGAACGCCGCCTCAGCCTCGATTTGCCGACCATCGCCCGTTCCGCGCGACAGGTGGCTGGAAACCGGGTGTTCGTCGTCTATACGGCGATTACCACGATCCTCTTTTCGCCGTTCAGCGTCTATGTCAGCAGTTCGGAGCGTATGATCAGTGAAATTTATGGTCGCCCTGAGCTGTTTGCCTGGATTTTTTCGGGCGTGGGGATCACGATGGCAATTTTCACCTTCACCAATACGCGCCTGATTGGACGTTTTGGCTCGCGGCGAACGCTGCGCGGTTTCTTAACTGCTTACCTGATTTGGGCAGGCTTGCTGCTTGGCCTGACCCTCTTCGGACGCGGGACGCCCAACATCCTGGTCTTTTTTGCGGTGGTTGCGCTGCTGCAAGGCATCTACGTCGCGGTTGATCCCAACAGCAGCGCGCTGGCGCTGGAACGGCTGGGGGGGAATGCGGGGATGGCGGCAGCAATCTATGGCACATCCTTCTTCGTGATCGGATCAATGCTTGGCTCGATCATCAATACTTTTCTGGTTGATTCGATGCTGCCACTGGCGGTTGGCTATGTCATCGCAGGTCTGATTTCGCTGGCGCTGGCGTATTCAGGCCATACGAGCGTGCAACCGACTGTTGCCAGCACGGTGCGTAGCGAAATCGGCGATTAAGCTACCGCTCACCCTCGTTCCTTCTCAGCACACAAGCGGGTGCCCGCACAAGTTCGGGAGGGGAGGAAAAACCGTGCAGGGCATTGGTTGTGCGGGCAGGGTTTAGCCCTGCCCCTACAACATATCTGCTCTGCAAATTGAGGGAGCGGAGGGGATAAATCCCGTCCCTACTTGCTGAGAACTTCAACCAGACGCTCGGCGTATTCAACCGGATAATCGACGAAGCCCGCGTGCGTGCCGGGGAACTCCTCGACGGTCGTGCCGAGTTCCCGCGCCAGCATGACGGCACATTTATAGGGCATAAACGCTTTGCCATCGCGCCCGCCCGCGACGATGACTTTCGTCGGCACGGTTTTCAGCTTCTCGATGTCCACGTCGTAATGTGCGACCGCCGGAACGTCGTACTTGAACCAGGCATCGCGGTTATGCGCGGCACGTTCGGCGGTTTGAGCATCAACGTTGATGGCCTTGCCTTCGCGGGCGATGCCAATCGCCGCCATGAACTGCTTGAGCGCCGCCTCCTGCCCCTGTTCCCGGTTCAACTGACCAAGATTCGGGAAGCCCTCTGCCATCATGATCTGCTTGATCGGCGGCTCGTGCGCGACCAACGTACCGACCTGATTGGGACAGCGTGTCGTCAGGTTGAGGGCGATCATCGCGCCGATACTGCACCCAAAGACATTCGCAGGCTCGCTGGTGACGGCTTTCAAAATTGCCGCCGCATCGTCGCCATAGGTGTCCATCTCAAAAAGCTGATCAGGATGATCGAGCGGGCTGCGCGTGTAGCCGCGCCGATCATAGGTGACGACGGTGAACTGCGGCGTCAGCACATCGTACAGGGCGCTGTAGACCGAGGCGTCGCCCGCGCCTGCCGCGATCATCAGCAATACGGGGCCGGAACCGCGCACTTCATAGTAGAGTGACGCGCCAGGAACGCGCAGCGTATTGGTCTTTACGCTGTCAGTTGTCATGTGAATAAGCCTTTCTCTGATTGGGAGCGTCATGCGGAGGTTGCTGAGTTAACTGGTGTGACCGCTGATGTTTCCGGCGCGACTGCGCATCCACCACATGAACACAACGATGCCGCCGATAATCGCCCAGTTGATCATTTTCGAGGTGGTGAGAAAATCTGGCGTCGAGAGGGTGAGCGCCAGCACGAGATCGATGGCGGCTTTGGCAAACAGCGCGAGGCCAAGCACGACCGTCGAGAAAGTCAGACGCTTGCGCGTGGCCGGATTACTGCTGCGCGCCTCGATCCGGCTTGCCAACGCTGGATCACGCTGGGTCAGCAGTTTCGGGATCAATGTGAGCAGCGGCTGACCGAGCAGCACCGAGATCAGCAGCGCCAGACCGAGGATGCTGGCGACGACGGCCTCACGCAGTTCGAGGGCGAGCGAGCTGCCACCCGTCAGGATCGAAAGGCCGATGGCGATGCCGAAGCCCAGCACCGAAAGCCCGCTGATCCAGTCGATGCGGCGGCGCAGCAGCCATTGAAAGAGCGTCCAGAGGACGGAAACGCCGCCAGCGATGGCGAGGGCAATCGTGTCCGTAGCAACGAGCGGGCGGAGCAGCGTATAGAGAATCAGGGGGAGCAGGCCGCCGACGGCGAGGCTGAGAAACAGTCGCTTCGGAACGGATTTCACCTGCGGACGAAGTTGATCGTTTTGAGACATTGCGCACCTTTTGAATGAACAATTCATTCACTTGAAAATTATAGGTGCGAAATTGGCGGAGTCAAGCGGCGTTTAGGGTTTGAGCATCTTCAGAATGATGTCTACGTCGGGGTAGTGATCCTTGAGGCGTTCGGCGCCGCGCAACGTCTGGCGCGAGAGGCCGTCGAACAGGGCGATCAGCAAAATGACGTATTGTTCCGGGTCGCCGGGCGCGACTTCGCCGCTGGCCTGCGCGTCGATGATCAACTGGCGGATCAGCGACTGAAAGCCGAGGCCGCGCCGCAGCATCAGTTCACGCTGGTCAGGGGGCAGGGTCTTGTCCTCCAGCGCCTGAATGAAAACCTGATAGTATTCGAGACGCTCTGGCCCATAGCGGAAAATCAGCGCGAGCAGGCGACGGAGCCGTTCGCCGGGTGTTCCCGGCATCGTCATGAAATCCTGAAACTCCGGCACACCCGCTTCGGTCGTCCGGTGGAGGAGTTCACTGACGATCACTTCTTTGCTGGCAAAGTAGCGGTAGGCCAAGCCCTGGCTGACCTCTGCCGCTTCCGCGATGTCGGTCATCGTCGCTGCCATGCCCTTGCGCGCAAAGACCTGTCGGGCGGCGTCGAGAATTTTCGTCCGCTGCGCTTCACGGAGCTTCTGGTTGGCGGCTTCGGTTCGTGGCATTTTCAGCCCCTTCGTTCATGCTTCTGCTCACTATAGCGATGGCTGGCGTGGTGGTCAAATGGCATCCGACCATTCTCATTTATCCGTGTGTTTCTGGTTGTAAAATAAGGTTATGGCGAGCGGGGTAACCCTGTTTTTTTGATGGTTCATGGTCGGTGCGGAATTTGCTTGACACTCCTATGCCGCCATGTTAATCTTGGGTTACTTATTTGCTCCAAATTGAACAAATGATTTTTCAGCCGGGGTTGAACCGATGGCACTGAACGAATTTGCTCCTATTGCCGCGCTGATCGTCGTGGCGGTCGCCGTGACCGCGTTGATCATGGTGATTTCGCGTCTGTTTGGCCCCTGGCGACCGACCAGCCGTAAGACCGATCCCTACGAAAGCGGTATGAAACCAATTGGCCCGGCCAATCGCCGCTATCCGGTACGCTTCTATCTGGTCGCCGTGATTTTCATCCTGTTCGACATCGAAGTGATCTTCTTTCTGCCCTGGGCGGTAGTGTTTCGGGGCATGGGACTGTACGCCTTCGTCACGATGGGCATTTTCCTGCTCATTCTGACGATTGGCTTGATCTATGAATGGAAGATTGGAGCGCTAGAATGGGAGTAATTTCTTCCAAACTTGGCAATCTGGGCGTGGTCACGACCTCGCTCGATGAAGCGGTGAACTGGGCGCGCACCGGCGCAATGTGGCCTCTGCTCTTCGGGCTGGCCTGCTGCGCGATTGAGATGATGAGTACGCAGGCTTCGAACTACGATCTGTCGCGCTTCGGCATGGAACTCAACCGCGCTTCGCCGCGCCAGAGCGATCTGATCATCGTGGCCGGGCGCGTGACGCGCAAGATGGCTCCGGTGATTCGCCAGTTGTACGACCAAATGGCCTCGCCGAAATGGGTGCTGTCGATGGGTGACTGCGCCTCGTGCGGCGGCGTCTACAACAACTATGCCGTCGTGCAGGGTGTGGACGAGATCATCCCGGTCGATGTGTACGTCGCCGGATGTCCGCCGCGTCCCGAACAGCTCATTCACGGTATTCTGACCCTGCATGAGAAAGTGCGCGGCGAGCGCGCGCTCGAACTGATTAAGGACTAACCCATGCAGATTCCAGCCGCACTTGACCCGGCAGAGGCGATCAAGCTCGCTCTGCCGGATTCGCTTCTCGATGTTCACAAATTCCGCGACGAAACTACGCTGATCGTCAAGGCCGCCGACATTGTGAAAGTCGCGCGCTACCTGCGCGATACCAAAGGCTTGGTCTACAACTTCCTCTCGGACATTAGCTCGGTCGATTACTACCCGGACGCGACCCGCCCCGGTCGTTTTGGCGTGTGCTATCACCTGTACTCGATGCTCTACAACCGTCGCCTGCGCGTCAAGGTGTTTCTGCCGGAGGATGATCCGAGCGTGCCGAGCGTGACCGTCGTCTGGCCTGCCGCCAACTGGCTGGAGCGCGAGAGTTACGATTTGATGGGCATCACCTACCTCGGCCATCCCGATTTGCGGCGCGTGCTGCTCTCGGACGACTGGGAAGGCTATCCGCAGCGGCGCGATTACCCGCTTGGTTACGAAACGCCGATGTTCTCGTTCAACAAGGACGAGATCAACAAGTACAAACCCTACGCGAAAGAGTAAGGGGAAAATCTCATGACGTTAACACCTGCACCAAGCAAACCGACGCTCGGCGAGCGCGAGCCGGAACCCTGGCAGGGAACCGTTGAAGAACTGCGCGGCCTCGTCTCGGATCGTGCGATTACGGGCGAGACGCTCCTGCTCAATCTGGGGCCGCACCATCCGAGTACGCACGGCGTGCTCCGTTTGCTGCTCGAACTGGACGGCGAGGAAATCGTCACCTGCCTGCCCGATATTGGCTATCTGCATACGGGCATCGAGAAGAACATCGAAAGCAAGACTTACGAGAAGGCCGTCACGCTCACCGACCGGATGGACTATCTCGCGCCGATGTCGAACAACATGGTCTATGCGCTGGCAGTCGAGAAGCTGACCGGGCTGGACGTTCCGGCGCGCGCGCAGGCGATTCGCGTGATCTGTCTCGAACTGACGCGCCTCAACAGCCACCTCGTTTGGCTGGGCACGCACGCGATGGACTTGGGTGCGATGAGCGTGTTCCTGTACTGCTTCCGCGAGCGCGAATTCATCCTCGACATGTTCGAGATGCTTTCCGGTCAGCGCATGATGACCAGCTACATCCGTCCCGGCGGCGTGTGGCGCGACCTGACCGCCGATTTCCTGCCCGCGCTGGCGAGCTTCATGGACTATTTCCCGGCCAAAATTGACGACTACGAGACTCTGCTCAATACCAACCCGATTTGGGTGGATCGCACGCAGGGGATCGGCGTGATCGAGCCGGAAGAAGGCATCGCGCTCGGCATGAGCGGCCCGACCATTCGCGCCAGCGGCGTCAACTGGGACATCCGCAAATCGATGCCCTACAGCGGCTACGAACAGTACGATTTCAACGTGCCGCTCGGCGATCACGGCGACGTGTACGACCGTTACTGGGTGCGCGTTCAGGAAATGCGCGAGAGCCTGAAGATCATTCAGCAGGCGGTTAAGGCGCTGCCGACTGGCCCGTTCCGCTCGACCAATCGCAAGTATGTGCCGCCGCCGCGCGCCGAACTCGGCCAGAGCATGGAAGCGGTCATTCATCATTTCAAGCTGTGGACACAGGGTTACGATGCGCCAGACGAAGAAGTCTACGTGGCGATTGAAAGCCCGCGTGGTGAGATCGGCTGCTATTTGCATGGCACGGGCGGGACGAAACCGCGCCGCGTCCATTTCAAAACGCCGTCGTTCATGCACATCAGCGCGCTCGGCAAGATCGCGCAGGGGCACATGATCGCCGACCTGATCGGCATCATCGGCAGCGTGGACGTGGTGCTTGGAGATAGTGATCGATAGAACTTTGAAGATCAGGACTGAGCGATGAGGACTGAGGACTGAGTAAATGCTTTTTCTCAGTCCTCGAACCTGAGTCCTCAGTCCTTCAATAAGGGAACGATTTATGCTCGCAGACAAATACGCAGATCGCATTCAGGCGGTATTCGCCAAATACCCGGTCAAGCGCTCGGCAGTGATGCCGCTGCTCTACATCGCGCAGGAAGAATACGGCTGGGTCACGCCGGAGTCGATTGTCGAAGTCGCCCAGTTATGCGATCTTGACCCGACGCAGGTCACGTCGATTGCCGGGTTCTACACGATGTACTCCGAGAAGCCGAAGGGCAAGTACTGGCTTCAGGTCTGCACCGATTTGGCCTGCGCGCTGCGCGGCGCGGACGAGTTCCACAAGCAGTTGAAGGAATAT
>DASZXN010000364.1:0-6368 GCA_035545875.1 Phototrophicaceae bacterium
CGCAACAAATGGCGACCCGCAGCTTCAGCAAAACCTACTTCAACTCATCGTGGCGCGCATCTGGGTTCGTGGAGACCGTGTGGTAGCAATGTCCCTGCGCCCGAATTACCACGTTACAGTGGGATTAGAAAGCAAAAAGCCCACCCCGGTTGAGGTGGACTTTTCGGATTGTAATATTGTACGTAATCGGGGACGACGGGGTTCGAACCCGCGATCTTTGCCTTGACAGGGCAATATGTTAACCGCTACACCACGTCCCCTGAACTTGCGCCAGTATACTTTTCCCCTCAAAACATGTCAAGGTTGAAGTTTCCGAAATTTCTCCTCAGTAAAGAAAGTGTTTGAATGCGCGGCACAAGTTGAGATTGTGCTAAGTCGCTCGAACTATTCCCTTTTCAATTCATGTAATTACGCATAAAATTAACTGGAATGTCTTAGACCCATTGTCATCGAATTGAGCTACAAAGAAGGAATCATCGTCATGACCCCCAGCCCTGAGACTGCCACATCCAATGAGGCGCAATTGAAGGTCGTTCTAGGCAATCCGTTACTTCCTGGTGCGACTATAGTGCCGCAGGGAGTGAATTTCTCGGTTTTTTCATTCAATGCGGAAAGCTGCACTCTCGTTTTGTTTCATCATGGAGTGAATGATCCAGTCGTTGAAATTCGCTTTCCCGATGATTGCCGAGTCGGAGCGATGTTCTCGATGCTGATCGAAGGTCTCAACCCAGATGAGTTCGAATATGGCTATCGGCTCGATGGGCCGAATCAACCAGAAGCGGGATTTCGTTTCGATGTCAGCAAAATCGTGCTTGATCCTTACGCGAAGTCAGTCACAGGCCGAGGTGTCTGGAAGCAGCATAATGAAAGTGGAAGTATCTTCCCGAATCGGGGGCGGATTGGCACTCCATATTTCGACTGGATGAATGATCATCCGCTGAATACGCCTGTTGAAGACCTGATTATCTACGAGCTACATGTGCGTGATTTCACTGCGCACTCGTCATCGGGTGTGCAAAATCCGGGGACTTATGCCGGAATGATGGAGAAAATCCCCTATCTCAAGGCGCTCGGCGTGAACGCAGTTGAACTCATGCCAGTTTTCGATTTCGACGAGTTTGATAACTGGCGCAAGAACGAACAAACCGGGGAGGTGCTGGTCAATCACTGGGGTTACAGTACGGTCTGTTTCTTCGCGCCGAAAGCCGGATTTGCTGCGTCGGGTGCGCAGGGCGGCGAGGTCAGTGAGCTGAAGAATCTGATCAAGGCGCTCCATGAAAACGGCATCGAAGTCATTCTCGACGTGGTTTTCAACCACACCGCCGAGGGCAATGAGAATGGCCCAACGCTATCTTTCCGAGGGATCGACAACCGCATTTTCTACATCCTCACACCAGAGGGTTACTACTATAACTTCACCGGGACAGGCAACACCTTCAACAGTAATCATCCTGCCGTGATCAATTTCATCCTTGACTGTCTCCGTTACTGGACAGCCGAATATCACGTCGATGGTTTCCGCTTCGATTTGGCCTCGGCGCTGACTCGCGCTGAAAACGGGATGCCGTTGGCCGATCCGCCGCTGTTGAAGATGATCGCACACGATCCGGTGCTGGCGCATGTTAAGCTGATTGCGGAACCCTGGGACGCCGACGGTCTTTATAATGTCGGCTCGTTTCCGGCCTATGGTCGCTGGGCAGAGTGGAACGGCAAATACCGTGATGCCGTGCGCAAATACCTGAAAGGAGAGGGCGGGCTGGTTGAAGAGGTGATCCAGCGCTTTCAGGGATCGCCCGATCTTTATCCCGGTCGCGGGCCGATTGCCTCCGTGAACTTTCTGACCGCGCATGACGGTTTCACCCTCAACGATCTGGTCAGCTACAACGAAAAGCACAACGAGGCTAATCTCGAAGACAACAAAGACGGCCACAATGAGAACGATAGCTGGAACTGTGGTGCGGAAGGCCCGACCGACGATCCGGCGATCAACATGTTGCGTCGCCAGCAGATGAAAAATGCCGTGACCATGCTGCTTGTCAGTCAAGGTGTGCCGATGCTGCTGATGGGTGACGAAATTGCCCGCACGCAGAACGGCAACAACAATGGCTATCGACAGGATAACGAAATCTCGTGGTTCGACTGGTCACTGACTGAAAAGAATGGTGATCTACTGCGCTATTTCCAGAAGCTGATCGAGTTTCGGCGCAGGCATCCTGCGTTGCGTAACGGCTACTACTTCCGCTATGAAGACTACAACAACGTCGGTTGTGTCGATCTGAGTTGGTTCAGCACCGAAGCGCTGGCGGGCGATCAGAAGGATGAGCGGCTGACACTGGCATTTATGCTCTGCGGCGCGTATGCGAAGGGCGGTTTGGCCCAGGACGATGATATTTTCGTCGCGCTGAACATGCACTGGGAGGATCAGTCGTTTGATCTGCCGGTGCAGCCGAAAAAGAAAGCCTGGTATCTGTTTGCAGATACGGCGGCACCTGCCCCTGACGACGTTCATGACATTGGGAGTGAGCCGCGCCTGAGCAGTCAGAAAAAGATTGTGCTCAAGGCACGCTCAGTCGTCGTGCTGGTTGGGCGCTAAGGGATTGTTTCCCTGTGATCGGGTGTAAAGGCGCGCGTTGGCGATAGCGAGTCCGGCGATTTTGCTGAACTCTTGTAGCAGCGCCGTATCTTCGGCGTGAAACGCTCGCTTTGATTCGGCCATTGCCAGCGCGAACGCGCCAAAGATGCGCTCGCGTTCTTTGAGCGGCACGGTCAGGCTTGATGTGTAGCCGACTGCACGCAGATAGCGCAGATGCTCCTCGTCTCTGGCGATGCTTTCGATCTGCTGATCGAGATTGGTCAGGAGTTCCGCTTCGCCCGTACTGAACACACGCGGATACCCATGCGGGTGATCAGGACTGGGCACATAGCGGCGCATCATTTCTTCCCGCAGCGCGACTTTCTCAGGATCAAGATGATAGGCTTCGGCCTGCCGGACGCTGCCGTCTTCGTCCCGTAAATAGATGACCGCCCAATCTGCCAGCGACGGCACAGCCAGCCGAACGATTTGGCGCAGGGTTGTCTCGTAATCCAGCGATGAAATCAGCAGATTACCCGCTTCGACCAAAAACTGCTGGCGATTTTCGGCCAGTTTACGCTGCGTCACGTCGCGGAAAACCAGCACGACGCCGCTGGTATTACTGGTATCGCCCGGAATAGGCGCGCCGCTGTCGTCAATTGGCGTTTCTTTCCCGGTGCGCGAGACCAGAATTGTGTGATTTGCCAGTCCAACCACTACGCCTTCCGCGAGTACCCGCTTGACCGGGCTTTCGACCAGTTCGCGCGTCTGCTCGTTGATGATCTTGAACACGTCGTCAAGCGGCTGACCAAGCGCGTCGCTGTCTGACCAGTCCGTCAGGTTTTGCGCGACCTGATTGATAAAGCTGACCTTGCCTTCCGCGTCGGTAGCGATCACCGCATCGCCAATGCTGGTCAGGGTAACGCGGAAGCGCTCGCGTTCGGTCTGCGCCGCGCTGTAAAGTCGCGCGTTATCAACCGCCAGCGCTGCCCGACTTGCAAGCTGTTCCGCCAGCACGATCTCGGTCTGGGTATAATGCCGCTTCGATTCGGCGTAAACCAGCGTCAGGATGCCCAGCGTTTGCCCGCGCGCGATCAGTGGAACGACGATTTCCGAACTCAGGGCAAGCTGCTTGAGGATTGCGTACATGTCGGCGTCGAGTGCCGCCCCTTCGATCATCGCTTCGCTGATGTCAGGCAGATAGTACGTTTCTCCGGTGCGGATGACTGTCGCTGGGCCGCCATGCCCGCTCAAATCGATAGGATAGCGCTGCGTGAGTTCGTAAGCCCATTTGACTTTCTCAGGGTCGATGTGTGCGACCGAGACGCGATCAAGCTGCTGGCGATCCGGCGACAGCAAATCAACCGAGCACCAATCGGCCAGCCTCGGCACGATCAGGTGAGTGAGATCGGCTAAGGTGGTTTCGTAATCCAGCGATGAACTGAGCAGTTCGCTGGCTTCGACCAAAAACTGTTGGCGTTCTTCTTCGTGTTTACGTTCACTCACGTCGCGGAAGACCAGCACCACGCCGCCGATACTGCCGTCGTCGGCTGGAATGGGCGCGCCGCTGTCGTCGATAGGAGTCTCTTTACCCAATCGTGAAATCAGCACAGTATGATTCGCCAGACCGACGACCACGCCTTCGCGCAGCACGCGCTTGACCGGACTTTCGACCGCCTGGCGCGATTGCTCGTTGACGATCTTGAACACCTCATCGAGCGGTTGGTTGAGCGCCTGCTCTGCCGTCCACCCGGTGAGGTCTTGCGCCACCTGATTGATGAAGCTGACCTGTCCCCGCGCGTCGGTGGCGATCACGGCATCGCCGATGCTGGTCAGGGTGACGCGGAAGCGTTCCCGCTCTGTCCGCGACTCGCCGTAGAGCCGCGCGTTATCAACGGCCAGCGCCGCGCGTGCCGCTAGCGTTTCGGCAATCTGTACATCGATCTGGTTGTAGCGTCGTCCCGATTCGGCGGTGGCAAAGGTCAGCGCGCCGATGGTTTTTCCGCGCGCGATCAGTGGAGCAGTGATCACCGAGACCGCTTGCAGCTTGTCCATGATCTGCTGCACTTCGTCGGACAGTGTGTTGTAAATCGGCGCCATCAACGCGGGTAGATCGGGGACAAACTCGGTTTGCCCGGTACGCAGCACCAACCCGACGCCATTGGGTGAGTTCAATGTCGGTGGGAAGCGCTGCTGGATTTCATACGCCCACCGGACTTTTTCGGGGTCGATATGTGCGACGGCAACCCGCTGAATCGTATTTTCAGGCGTGAGCAGATCAATGGCGCACCAGTCGGCAATCTCAGGAACAGCCAGCTTGACGACCGTGCCGAGGGTTGCTTCATAATCCAGTGACGAGACCAGCGCGACACCCGCGTCCAATACGAACTGCTGTCCGGCTTCCAGCCGACGCCGCTCGGTAATGTCGATAGTCGAGCCGATGTAGCCGTTATAAATTCCCTGTGGAGTGAACAGCGGCACGCCATGATTGAGCACCCAGCGATATTCGCCATCGGCGCGCTTTAGCCGATATTCCAGCTCGTAAGGCTGACGAGCAAGCGAGGCAGTTGTGTAAAGCTCGGTGAAACGCTGAAGATCGTCAGGATGAACGCTGGCTTTCCAGCCGTCGTCTAGCTCCTGCTCCATTGTCCGCCCGGTGAAATCACGCCAGACCTGATTGTAATATGTGCCTGCCATCTCTGTATCAGCCATCCAGATCATGACAGGAGCGCCATCGGCCATTGTGCGGAAGCGGGCTTCGCTCTCGCGCAGGGTGTCTTCGGCCTGTTTGCGCTCGGTGATGTCCAGCATGACGATGCCAACCCCAATCGTCTGCCCTTCAGCGCCACGCATCCGATAATAACTGGTCAGGAACGACTGCTTCTTGATGCCCAGCAGCGATGGCCGTGTCACCGTGACTTCCTGATCGAGCAGCGGCTTTCCGGTCGTTAACACTTCGCGGATACTGTTCAGCGTCTGCTGGCTGAGCGCCGGATCAATCTCCTGAAGGGTATGTCCAAGGTGCGCTGCCGGGGTCAACCCGGCAAGCTCGGCCATCGCGTAGTTGATGCGCACGTAGCGCAGATTGGTGTCGAGAAAGGCCAACCCGACCGGGGCATAGACCTGAAAGGTATCGAGCAGCGCGAGCGCTTCATCTTTGGCCTGCTCGTCACGGACGGCTTTAGCGCGGGTTTCGCGCAAGTTTCCCGTGAAACCGACCGTAAGCAAGCCTTCCAGCAGGAAGAAAAGCAACTGGAACAGGATCGCCGGTGAAGCGAGATCAGCGCCGTTCGCGGGCGACACGAAAAAGAGCGCCGCCGACAGCGCGCTCAGAACTGCCGTCACCGCGCCGGAGCCATAGCCGCCGTACCACGAACTCAGGCAGATGGCCGCCGTGAACATCAGGAACCACTGCTGATTACCGACGAAAGGGGCGATAATGACCAGCTTGAGTGCCGTGACGACAATGACAATCCCTACTGCGACGGCGTATTTGATAATCCTCTGACGTATTCCTTGTGACATATGACTTCTCCGCCGGTCTACACATGAACGTGAGATCGGGTAGCTTGCTGCTTGCGTTTATGAATTCGGCGAGCGCTGCGCGATCACGTCGCGCGTGATCACGCTGCCAGGCGGTAACAGGAGCGTCTCCGCGAGCGTTCCACCGCCGAGCAGCTTGACGGCGGCGTTGAGCGCCGTGCGCGAACCCGCTTCACGCGACGTATCGACTGAAGCCGCCAGATAGTCGCGCTGATAAATGTCGTCAAGCGCCTGAGCCTCGGCGTTGACGCTG
>DASZXN010000365.1:0-5429 GCA_035545875.1 Phototrophicaceae bacterium
CATCAGGATCGCTTTGACCCGCGATGCCAGTTCCGCCGGGTGCGTTGGCTTGGTCAGGTAATCATCGGCGCCCGCCTCGAAGCCTGCGACTTTATCGTCGATCAGCGTCTTAGCCGTGAACATGATGATCGGAATATTCTGGGTTTCAGGATTGCGGCGCAGTCGGCGGCTCACCTCGTACCCGTTCATATCCGGCATCATAATGTCCAGAATGATCAGGTCGGGATGATCGCTGGCCGCGCGGGTGAGCGCCTGGTTCCCGGCATTCGCGGCGATGACCTCATAGCCATTGCGCTGGAGCATCAGCCCGATCAGTTTCAGGCTGTCAATATCATCATCAACTACGAGAATTTTCTCAGCCATTGTTTGAACACCGACGCGAATTGAGAGAGATTATTGTTATAGCTCAAGTCTAGCATGAAAGAATTGAGGGTGCAAACCGTTAAGCCGTAAGGTTTGCGCCGTAGCGCTGACGACGGCTATAATGGAAGGGAGATTAAGCGTTGAGGTACCGGGGTATGCAGATCAAAACGCAGCAAAAACAACTCCACGATGTACTCCACATGATTGCAACCCATCCCAATGCCGAACCCTGTATCGCTCTGATCTTGCAGATGGCGCAGCAGGCCGCGCATGGCGCGTCCGTGAGCTTTATCTCGTTCGTCGATCCACTCCTGAGCGCGGGCGATTCCCTCGACTTTGACCTCGACAGTGATACGCTTGAACAGATTGACGGCATGTCGGTCGATTCCGAGACGGCAACGCTGCTTTGCCCCGTGCGCGAAGAAGACGAGTTGCTCGGTGCGCTGGTTCTCGGAACAACGGCAATGCCAAGCGGCGCGAAGCGCGATTTGCTGGCCGCGCTGATCGACGCGCTGATCATTGTTCTTCAGCGCGAGCGCTCGATCACTCAGTACAAGAAGCTCAACCGCAGCCAGGCCGAGTTTATCCGCATTGTCTCGCACGATATTCGCTCGCCGCTGACCTCGATGCGCGGCTTCGCGGAGATGATGGGTATGGTCGGCCCGCTCAATACCAAGCAGGCGCAGTTCTCCGATAAAGTGCAGTCCGGTATCGCCCAGATCACGGCGCTGGTCGATAACATTCAGGATGCGGGGCGTTTTGATCCCGAAACCGGCTTTTACGAGATGTCGCGCTCACAGGTTGACCTGAATGAGATGGTCAAGCGTGTCGTCAGCAATCAACTGATTCCGCAGGAAAAGCCCGATTTGACGATTTCTGTCTCCGTTAGCGACGACGTACCGATCATCAACGCCGACGCGAACATGGTCGAGCGTGCCATTACCAACCTGGTTGACAACGCCATCAAATATACGCCCAACGGCGGTCACATCGACGCGCTCGCCATCACCAACGCAGGCAGCGTGATCATCAGCGTGCGCGACAACGGCCTCGGCATCAGCAAGGAAAACCAGAAGCAGCTATTTCAACGTCACGTGCGTCTAGCGCGACCAGAGCATAAGCGCATCAAGGGTACAGGGCTTGGCCTGTTCATCGTCAAAAGCGTGGCGCAGCGGCATGGTGGCGACGCCTGGGTCGAGAGCGCCGAAAACGTCGGCAGCACCTTCTCCTTCAGCATCCCCCTCAAAGGCGCGAATCTGGTCGTCGCGGACACAACTGGCGATTGAAAACGCCGCTTGTTCGCGCTACGATCCTGCGCACAAGTGTTCTTCTAGGGTAATGCCATGCCTATTCAAATTCTGGCCGAGGATGTGGTCGCGCAGATCGCCGCCGGTGAGGTGATCGAGCGGCCTGCGTCGGTCGTTAAAGAACTGCTTGAAAACTCGCTTGATGCGGGCGCGACCCACGTTCACATCGCGCTCACAGGCGATGGTCGCAAGCGTATCCAGATCAGCGACGACGGCTCCGGCATCCCGGCAGGCGAAGTCGAAGTCGCTTTCATGCGTCACGCGACCAGCAAGCTGCAAAAGCCCGAAGACCTCTACGCCATTCGCACGCTCGGCTTTCGCGGCGAGGCGCTGGCGAGCATTGCTGCTGTCAGCCAGCTAACCGCCACGACACGCCACCGCGATGATCGGGTTGGCACCGCTTTAGCGATTGACGGCGGGCGCATCCAGAGCAAGCGCTCGGTGGGTGCGCCCAGCGGCACCGTGATCACGGTCGAGAACCTGTTCTTCAACACGCCCGCACGCCTCAAATTCATGAAGAAAGAGACGACCGAGAAGCGCCACATCGCCGAGATCATCTCGCGTTACGCGATGGCTTATCCGAACGTCCATTTCATTCTGGAACAGGATGGGCGCGAGATCTTCCGCACCAACGGCGCGGGCGGCCTCGCCGACGTGATCGTCAACGCGATGGGGCTGGATCAGTTGAAGAACATGCTCGAAGTGGACGACACGCAGGCCGACATTCGCGTTTACGGCTACACCTCTGCGCCGAGCCTCAACCGCGCGGATCGCTCCAAAATCACGCTGTTCGTCAACGGGCGCTGGATTCAGGACTCCAGCCTGACCTATGCTGTGATTCAAGCGTATCACACGCTGCTGATGACGGGGCGCTTCCCCGTCGCCGTGCTGATGATCACATTGGCGCCGGAAGACGTAGACGTGAACGTTCATCCAACCAAAGCCGAAGTCCGTTTCCGCGACCCGGATGCGCTGTTTTCGGCGGTTCAGCGCGCTGTCCGCCGCGCCGTGATTGATCAGGCGCAAACGCCGACGCTGCGCAGTCATCATTACACCCATGACGAAAACGCCTGGCAGCCGCATCGCCAGATGGACATGGATTTGACGCTCGAAAGTCCCGGTCAGCACGCGCGCCAACATCTCGGTGAGCTATCATCTGATCCCACCGCGATCCCCGAAGGTGCGGAAGCGCCAACCATGCCGCGCACGCTGCCGCTGCTGCGTGTCGTCGGGCAGATCGGCGCGGCCTACATTGTCGCCGAGGGGCCTGCCGGACTGTACCTGATCGACCAGCACGCCGCCCACGAGCGCATCCTCTACGAGCAGTTCATGGCAGAGTTCGCGCGCCAGCACACGATTGCGCAATACGCGCTCGCCGCGCAGACGGTGCAGGTCGCGCCCGACGAGGCACACCTGATTGAAGCGAATCTGCCGCTGCTGGGCGAGCTTGGCTTTGAGCTGGAGCCATTTGGCCCGAACGTCTTTATCATCCGCAGCGTGCCCGCGATTTTGTCGGACAGCGATCCGGTCGAAGTGGTTGCAGGAATCGTCGATGATCTGGAGCAGGGCGCTAAACCCGGTGAGGACTCAATTGAAGCCAAGATCGTCCTGCGCGTTTGCAAATCAGCGGCGGTCAAAGCCGGCCAAATCCTCAGTTTTGAGCAGATGCAGGGCTTGATCCGTCAGTTGGAGCGTACCCAGTCGCCGCTGACCTGTCCGCATGGCCGCCCAACGATGATCCACATGAGCACCGATCAACTTGAACACGAGTTCGGGCGAATTCAGTAGCCTGCATAGCAGGACATTTCTTTGTAGGGACGCGATAAATCGCGTCCGCCATTTCTACCGCAGCAGATCAATCACCTGCGGCAGGAAAATCGCCGCCAGCACAATCATAATGATCACCAGCAGAATGATTTTCTGTCGTGTCCAGAAGCCCGGTCGCCCCTTGCCAACGTAGCCAATCGTGCGCGGATCGTAATCCACTGGCGAGTCGTCGCCAAATTCCTCGACATCACGGTCATCCGGGTATTCGTCGTCGTCAATCCAGTCATCGTACCGATTGCGCGGCACAGTTTTTGCCTCTCTCAGCCATAGTTCCAATCGCGCTTATTATATCAGGGGCGCTCCTCAACTCTCTGCCTGAACAAGCGCTAGACATTCCCGGCTGATATGTCCATACAGTCCACCTGAGCAATACGCATTTACAGAAGGTGCCTGTTAAAATAACGAGTCGTGCTGCCGAAATGGAATATTTGGCAGCCTGCTTTAATTCTTTACCTCTTGATTGCATAAATTTGCGTCTAACGGAGAAATCATGACATTAGCTGCGGATCGTAACGTGCAAGGCGGTGCTGATGGCCGCTAAACAAATCGCGCTGATCGGCTGCGCGCACATCCACACACCGGGCTTTATCAAGCGTATCAAGGAACGCCCGGATATTCAGGTTAAATACGTCTGGGATCACGATGCCGAGCGCGCCCAGCGCCGCGCGGGTGAACTCAACGCGCAGGTCGTCAGCGACCTTTCGACGGTCTGGAATGACAGCGCCATCGAATATGTGGTCATCTGCTCCGAGACCAATCGTCACGAAGAACTGATCCTGCCTGCTGCTGCCGCGAAGAAGCATATCTTCGCGGAGAAGCCGCTCGGCATCACCGCCGCTGATGCCTATAAGATGGCTGACGCGATTGACGCGGCAGGCGTGAAATTCCAGACGGGCTACTTCCGGCGCGGCGATCCGATCCATTTGTTCATCCGCGAGCAGATTCAGAATGGCGCGTTTGGCAAGATCACGCGCATCCGTCACACCAACTGCCACAGCGGATCGCTCGGCGGCTGGTTCGATACTGAATGGCGCTGGATGGCCGATTATTCACAGGCGGGCGTCGGTGCATACGGCGATCTCGGCACGCATTCACTCGACATTCTGCTCTGGTTCCTCGGCAGTGTGGATCGCGCCACGTCGAGCCTGCGCGTCGTCACGGGACGCTACGGCGACTGCGACGAATCCGGTGAGGGACTGCTCCAATTCAGCAACGGCGTCGTCGGCACGCTGGCAGCGGGTTGGGTCGATGTCGCCGATCCGGTCTGGTTCGCCATTTCTGGCACGGAAGGGCAGGCCTACGTCGCTGACGGCAAGCTCTATTTCCAGAGCAAGCACGTCGAAGGCGCGGACGGCAAGTCGCCCTGGACGCAGCTACCGGAAAAGCAGGTCGCAGGCTTCGACCTGTTCCTCGACACGATTGAAGGAAAAGCCAACGCGCCGCTGGTCGGCGCTCAGGAAGCCGCTTATCGCAGCGCCGTCATGGAAGCGCTGTACGAGGGCAATCGTCTGCAAACGTGGGTTGCGCCGAAATCGAACTAACGGAGATAAACATGACAGACAAGATGAAAGTTGGCGTTATCGGCCTGGGTGGTATCTCGAAAACACATATGCCCGCCTGGGTCGACAATCCGCTCACCGAGGTTGTCGCAGGCAGCGATGTCGCGGAGCCAGCGCTGCTCGCGTGGAGCGAAAAGTACGGCGTCGACAAAATCACGACTCATCCCGAAGACCTGATCAGCGACCCGTCTATCGACATTATTGACATTTGCACGCCGAATAATTTTCATACACCACTGGCCGTCGCCGCGTTGAAAGCCGGGAAGCACGTCATTTGCGAGAAGCCGCTCGCGCCTAATCCCGCGCTGATCCGCGAGATGATCGCCGCCCGCGACGAATCCGGCAAGATGCTCATGACCGCGCAGCATTTTCG
>DASZXN010000366.1:0-14417 GCA_035545875.1 Phototrophicaceae bacterium
GTCGGCAGCGCCAGATCGATCACCGCCAGATCGTAGCGGGTCGTCGCCAGCATGGTGAGCGCATCTTCAGCGGTCGGCGCGACATCGGTCGTGATGCGGTGATGGCGCAGAATGCGCGTCACCACTTCCTGACCATCGGGATCATCTTCAACAACCAGAACGTGCCAATCAGACATTTGCGTACTCCTTCAGCGGTTCAGCAAATTCAGGGATTTCCACGAGCAGACGCAGCAAATCCTTGATAAAGGTCGATGGGGTGAGCGGCTTAATCAGGTAATTATGGAAGCCAGCGCTGATCGCCCGATCCCGGTCGCCGACCATCGCGTGCGCGGTCAGGGCGATCACAGGCAGATCAATGGTGGAGCGGTTCTGCTTCAGGGCGAAGATCAGCCCCCAGCCATCCAGAACCGGCATGGAGAGATCGGAGACGACAATGGTGGGGCGTCGTTCCCGAACGGCATTGAGCGCTTCCTCGCCATTGATCGCCGTCCTGACCTGCGCGCCATAGTGACGGAGCAGGCGGCTGGCGACTTCGAGGCTGTCGGGTTCGTCGTCCACGACCAGCACATCCCAGCCGTTTAAAACGTTGCGCGGAATAGTCGTCATCAGTTCACCTCCGCGATAGGTGTGGTGGGTTCGGTGATCACAGGGCGCAGCGGCAGCGTGACGGTGAAGGTGCTGCCTTCGTTCAGTTTGCTGCTGACCTGAACGGTGCCTTCCATCATGCGACACAGATTGCGGACAATCGCCAGCCCAAGCCCCGTGCCGCCGTAGGCGCGGGTCGATGAGCCATCCAGTTGGCGGAACTCGTCGAAGATGTAGTTGATGGCGTGCGGCGGAATGCCGATGCCGCTGTCGATCACCTGCATCTGCCACGCATTGTCATCACGATGCAGCGCCAGCGTGACCGATCCGCTTTCCGTAAATTTGAAGGCGTTCGAGAGCAGGTTGATGGCAATCTGGCTGAGGCGCTCCGGGTCGCCAAAGAGCTGCTCCGGCAGGTCGTCGTCAATTTGGGTGATGAATTGCAGGTGCTTCCGCTCGGCCAGCACGCCCATCTGCGACTTCCAGCCATCGACCAGTTTACGCGGACTCATCGGCACGGAGACGAGATCCATCCGTCCCGCTTCGATTTTGGCGATGTCGAGCACGTCGTTGATCAGCTTGAGCAGGCGTTCGGAGTTCTGCTGAATGCGCACAATCATGTGGCGGGCTTCGTCGTCAAACTCGCCGCCCATGCCTTCAAGCAAAATTCCGCTGAAGCCGAGCATGGCATTCAGAGGCGTGCGCAACTCGTGCGACATGGTCGCCATGAATTCCGATTTGAGGCGCGCCGCTTCTTTGGCGACGGCGTTCGCCCGCAGCAGATCGCTGTTGGTTTTCGAGAGCGTCGTATTGAGCGTTTCGACTTCTTGCAGCGCATCAATGATCTGCTTGCGCCGGGTGTTTTCCAGCGTGTTTCTGAACTGGACGAACACCAATACGATCAGTGAGAGCATGGTCGCGTAGTTGATGACCGAGTAGGCTTGCGCCTTGTAGCCCGTCAGACGCGAGAGCAGGATCATCCCACCGACCACAACCGCGACAAGGATGGTCGTCGTTCGGACGGAGAGCATGATTCCTGATACGAACACAATCACCGCCATGTAGTACAAGGCGGTCGCCGTCGTCGGGTCGAGCATGTAGAGGATAAACACGCTGATCGTGCCCGTAATCACAAACAATGTGATCGCCAGTTCAGACCGTTCGGTGCGGCTCAGGCCATATTCGAAGATGCCCAATACGACGATCAGCACGTAAACGAAATTGGATGTCGGCGAATCTGTTCCCGCAATCAGGATGCTGGCGATGATCACGGTGATGGCAGCGACAATCACGAGCAGCAGCGCCGAAATAAAGCGCGCCTGCAACCGTTGGTCTGGCTCGTGAATCCTGGCGTTGGGCCTTGTGAGCAAATCCCACAACCGATGGGGCAGCGATGCAGGAGGAGTCGGGTTTTCTCCGGCTTTCCCAAGCGGCGACGTTAAGATAGACATGAATCTTATGACTCCTTTATTTCATGCGAATGTTTGGCGTTGATTTAATCGGAACCTGGCGTTCCTCGCCTGCGGATTCGGTTGTTCCCTTGTGGCAGCGTGAAAATAGGACGCGAGCGGCGTGCGAACAGGCAATGTGAAGCCCGTCTCACGTGAACAGACGGAATTCTAAACGGAAAATTGCCAGAATCACCCTATCCGATGGAATAGTTGGTGAAGTCCCTTCGGATAGGTGAACGGTTCATCACGTTGAATAGGGATAGGGTAATCCCTGGATGGTGTTCATGTAGGGACGAGACTTGTCTCGTCCGTTAATAGGGCATATTCGAGGGATACACAGATGCGCGGACGCGATTTATCGCGTCCCTACACCAGCTAATCGAGCTAATCGAGACGAAGCGGTCGGCTTTACGCACTCCAGATGCGTGATTCGCTCAGATATTTGTAGGCGTTGTCCGGGAACAACGTCACGACCATGCCCGGCTCGCCCTTGTCCGCGAGTTCCTCGGCAATCCGCAGCGATCCGGCCATCGCCGCCGCCGCGCTGATCCCGACCAGATAGCCTTCCTCGCGCGCCAGCCGCCGCGCCATCGTGTAAGCGATCTCAGTTTCCACCGTGATCTGGCGATCCGGCAGGAACTCGTCGTAAATCCCCGGCTTGATGGCGCTGGCGATGTGCTTCAGACCTTCCAGCCCATGAAAAGCCGAGTCGGGCTGCAAAGCAATCACCTGCACGTCGGGATTGTAGTCCTTCAGGCGGCGACCCGTGCCCATGAGCGTGCCTGTCGTGCCCAGCCCCGCGACGAAATGCGTGACCGCCCCCTGCGTCTGCTGCCAGATTTCCACACCTGTTGTCTGATAATGCGCCTGCCAGTTGGCCGGATTGTTGTACTGATCAGCGTAGAAATAGGTATTCGGTTCGGCGGCGACCAGTGCGCGCACCGCTCGTAACGCCCCATCTGACCCTTCGAGCGGATCGGTCAGTACCAGTTCCGCGCCATAAGCCGAGAGGATCGTGATCCGCTCACGGCTGGCGTTGGCGGGCAGGAACAGCTTGACGCGATAGCCTTTCGCCGCGCCGAGCATGGCATAGGCGATGCCCGTGTTGCCGCTCGTGCTGTCGAGGATGATTTTGCCGGGGCGGAGCGCGCCGCTGCGCTCGCCTTCACGGACGATGTTGGCTGCCGCACGATCCTTGACGCTGCCGCCAGGGTTCATCCACTCGGCTTTGGCGTAGATCGCTACGTTTTCGGGCAGATGTGCCGTAATCTGGCGGAAGCTCAACAGCGGCGTGTTGCCGATCATGCTCTCCAGTTCGCGGCCTGCGTTTTGCTTCGCTGCCGTCTGATCGTTGATGCTCAGAGTCATTGTTTGTGCTCTCGTCTCGTCTCGATCAAGAAAAAAGCCGACAGGAACAAAAAAGGCGCGGACATTCTCCGGTCTTGCGACCAGGGCGTTCGCGCCTTCGTTCCTGTCGGCTGGATGGTTCAGTTACACTTTATGCCGTCTGAAGTTCGCTAAACGCCCCCTTCCAGACAGCAACAACATAAGCAAGTCATTGTAAAACTTCTCGTCATGTTCAATAGCAACACTATAGCGGACTGCCTAACGCTTGTCAATCACCGGACTGCCCTTAAAAGGGACGCAAATTGCCGTACAAACCTTACGAACATTGGCTGAATGGCACAAGCGTGCAAGTCGATGTAAAATAGTTACATCTTAAATTAAGGACGAGTGCCGCTATGCTTAACGTGAGTGAAACTGTTCGTCAGTGTATTCAGGACTGCCTCGACTGTGCTCGCGCCTGCGAGAACTGCGCGACTGCCTGCCTCGGTGAGGAAATGGTCGGCATGATGGTCGAGTGTATCCGCGCTGACCGCGACTGTGCCGACCTGTGTATCTTGTGTGCGCGTTTCCTGACGCGCACATCCGATCTGGCGGCGGAACTGTGCCGCGTGTGCGCGATGGCCTGCGATCTGTGCGGTGAAGAATGCGCCTCGCACGAGCAGGATCACTGCCAGTTGTGCGCGCAAGCCTGCCGTAAGTGTGCGACAAGCTGTCGCAAGGTCGCGGAAGCCGAGGCATAATGACCGCTTTGAGCGGAGTTTCCTCATGGCAGAGATACGAGCGGCAGTCGTGGCAGATGCGGTGGGGATTGCGCGCGTCCATGTGCTGACGTGGCAGCACGCCTATCGCGGGCAGATGCCCGACCGCTTCCTCGACAGTCTCTCGATGGAGCAGCGCACGCAGACCTGGAAAGCGAACCTGAGCAATCCACGTCCGAAAGCGCGGACACTGGCGGCTGTCGAGGGGGATCAAATCGTCGGTTTTTGCGGCATCGGGGCGAGCCGAGAGGCGGACGCGGGGGAATCGTCAGGCGAACTGTACGCCATCTACGTCGATTCGGCCTTTATGAGGCAGGGAATCGGTGCTGCGCTGATGAACGAGGCGCTCCGTCTGCTGCGCGAGGATGGCTTCATGCACGCGACGTTGTGGGTGCTGACGAGTAATACTCAGGCGCGCGGCTTCTACGAGCATTTCGGCTGGGCAGCCGATGGCGCGAGCAAAACCGAAGCCCGCGACGATTTTGAACTGCACGAGCTTCGCTATGCAATCACGCTTTAGTTAGCCGATGTTTTTCTCTTTAAGCCACGCGATCATCCGGTCGGCGGCGGTTTGCCAACTGGCTTCGAGCATGATGTCGTGAGCGGTATCGGGCAGCATGGTTACGTCCGCGCTGTAGAGCTTACCCAAATCCTCAATTTCTTCTGCCGGGAAGACACGATCTGCCGCGCCGCCGATGATCAACATCGGCTTATTGCGTTCGCGGATGCGCTCGATGTCCGGGTGGGCGAAGGCGACGAAATCGAGATAGGCGCGGAACGAGTCGTCCTGCATCCGGGCGAAATGCTTGGCGACCTGCTCGCGCGGCATCTGCGGCGAGAAGAAGGTCGTGTGGGCGCGTTCGACCGTGTTGATCAGCGCGTATGGCGACAGGGTAACGCTGGCGCGCAGATACGCCCCCGGATCGCTGCGCAGCGCGCGCATCGTGAACTTCCAGCCACCAAAGGCAGGCGCGGGCGCAAGCAGGACGGCGGCAGGCGTGTCGTAATCCTCCAGATATTTCTGGACGACAAACCCGCCGAGCGAGTGACCGACGATCACGGGTGGCGTGGGCAGCGAGCGGACGACCTGCACCAAATCAGTGACGTAATCGCCAATCGACGCCCAGCGCAGAAAGTCTTTTCCCTCACTGAAGCCGTGCGCGCGCAGGCTGAGAGCATGAACGGCGAAGCCCTGTTTGGCAAAGTAAGGGAGGAAATAATCCTCCCAGACCCATGCACCGTGCCACGCCCCATGCAGAAACAGAATCGGCGTCTGGTGCGAACGCGATTCAGGAATGTGAGAGATGACTTCGAGTCGCCACATTAACTTGCCTGTTGAGCTATATAAGTATCAAGCGCGTTCAAAACACCTTGCAGCGTAGCGGTTGGTGACGGCGGTTCGGTCGCTTCCGGTTGCGTGGTCGCGGCAGACGTCCCAGTTTCGCTGGGAGTCTCGGTCGCCGTTTGCGTGTACTTGCTGGCATTGTTGGCGACGAAGGCGCGCAGCGTCGGCACATCCCAGATCGCCACGCCTTCTGCGGTTGCCCCTTCCGCGATCAGGATATGTACCAGATCGCGCATGACGTGGGGATCAAGCGCCAGCACGAGCTTCGCGTCGAGCGCGCCCATGATATTGACTTCCTGTGAGGTCGGCACGTCAGGCGTGTAACTCAAAATTCCCGGTGGTAGGTCTTTCAGCACTTGTAGTTGATCGGCATCCTGATCGCTGATCGTTTGATTTGTGCCCCAGTCGCCGTTGGCGTTGAGCGATGAGTCGAGCGGAACACGCGCCGCGAAACCGTTCGGAATACGGGTTTGGTCGGGGCCAACGAGGGCTTCGCCGTCGAGCACGCCGCACGACATCGAACTGTTGGGCGTGGAGCGGAAAATCAGCGTCGAGCCGAATTTCACCTTTGCGCCATTGACGCTCAAATCGACGGTTAGATTTTTCGGCCCCTGAATGATCAGCGAGGAGGAGGGCGCGTCGGTGCATTTGGTGTCGCCAATTCCCGTCGTGAAGTAGACGGCCTGCATCGGTTTCTCGCCGCTGCCCGCCGTGACGCCGGTTTGCAGATGAACGTCGCCAAAGAGCAGGAAGGTCACGGCCTGACCGGGCAGGGCGTCCGGGATGTTGGCCTGCACCTTCATCACGGCGATGCCCCACTGTGAGGTCTGCACGTCGAGCGGCGAGGTGGTGATGCTTTGCAGCGAGGCCAGATCGACGCGATCATTGGGCTGGTTGAAGACCGAAGGTGTGAGGCTATCGGCAAAAGTTGCCATCACGTGATTGAAGCCGTAGCAGGCGCTGTTGCGCTGCATATTCTCACACGTGCTGCTCAAATCCTGAAGCGCCTTGTTCACCACGTCCGAGCAGGTGGCGGCCTGAGCGATAGTGCTGGTCGCAATCACCAGACTTAACAGTAAAAACCCGATGAAGATGACAATTCGACGCATCACTGATCTCCGAAGTATTCGAAATACCTGTAAAGTGAGTCGAGAATCCTCTGTTGAGAAGGTTGGAATTGATGATTTTCTTATACTGTAGCACAACTTGTCACAATCGACACAAGAGGCTGTAGCTTCTCACGAACCGTTGCGAAAGCACGCTTTTCCGCAGTTGCCGGGGGCGTTCAAGCAGGTGATAATCGAGCGGCTGGAAAGGACAAACCGATGCCGATTGAAGCGGTCATTTTCGACATGGATGGCGTGATTGTGGACAGCGAGGAATACTGGTGGCAGTCGCGCGTGGAATTCGCCGGGAAACGCGGCAAGCAGTGGACGTTCGATGACCAGCGCACGGCGATGGGGCGCAGTACGGTTGAATGGGCGCGGGTGATGCAGGAGCGCCTGCATCTGGAGGACATGCCGCTCGACGACATCATGCGCGAGGTGATCGGTGGGGTGAACGCCCGGCTCAAGGTCAAGCTGCCCGTGCTGCCCGGCGCGATTGAGGCGGTGCGCGCATCGGCGGCGGCTTATCCGGTCGCGCTGGCATCCGGCTCACCGACCTCGGTGATTCAGGAAGTCATGAAGCTGACAGGTCTTGATCAGGTGTTTAAGCTGATGATCTATGGTGACGACATGCACCGGGGCAAGCCCGATCCCGAAATCTACCTGACGACAGCGCAGAAGCTCGGCTTTTATCCCGAACACTGTGTCGGCATCGAGGATTCGGGTAATGGACTGCGCGCGCTCAAGGCGGCAGGGATGCGCGCCATTGCCGTACCGAGTCCCGGCTTCCCGTTGAGCGACGACTTGCTCGCGCAGGCCGACATCGTGCTTAAGTCGCTCAGCGACTTTTCGATTGATATGCTGGAAATTTTACCCTGAGACGATGCCGCGTATGCCCCATGCCCGCGCGGTCAGGTGGATTGAGCCGTCCGTTTCGATGGGAAGTTGGCTGCGGAGACGCTCGCGCAGGGTGGTGCGGTGTTCTTCGCTCAGGGATGTGATGTACGTCGGCGCAGGCCCGTTCCCGCCGAGAAAGGGCAGCCAGTAATCGTCAAAACGGGTAAAAATCGTCGGCACATCGATGGCGCGAGTTTCAATATGGCTCAGACCCGCTTCACGAAAAAGTGCGGACAGCGCCTCCGGGTTGCAGATCGAGCGGCGACGACCTTCGTCCAGATCGCGTGCTGCCGGATCGAGCATCACGGCGGCGTCCCAGAAATAACGCAGCATCTGCATCTGATCGGCGTAGTCCCAGACGTAGACCGCGACCGTGCCACCAGTTTGCGTGACGCGCATCATCTCCGCGATCATCCGATCTGGCGCGGGGACAAAGTTGAGCACCAGACCGGAAATCGCTGCCTGATAAGTCGCGTCGGCGTCGGTCAGGCTTTGAGCATCGCCGACACGAAAAGACACGCGCGAATCGACAACCTGCTGGCGCGCGTAGCCGATAAACGCCTCCGAGCGATCAACGCCCTGCACCTGACGCGGCGCAGCGAAGGCGAGAATCGTTTGACTCAACACTCCCGTGCCGCAGCCTAAATCGAGCCAGACGCTTTGCGCTGGAACAGCCAGCCAGCTCAGAAATTCGCGCGCAACTGGACGGCTCCAGCGACCGATATAAGCTTCATAGGCGGCGCCGCTCGCCCAAACCGCCATCTTAAAACGGCGCTTCCGGGATGATCAGCGCGAGAATGATGTAGAGGATCACGCCGGGGCCGCCTGCCAGCGCCAGCAAAACTACCAGCAAACGCACAATCGTCGGGTCAACGCCGAAATATTCGCCGAGGCCGCCGCAAACGCCTGCGAGCATCCGGTCGGTACGCGAGCGATACAGTCGTCGGGACATGAGCTTTTTCTCCTCACTTCACATTACATTCCCTAATACGTGGAAAGCGCCGTTCAAGTTACAGGATCACGGCGGGTTACGATGCGACTCCCGCGCGAACGAACACATCGCCTTCAACCGCCTGACTGATCTGCGTGAGCGTCCAGATGTAATAAATACCCTGAGGCATGTTGTCGAATTGCAGGTAATTTCCCTGCTTAAACGTGTGATCGCACCACCATTGTTTCTGCATGACATCCCACATAATGATTGCGGTCGGGATCGCTGGCTTGGTGGCATTGAAGCCGATTTCCACCGCGCCGGAATCGCCAAGCCAGACGACGCCAACATTGGCGAGCGCGTTGGAATACCCGACAGCACAATCCCCGCCGAGATTAATCAGCAGATCGCCGCCGCCCAGCGTCGAACCCTGAAAGTAGTTCGGCGCGTCGCCAGGCTGCATTAACTGAAGGCCGAGCAGCGGTCGTCGCAGCACCAGTTGCGTCCCTGAACCAGCGGCCTCAGGCGTTGCGGCGGGGCTTTCGGTTACCGCCGGACTCACGGTCGCGGCAGGCACCGGGGGAGCAACCATCGCGGCGGGTTCGGCGGGCTGGGTCGCGGCCTGTGCCTGCGCCAGCGAAACGATCAGCAGCGCCGCCGCGCACATCGCACACAAGCAAAGCATGAATTTAGAAACGCTGCGCATCCTTGTTCTCCTCGTGGGTTTCATAATATTCATCTTAAGATTATAGTGAGAAGTCTTATTCCTGACAAGCGCTTCACGCCGCTCTCAAAACAGGTGGTCGAAATCGTAGAGCAGTTGATGAAGCGTGCTGGTATCCTGCGAGTACGTGTCGAACTCGCGGATAGCGTAAGCCGCGACCTGGCTCGATGGGGGGAATTGACCGCGCCTGGCAATGATGTCGCGGACACGGGGCAGAAAGATGAACTGAAGCCACTGCGGGAAGGCCATCGTATCGCCCGCGAAAGCAGCGCGAAAATCGTATTGCTCCGGCTTGAGCGGCGTATCCTGCCAGAAGCCGATTCGCTTCATCTCGGCTTCGATGGCGTCGGCTTGCCGAGCGACAGCTTCGTAATTGGGCGGCGTTTTCGACATGACCGTTCCTCGATAGCGTGGACGTGGCGTTCTGAACAGGCCAGCGATGATGATCGCGCCGAGCGCTCCGAGAATCACGGCGAAGGTGATCGATAGCTGCAAGCCAATAGTCGCAGCGGCGAGAACGACAATCCACAAGGCGACGATGATGATGAGGGCGACGCGGCGTGAGTTCATCGGCAGGCTCGGTGTATCTATTTTGTAGGGGCGCACAGCTGTGCGCCCTGTAGGTACGAAGCTAAGGCATCTTTGCCGAGTACCGCCAGACGCTAAAGCATCCGGCTAGGCAAACCAAGCCCTCTGAAGAGGGCTGATAACTGCTACAGGCGATACGTCAGTCTGCTTCAGCAGACTTGGGTTTGGTAGCCCGACGCTTCGAGCGTCGGGCGGCGCGAGCTATTACGCTCATTTCAATGGCTTATCTTGGTACACATGGGGCGACCTGCCAGGTCGCCCCTACAAGGGTGATTTGCTTACTTCAACTCCAGCGACTTGGCGCTGATCACACCCGACGCCATCTGCATGAACTGATCGAGCGGCATCGCGCCCAAATCCTCATCCGTGCGCAGACGCACGCTGACGTTCCCCGCTGCCGCGTCACGGTTGCCGACGATCAGCATGTAGGGAATCTGGCGCTCGCGGTTCGAGGCGATCTTCGCTTGCATACGCGCTTTGCTGGCATCGACCTCAACGCGCATCCCGGTGGCGCGCAGCTTGTTGGCGACGCTGTTGGCATACTCGACGTTGCCGTCCGTGATCGGGATCATGATCACCTGCGTGGGCGCGAGCCACACCGGGAACTCACCCGCGAAATGCTCGATCAGGATGGCGACGAAGCGCTCCATGCTGCCGAACGGCGCGCGATGGATCATCACCGGGCGCTGGCGCGTGCCATCCTCCGCCGTGTATTCCAGTTCGAAGCGCTCCGGCAGGTTGTAATCGACCTGCACCGTGCCCAACTGCCATTCACGCTTGAGCACGTCGCGGAAGATGAAGTCGAGCTTGGGGCCATAGAACGCGGCCTCGCCTTCCTCAACATTGTAGGGCAGGCCCAGTTCGTCGCAGGCTTGAATGATGGCGTTCGTCGCCTTCTCCCACAGGTCGTCGCCGCCGACGTATTTCTCGCTCTTGGGATCACGGATGCCGACGCGAGCGCGGAAGTCCGCGAAGCCGACCGTGTTAAAGACGTACTGAATCAGCCGGACGACGTTCTTGAACTCGCCCAGCAACTGCTCCGGCGTGACGAACAGGTGCGCGTCATCGACCGTGAAGCCGCGCACGCGCGTCAAGCCGTGCAGTTCGCCCGACTGCTCATAGCGATAGACCGTGCCGAACTCCGCCAGGCGCACAGGCAGGTCGCGGTACGAGTGCATGTCGCTCTTGTAGATCATGATGTGATGCGGGCAGTTCATCGGCTTGAGCAGGAACTCGTCCTCATCGACCTGAATCGGCGCGTACTGGCTGTCCTTATAGTACGGATAGTGGCCGGACGTGCGGTACAGATTCAGGTTACCGACGTGCGGCGTCACGACGGGCAGATAGCCGTTATCCAACTGCGTCTGCCGCAACCAGCGTTCGAGCGTGTCGCGCAGCGTCGCGCCGAGCGGCTTCCACAAGGGAAGTCCCTTGCCGACCAGCGGGCTGAACGTGAACAGGCCAAGCTTTTCGCCGAGGATGCGGTGATCGCGGCGCTTGGCCTCTTCGAGCACGTTCATGTAATCCTTGAGGTCTTCGGGCGTCTCGAAGGCCGTGCCGTAAATGCGCGTCAACTGCGGGCGATGTTCGTCGCCGCGCCAGTAGGCTCCAGCGGGCTTCTTGTACGTCACGTTGATCGCGTCGGGGTTGATTTCCTTCGTGTTGGCGACGTGCGGCCCGCGACACAAATCCGTGAAGCCGTCCTGCGTGTAAAACGTGATCTTCTCGGCGGGCGCGGCGATTTGTTCGCCGTTGTCGTCCGTGCGCCCAGAGACCAGATCGTTGATCAGTTCCAGCTTATACGGCTGATCCTTGAACTGCGCGCGCGCCTCGTCGGGCGTGACCTCGCGCACCGTGAAATCGACGTTCTTGCGGATGATTTCCTTCATCCGCTTCTCGATCCACTGCAAGTCCTCGTCCGTGAGCGAGCGCGGCAGATCGAAATCGTAGTAAAAGCCGTCCTCAATCGGCGGGCCGATGGCGATTTTGGCTTCCGGGAAGCGTTCCAGCACGGCTTCCGCCAGAATGTGCGCGGCGGAATGCCGGATGCGGTACAGGTGACTGTTTTTGTAGTCTCCGTTTGCAGACATGAGTCAATTGCTCCAGTTGGGTTAGAACCCGATCATTATAGCAAGCTGTTGGGCGAAACGCCGATGCGAAAACCGCCGCGCTGATTCCGACCTCAGAAGGCGATCTCTGTAGGGGCGCACCTATGTGTGCGCCCTCAAGGGCAGACACATAGGTCTGCTCCTACAAGGGATCGCTTAGGTAGGCGGAATCAAGACGCGACAATATCCCGTAACGTGCGCGGGAATTGAACAGGTTGTGGAAACGTGGGGGGAAGGTTAATCGTCGCCGTCAGGCGACGGTATCGCCCTCAACCAGCAGGACATCAGTCAGGACGACTGCGGCCACTTCAGCGGTGGCGCGTTTGCCCTTCGGCTTGTCGGGACGTTCGTACTCGTTGCCTTCGTCGTCCGTCACCTGCGTGAACAGGTTCTCGAACACGTCGAGCGCGAGCAGGTTGTCAATCGTGTCTTCAATCGTCTCGCGGCTTAAATCAGAGACGACGATGTGCGGCGTTTCCAGCACGGCATAGTGGACGGGTGTCGTGTCGGGCAATTGCTTGCTGACGTCGTAGCTCAAATCCATCTGGCGCTGAAGATAGGGAAGCGTGACGAACACCGCCGTATAGTAGGCGCCGTTTTCCATCTTAACGATCACGTCGCAGGCGTCGGCTTCAATACCGTCCTGCATTTCAATCCAGATGTGTTCTGGACTATCCACGACACTCATCATGATAATTTTCTCTTCACTACCGTCCAGGTGTTTTACACAACGTATCGTTTTGCAGAATATGCCCAAAAGGGGGTGCTTGTCAAGCATCCCTCAGGTACTAAAACGATAACAAGTGAAAAATTTTACAAATTGGTCTGGTCGGCCTTATTTGGTCGGCAAAAAGACCTGAAAGCAGGTTTCGCCGGGGTGCGAAATCGCGTGAATCATGCCGCGATGCCGCTCGACGACGATCCGCCGTGCGACGCTCAGGCTCAATCCCGTTCCTTGACCAACGGGCTTGGTCGTGAAGAACGGCTCGAATAGGCGCGCTTGCAGTTCCGGCGGGATACCGGGGCCATCGTCGATCACTTCGACGAGAATGAACTCGTTCTCCTGCGAGGTGCGCAGGCAAATTCGTCCAGTGCTGCGCGCGGCTCGTTCAGCGACCGCGTCGGCGGCATTATCGAGCAGAATCGTCCAGACCTGATTGAGTTCGCTGCCGTAAGCGGTGATGCGCGGCAAACTGCGGGTGTAGGTGCGCGCGATTTCGATGCCTTCGAGCCGATTTTGCAGCACCATCAGCGTAGCTTCGAGGCCGTCATGCACGTCGATTTCCTGTGTCGGCGACTGATCCATATACGTATAGGCTTTGACCGCCTTGATCAGATCGGAGATGCGCGCAGCGCTCTGCTTGATGGTGTAAGACAGCCCGGCAATCGAGAGGGAGCTTTCCAGCCAGTTGAGCGTATCGGTCAGCGCTTCTGCACCGATCACTTCACGGATGCGCGCCAGTTCCTCGCCGTTCACGCCCGCCGAAGCCAGCGCAGGTGCGATTTTCCAGCTTTCCAGCACGCCCGCGTCGTCGCACCATAGGATGATTTGATCTTCGAGATCGCTTTGCGCCAGCGGATTGAGCGCGACGTGCTTGGCCGTTCGGTCGATCAACTGGCTTTGCAGTTCGCTCAGAAACGCCAACTGATCGGCGTTGAAATGAGCGTTGTAGAGCCTGAGTGTTTGCGTTTGCAGGGTTGCCAGCGTTGGCGCAAGCTGAGTCGCGGCGCGTAGATTGGCGGAGGCCGGATTATTGAGTTCATGCGCCAGCCCAGCCGCCATCTTGCCGAGCGCCGAGAGCTTTTCCTGCTGCTGCACCTGCGACTCGGTGTCGCGCAGGCGTGCCACCATTGTCCCCAGCATCAACTGGGCAATCGGTGACGCTTTGATGCTGTCGAACAGGTGAACTTCGTATTTCAGGAAGCGGCTCGGCATGGTCGTGCGGGCGGTCGCATTGTGTGGCATCCCGGTCAGCAGCGAGATTTCGCCGACGAACGAACCGCTCGGCACGTGGGCGACGACCAATACCTGCCCGCCGATGCGCTTGATAATCTCCAGCTCGCCTTCGAGGATCACGTACAATCCGTGCGCGGCATCGCCTTCCTCAAACAGGATTTGCCCGGCATCAAGGCGCACTTCAATGCCCTGCACGCGCAGATCGTGAAGCTGATCGTCGCTGAAGTCGGTGAAGATCGGCATCTGCCGCATATCCTGAAAGGTCATGGGTTTTTATCTCTAACTTCTGATGATAGCGGTTAGCTTTTAGCCAAACGAAACGCATCATTCCTGAATAATAGGCACAATTTTTAGCGAGCGCTTTTGCTTTTGCTAATTGCAAACGGCAAACGGTTAATCGCTTCCTTCCGATTTTACGATGAAACGGGAATGCTGTCTAAATCTCCCTGCGCATCGACCAGTGAGCGAGCAACCCACGCGGTCTTCTGCTGAATGTTGCGGACTTGCAGCCATTGACCATCGCTGCTGCGCCCAATGATCGTCAGGCAGTCTTTCGCCGCCGCGCTGCTGATGGTGGCGCTGCTGGCGTTGGGGCTGCCGTGTAGATTCAGATCATGCGT
>DASZXN010000367.1:0-12804 GCA_035545875.1 Phototrophicaceae bacterium
GGCAAGCGCAGAATTTCCGCCTGACGCCGCTCTACGAGGTTGGTGACGAGGCGTACACCGTCTACTTCACGAAGCGAATCTAAACGAACGGTTCCAACGCAAAGGCGCAAGCGAAATGGAGTTTCGCACGACGCAATATGGCGCAAGCTGTACCGTGAGCGCAGGGCGGGTTACAAACCCGCCCCGCAAAATCGCGCGAATAAATTGCAGTGATCCATTCAGGCAAGGTGCATAAAGATTGGTTGACAGAAATTCCGAATAGGAGGTAGAATGCGAGTTAGGCGAACGTTCGCCTATAATGCGTTTCTAAATTAATACGCTTAAACATGGCTAAAAACGTAACCTTAAAAGACGTAGCACGGCGCGCGGATGTCAGCTATCAGACTGTTTCCAAAGTCATCCGCAACCAGATTCAGGTGACGCCCGAAGTTCGCGCCCGCATCGAAAGCGCGATTGCCGAGCTTGACTATCACCCGAACTCCGCCGCTCAAAATCTGCGCACACAGTCCAGCCATTTGATTGGTTATTCCTGGCAACCGGATGGTCAAAATCATTCCAGTCCGGTGCTGGAGCAGTTTCAGCACAGCATCGTCGAATGTGCCGAGGATTTCGGCTATCACATTCTACTCTTTCCACAGCGCGCCAACCGTAACCTCGATTCGATTTACGAGGAACTGGTTCATACCCGCCGCGTCGATGGCTTCATCCTATCCAGCATCGAATACAACGATCCGCGCGCGCCGATTATTCAGCGCCTGAACGTCCCTGTCGTCAGCTTTGGTCGCTCATTTGACGACATGGACACGCCTTACGTCGATGTCGATGGTCGGACAGGGATGGCAACTGCCGTTCGCCACGTGATTGAGCAGGGGCATCAGCGCATTGCTATTTTGGGCTGGCCGGATACTTCAGCCAGCGGCACGGATCGACTCGCCGGATACTGGGACGCGATGGCTGAGGCCGAACTACCCATTGATCCGAAATGGATTGTGCGTGGCAAAGGCGAGATCGACTACGGCTATGAAGCAACTCATCAACTGCTTGATCTACCGGAGAAGCGCCGCCCGACCGCGATTGTCACTGTATTGGACACGATTGCCATCGGCGTGATTCAGGCAGTAGAAGCTTGCGGTCTGGAAGTCGGGCGCGAGGTCGCGGTGACCGGTTTTGACGACATGCCGGTCGCGCAGCACATGAGACCGGGGCTGACGACGATTCGCCAGCCCGTCTGGGACGTTGGGAAAGCCGTGATCAACATGCTGATCACGTTTCTGAGTGGGGAACAACCAGCGGCGCGGCAGATTTTGCTCGCCCCTGAACTGGTGGTTCGGGAATCAAGTCTCGGCAGCGCACAGGAATATCGAGCGTAACGGGACAACAGTGTCGGAGTCGCAACGAAAGGAGCTGAATGCGGGGATTCGGTGCGGTGTTCAACAAATGCGAAACTAAGGTTTTCTCAGTAGAAAGAAGACAGAGACAATGAAAAAGAGCTGGATAATTCTCGCAGCCCTGTTCATCATGAGCGTGGTGATTGCCGCTCAGGTGGCGGCGCAGGCGGCCACGCCCGAAGTTTCGGGTACGGTGCGGATCGGCAGCTTCGAGAGCGGCGACGCGCTCAACTATTGGAACGCCGCGATCTCCGACTACGAAGCAGTGAATCCGAACGTCAAGATTTCGCTGGAAGCCGTCCCGCAGGATTACGGCACCAAGCTGCTGGCGGAACTGGCGTCGGGTACTGCGCCGGACATCTTCCAGAGCGGTGATGGCGACGTGTCGAAGTGGGTGGCGCTCGGTGCTGCCGAGAACCTCGACCCCTACATCAACGGCTCGAACCCGCTCGACATGAGCACGCTCTTCCCGGCGGTGGCGAGTTTCGGCAAGGTCAACGGCTCGTACTACTATCTGACGAAAGACTACAGCCCGCTGATCGTTTACTATAACAAAGACCTGTTCCAGAAGGCTGGCGTGGACGCTCCAACGGCAAGCTGGACTGAGGCCGACATGCTCAAGGACGCGCAGTTGCTGACGATTGACGCCAATGGCAACAACGCGACCTCGGCTAACTTCGACCCCAGCAACATCAAGCAGTGGGGCATTGAACTGCCGTACACGTGGGATCGCGCGATTGAGCCGATCATCTATGCCAACGGCGGCAGCATCATGGCACCGGACGGCAGCAAGTTCACGGGCGCGTTCAACAGTGACGCCACCGTCGCCGCGCTCCAGTGGTACGCCGACCTCTACACCAAGTATCATATCACGCCGACCAACGCCGACGTGCAGTCGTACTCCGGCACCGATATGTTCCAGAGCGGTCTGGTGGCGATGTCGTGGACGGGTGTCTGGCCGATGAACGGCTACAAAACCGTCTCTGGCCTGAACTTCGGCGTCGTCTCCCTGCCTTCCGGCTCGGCGGGCAACGCCAACGTGCTCTGCTGGTCGGGCTTCGGTCTGTATTCGGGCAGCCAGAATAAGGACGCCGCCTGGGACGTTCTGAAGTTCATCGCGGCGGGCGATGGCGCGAAGGAATTTGCCAAGAACGGTTGGACGCCCGTGATCTCGATTGCGCAGGCGGAGGGTCTCGACAAGGATCCGCTGACTGCCGATGTGGTCGCTGATCTCGCTAACCTCAAGCCGATCCCGGATCAGTTGAACCAATACTGGGCCGACTGCGGTGACCACTTCTTTGGCACCGAATTTGGCCCGGTGCTCGACAACGGCGCGTCAGTCAAGGACGCTGCCGATAAGTTCGCCTCCGAAGGCGATGCTTGTCTCGCGGACAAGATGGCCTCGGCAACGGCTGCGGCAACGCCGTCCAGTTAACCGCTGCTCGCGCTCTGAATTGAAGTTGTATCAACAATCTGGCATCCCAACAGGATGCCAGATTGCCATGATAATAAACATAAAATTGTTTCTGAACAGCAGGCTATTTGAAAGACGGACTGATCATGATTCGAGTGACCACAGCGAATCCACCGCAGCGAAAACCACAGCGCGGCCTGACTCCGGCAGCGCGACGACAGGCTGTCGCTTTTTATTTGACTGTCTCGCCCTGGGTGATCGGCTTTGTCCTCTTCACCGTAATTCCGATGGCGCTCTCGCTCTATCTGAGCTTTACCCAGTGGAACGTCGTCAAAGCGCCCGTGTGGACTGGGCTGGATAATTTTGTCTACATGTTCACCAAAGACCCGGACTTTTACCAGTCGCTGAAGGTAACGCTGCTGTTCACGATTTCGAGTGTCCCGTTGCAGATTATCGTCGCGCTGGCGTTGGCGATTTTGCTCAATGAAGCGACTTACGCCGTCGGCTTCTTCCGCACGGCGTTCTACATCCCCTCGATTGTCGCCAGCGTCGCTTCAGCCGTGTTGTGGACGTGGATTTTCAACGCGCGCTTTGGCCCAATCAACGGTGTGCTGCGCGCGATTGGCCTGTACGCGCCGAACTGGTTCTCGGATCCGCGCTACGCGCTGCCCGCGCTCGTGATCATGAGCGCGTGGGGCGTTGGTGGACAAATGCTGATCTTCCTCGCGGGCTTGAAAGGCATTCCGCGAACCCTCTACGAAGCGGCGGAAGTCGATGGGGCGGGGCGCTGGGTGCGCTTCTGGCGTATCACCATGCCGATGCTCAGTCCGACGCTGTTCTTCAATCTCGTCATGGGGATGATCGGTGCGTTCCAGACTTTCGACTCTGCTTACGTGATTTCGACGGCGCATTCCGGGCAGATTGGCAATCCGCAGAATTCGACGCTTTTCTACCTGCTTCATCTGTATCAGGAAGGGTTTACCTACCTGAACATGGGCTACGCCTCGGCATTGGCGTGGGTGTTGTTCATCATCATCCTCGTCGTCACGCTGATCATCAACCAGTCGTCGAAGAGTTGGGTCTTCTATAGCGGGGATAACGACTAACTATGGCTGCAATCACCAATCAGGCGGCTGGCGTCCGCGCTTCTCGGCGAGGCTATCGACAGAATAGCGACTTGATTCGCAAGATCGTGGTCTACGGGTTGCTGTTGTTCCTGAGCTTCCTGTTCCTGTTCCCGCTGTTCTGGATGGTCATCACGGCGCTGAAACCGGAAGCGCAAATCTTCCAGTGGCCGCCGACCTGGATTCCTAATCCGATTATGTGGTCAAACTTCAAGGATGCCTTCAGCAATCCGTCGCTGCCGTTCGATATTTTCGTCGGCAATACGCTGATCATCGAACTTGGTACGGTCAGTGGTCGTTTGATCTCGTGCACGCTGGTGGCCTATGGCTTCGCGCGTCTGAACGCGCCCGGCAAGAATGTCCTGTTCACGATTTTGCTGGCGACGCTGATGCTCCCGCGCGCCGCCATCCTGATCCCGGAATACATCCTGTTCAATAAACTCGGCTGGGTCAACACTTTCCTGCCGCTGATCGTTCCGGCCTGGTTTGGTGAGGCTTACGCCATCTTCCTGATGCGTCAGTTCTTCATGACCATCCCGCGCGAACTGGAAGAGGCGGCGCTGATCGATGGCGCAACGACGCTGACCATCATCTGGAAAGTCATCGTGCCGCTGAGTATGCCGGTGCTGTCCGTGATCGCCATTCTGACCTTCAAGGACACGTGGAACGACTTTCTCAGCCCGCTGCTGTATCTGAATGACGCGAGCAAATACACGGCGGCGGTCGGTTTGGCTTACTTCAACGGTCAGAACAACGTGCAGATGAACCTGCTGATGGCCGCCTCGGTCACGCTGATGCTGCCGATTGTCATCCTGTTTATTTTTGCCCAACGCGCTTTTGTTGAGGGTATTTCACTGACTGGATTGAAAGGGTGAATAGCTCCGCTGGGGGTTTAAACCCCCAGCTAGCAAGTACCTAACGACCCATTGAAAGGGTCGTCAAAAACGGCATATCGGAGGCCGCCCCTTTAGTGGGTGGCTAAGTTTTTCGTAGCCGAGGGTTTAAACCCTCGGCGGCATAACTTCGCTGCACGCATAAGGGATAAGGGATTTTGATCGAGCTTCCAAAGAATTACTATCACTGCTTTCTGGGCAACGGGCTGGATGCCGTGCTGGTCGGCTATACCGGATCGATGGTCGCGGATCGCGTCAGTGTGGATCGCTGCGCGTGGTACAAGTCCGACCGCTACTATCCTGAAGATAAGCTGGTGATGGTTGCCGGGCGCTGGCCGCTGGATAAAAAGCTGGAACACGCCGAAGGGTCGGGCTGGTACGATGTCGCGCCGCTGGGTCGGACGTGGTATTACGTCATGGACGGCAGTCAGCGGCTCGAACTCAAAGCCAGCGAGCAGCATTTCGAGCCGAAAGAGGGCACGCTCTACTCGAACGTCGATTATGGTTCTGTCAAGGCGAAGGTCGAGACGTGGCTGCACGCGACCGAATCGATCCTGATCGAGCGCTACACCTTCGACCGCGAAGTCGAGTTTCAGGCGTGGATGGGGCCGGGCGTCTGGTCAGAAGACAACGGTATGTCCTGGGACACCGATCCCTTCCGCAGTGTCACGATGTCGGATGATGCGCCGGAAGGCCGCTATGATTGCGGCGAAACCAACGGCCTCATGGCGCTGCGCGTCGAGCCGGAGCCAATCAGCTTCAGCACGGATGGGCTGGATCGCTGTCTGACGGTGCGCGCCACGACGATCACCAAATATTTCCTGATCACCGACAACAAGCAGGGTGAGGTCAGCCGCCAGCCGCTCGACGCAGCGGTCGCGCGTGGCTATGACGCCCTCCGCGCCGAGCATCTCGACTTCTGGAAACGCTATTTCGCCGTGTCGAACATCACTATTCCTGACGAGCGCTTTCAGTATGTCTACGATGCCAGCATGTACCACTTCAAGGCGATGCAGAACCGCGACGACGGCGGCATTCCGGTCAATAACCTGCGCCGCACGTGGTCATCGCACGTGTTCTGGGACGCCTATTTCATCCACCGGGCGCTGATGGGCGCGAATCACCGCGTCGAGGCGCTGGAAGGCTGCCGCTTCTTCGAGCGGACGATGGATCACGCTCGACGCCACGCCCGCGACGAGTTCGGCTGCGACGGCCTGAAATGGGACTGGGAGATCACCCACGATGGTCGCAAGGCATACGGCGCGCTCCTGCACATGAAATATCAGGTGCATAACAACGCCTCGTATGCCAATATGCTCATGGGCTACTACGATCAGACGCTCGATCAGGCGGCGCTGACCGAGTTCTACCCGATTCTTGAAGGGCTGGCGACGTTCTTCATGAACTGCATCGTCGAGCCGGATGAGCAGGGCGGTTATCGTATTGGCTACGTCGTCGGCGTGCATGAAAGCCCGGTCAAGGTGCGCAATGATGGCACGACCGTCGCGGGAGCGATTGCGATTCTGCGCCACTGTGCCCGTGCCGCGCAGATTTTGGGCAAGTCGAACGAGTTCACTGAGAAATGCTCGGCGGTTGCCGATTCGCTGATGAAGACGATGGACTCGCTCTACAACGGACATTTCTTCAAAGCGTCGGAGGCCGATGATCGCATCAACATGAGTTCAATCGCGCCGATCTCGCCGATGCAGGTGATTGCGCCTGCTGATCCACGCGCGATCAGTACGGCGGATTCGTACATCGAGCGCTATGGAGGGCGTGTGCTTGGCGACGGGATGCACGACCGCGCTTTCCCCTGGTCGGCGGGCGTGCTCGGCGCGATTCTGGCAGCGCAGCATCGCGGCGATCTGGTCTGGCAGGCGATTGAAGGCACCTATCCCGCCGTGTGCAACTTCGGCGGCATGACCGAGGTCATGGAGAACGGCGAATGGAACATGATGTACTTTGGCACAGCGGAGGGCGCGGTCTGCACGGCGATCCAGCAGATGTTGATTGAGAGCTTTGGCGATCACGTCGATCTGTTTGCGGCGCTGCCGAAGGGTTGGGGTCGTGCCGGGTTTGAGCATATGCTCGCGGGCGGGCTGACCGTTTCTGCCCAGTGGACTCCGCAGCAGGTCGAATGGATAGTGAAGAACGAGTCTCCGGTGCGCTTGTCGCGTCACATCACTTATGGCGATCAGGCCGTGACGGTCGATCTGGCAGCAGGCGAAGAACGCAGCGGCACGTTTCACGGCTGATTATCAACCCGCTATCGGTTAGAATATTCCGTAGGGGCACGACATGGCGTACCCTGCAAATATAAACGACCTTGTAGGGGCGGGTTTTAAACCCGCCCTTGTTCAAAACCTAAATTAAACGATTTAATCGAAACGGCAGGAATGGAACGAGAGAAAAATCTGGCGGGCAGCGCCAGAAAATCAGCGAAGGCGGCGGCTGAACAAAAAATCATCGCCATTGATGTCATCTCGCAGCGGCGTCTGGCGCTGGTCGCGCTGTTCGTTGTCTCGGCGGCAGGGCTGATCTTCGAGATCACGCTGACACGCCTGTTTTCGCTGTTTTTCCAGTATCACTTTACCTTTCTGGCGGTCTCACTGGCGATTCTCGGCCTGAGCCTCGGCGCGGCGAGCGCGTTTTACCTCAAGCCACAGCGCTCGATTAGAACGCTGGCAACCGTACTGATCGCCCTGAGCATCGCACTCTCGATTGCTACGCTGATCATTGCGTGGCTGCCCTCAGCAGACACGATTTTTCCGCGCGCGTTGGTCGCGCTGATCCCCTTCTTCCTGATTGGCCTGTACGCCGCGCTCACGTATGAGAACTTCGCGGCCTCCGGCGGCACGTTTTACGCCGCTGACCTGATCGGCGCGGCGGTGGGCGTAGTCGCCGTGCTAGGGCTGCTCTACGTCTGGAGTGCCTTCAGCATGGTGCTGTTTCTGGGGGCGCTGACCGGCCTGATCGCGGTGGTGTTCGTGCTGCGCGGGCTGACCACCGTTCGGCTGAAAATCTTCGCCGGGTTGAGCCTCGCGCTCGGCGTTGGCCTGCTGGTGATCAACCTGATCAGCGGCGTAGTCGATTTCAATCCGCTGCAACTGACGGGCGTCACCCGCGACAAGACGATGATCTACATCCTGCAAGACGCGAGCCAACTAGGGAAAATCATCGATACGGCCTGGAGTCCGTTCTCGCGCGTCGATGTCGTACAGACAGGCGATCATACCGCGCGTTACATCTTCGCGGACGGCGGCGCGGGCGCGTACATGATGGCCTGGGATGGCAGCATCAAATCGCTCGACGCCATGCCGATCACGCACTCGATTGACGCGCTGCCGTTTCTTTCTGGCAATGACGCCAAGACGCTGGTCGTCGGTGCGGGCGGCGGCAAAGATATTCTGCTGGCGCTGCACGCTAACGCCACCGCGATTACCGCTGTCGAGGTCAACCCGGCGATCATCGCCGCGACGCGGGCGATGGGCGATTACAACGGTCACGTGCTCGACCTGCCGCAGGTCAACTTGGTCGAGGGCGATGCGCGCTCCTTTGCCGAGCGCACCACCGATCAGTACGACGCGATCTATATGAATTTGGTCTACACGCAGTCAGTTGAACCCGCTAGCCAGACGCTCATTGAAAACTATATTTTCACGACCGAGGCGTTCCAGACCTTTTTCAATCGACTCGCTCCTGACGGACGGCTGATGATCGTCGCGCACAACGGCGTCGAGGGCAGCCGCGCCATGATCACGGCTTTGCAAGCATTGCAAAATCTCGGCATCCCGCCTAAACAGGCGCTCGATCACCTGTGGCTGTGGAAAGAGAACACGAGTGACCCAACCACCGCCGAGACGGTGCTGATCGTCAGCAAGTCTGCGCTGTCGAGTGACACGCTGACCACGCTCAAGACGGCGGCGCAGGCGCAGAATATGTCGCCGCTCTATTCGCCCGTCGATTACGAGACAGTCTTCTCGGCGCTGCGGCAAGGCGAGAGCCTCTCGGATTACATCGACTCGGATGCGAGCTACAACCTCGCCCCGACCGACGATGATTCGCCGTACTTCTTCGACACCGATTACGGCCTGCCGCCCGCCGTGCAGTCGGCGCTGCTGCTCTCGGCGCTGCTGGCGATTGGCTTGGTCTGCGTGGCCTTTTTCACCGAAGCCGAGACGAGCGCCGCGCTGCGTCAACGGCGAGCGTGGGTCGGTTACGCGGCGTTGATCGGTGTGGGCTTCATGTTGATCGAAGTCCCGCTGATCCAGCGTTTCCAACTACTGCTGGGCGAACCGATTCTCTCGCTGGCGGCGGTGCTGGCGACCCTGCTGCTCTCCGGCGGCGTCGGCAGCCTGATCAGCCAGCGCTGGCCGACCACGAGCGTACTTGCTCGTGTGCGTATCGTCGGCGCGGCGATTCTGGTGCTGGCGCTGATCTACTGGATCGCGCTGCCGCCGCTGGTCGAGTCGCTGCTTGCCGCATCGTTCGCCGTGCGCTTGCTGGCGATCATTGTGCTGACCGCCATCCTCGGCGTGCCGATGGGGATGCCATTCCCCAGCCTGATGCGTCTCGCTGGGAAGAACACAGCCGACAACGCCGACAGCCGCCAGCAAATCGCGCTGCTGTGGGCGATCAACGGCGCGTTCTCGGTGCTTGGCTCGGTGCTGGCGATGGTCGTCTCAATGCAGGCTGGCTTCAAGTGGGCGCTGCTGATCGGCGCGGCGCTCTATCTGCTGCTCGCGGCGCTGACGTGGTGGATCGGCGCTCGCCAGACGAAGGCGACGGCATGATCGACCGGGTGCTGCGCGACAAACTGCTCGACGCCTACATGGGGCTGATCCCGCTGATCACGCTCAATCTGGTCTGGTTCGTCGTCTCGCTGCCGCTGGTAACGCTGATCCCGGCAACAGGCGCACTGCTCTACGCGACCAACGCGCTCGCGCATGGCAAAGGCGCGAATATCCAGATGTTTTTCGAGGGCTTTCGGCGCTATTTCTGGAAAAGCTGGCAGTGGGGCTTGCTTAACCTCCTGATCGGCGCGGTGCTAGGGAGCAACCTGCTTTTTTACTCGACGGCAGGCAGCGACATCGCGCAAATCGCGCGCATCGTCGTGATTGTAGTCACAGTTCTGTGGATCGCCGTGCAGATGCAGGTGTTCTCCGTGCTGCTGGAGCAGGAGCAGCCTAAATTCACGCTGGCGCTGCGCAATGGCCTCGTGCTGTTCCTCAAAAACCCATTCTACAGCTTTGGCGCTGCCATTCTGATCATCGCGATTGTCCTGTTCTCGACGTTGGTGCTTCAGCCGTCGTGGATTTTCATTTCCGCCAGTGCCTGCGCTTACATCGCCAATTTGCTGACCGTCAATTCGATCTCGAAGGCGAACGGCAAGAAAGATACCCCCCTCACCCCCGATCCCTCGCCCACGCAAGCGGAGCGAAGGGAGGAACAAGCTTAAATTCTTCTTTGAAGGAGGCGTGTATGCAGCAGAGCGAACATTTCGAAGCCGTCGTGACCAAGCAGGTGCAGTTGAATTATCTGCTGCACATTCCTCCGAAGCAGCCCGGCGTCGATAAATATCCGCTGATCGTCTTTCTGCATGGGCACGGCGAGAGCGGCGCTGATCTTGAGCAGGTCAAGGTGCATGGCATTGCCCGCATTGTCGAGGAGCAGCCCGATTTTCCCTTCATCACGGTTTCGCCGCAGTGTCCCAGCGGCGTGACGTGGGTGCTGATCGACGACGCGGTAATCGCGCTCGTTGAGCAGATGCTCAAGCGACCGGATGTGGATGCCAGCCGTGTCTATCTGACCGGGTTAAGCATGGGCGGCTTCGGCACGTGGCACATCGGCGTCGGGCGACCCGATTTGTTCGCCGCGCTCGCGCCGATTTGCGGCGGTGGGTCGTTCGTGAATTACCTGCCTGCCCGCATTCCGCGCCTCAAAAACACACCTGTCTGGGCATTTCACGGCGCGGACGACGACATCGTTCCGCTCGAAGAACAGGAGCCGCTCGTTGAAGCGCTCAAGGCGGTCAGCGAGACCGAAGTCAAGTTCACAGTCTATCCCGGTGTCAAACACGACTCATGGACGCAAACCTACGCCAATCCCGAACTGTATGACTGGTTCCTTAAGTGGCATAAATAGCCACTTTCACCGGAGATTTCAGGCTATTTTTCGTAGGGGCGGTTTCAAACCCGCCCATGCGCATCAATTTAAGGCTCTATCGCACCGCCGTCGCTCGCGCCGCCCGATGCTCGAAGCGTCGGGCTACAAAACCCAAGCCTGCTGAAGCAGGCTGGTGAACCTGGATGAACGGTGATCAGCCCGCTTCAGAGGGCTTGAATTCCTAGCCGGAGGCTTCGAGCCTCCGGCGATGCAAGCGGAATCGCTCTTCAAATTGCTTAACTTGATGCCTAAGGGCGGGTTTCAAACCCGCTCTTATCATTCCCTTTGCTCGACAATTTTCACTAACACCGATCCTTCTTCCTGAATCTCAGTAAATGTAATCCCTACCCCCATCAAATCGCGGCCTGAAACGATGCGCGCTTCGCCGCCATCGAGCGTTTCGATTTGATACGTGCGCGCTGGCGTCAGGTTGAGCAGGCGAATCGAGCGGATTGGCTCCGCACCGGGCAGCCGAAAGACGAACAGCAGATGTTCATCAGCTAAACTGTACTGAAACGCGCACCAGCGATCTCCTGTGCCGTCGCGGTGAGGCTGATCCGTCAGGCGATACAAATCAGCTTCGCGGACGAAGCGTCGTACCTGCTGCTTATACACGTCGATGTGATACGCCAGCCGCTCCGCAACCCAGATGGGCAAATCGGGCAGCTTTTGTGACATCCCGAACAGGCCGAGCATGGCGATGCGCGTGTAATAATCGAGTTGATGCGGCTGCAAAGCCGGATCGCGCGGATTGAAATGCTGCTCCGACGGCCCATTGCCCGGTCGCCATTCGCTGAAACTCCAGCGGATGCACACGTTCGGCGCAAGCATGGTCGTCGCGCCCCAAAAGACTTGCAGCGCGTGAACCGGCCAGTCAGGATCGCTGAGAAACGTCACATGCGTGTGCCGCATCATCCCCAAATCGACGCGCAGCCCGCCCGACGAGCAGTTTTCCAGCACCACCTCAGGGAACTCGGCGCGGATACGATCCAGCACGCGATAGTAGCCCTGCACGTGTTCGAACAGCCCATCACCCGCACCGTGTCCGTGATCGACCCGATTGCAGCCCGCGCCCGGATCGACGTTGAAATCCAGCTTGATCCAGTCGCAATCGTAGTCGCGGATCAGGCGGCTGAGAGTCTGGTACGCCCATTCCTGCGCATCAGGATTGCCGAAGCAGACGTAGCCGAGTGGCTGACCGTCGCGCAGGGCAGGGAAATCGGGATGCTGCTGGTTGAGCGCGGCCTGAGCGCCCAGCCCCTCGATTTCACACCAGAGGCCGAACTTCATCCCGGCGGCGTGAACCGCGTCTGCGAGATACCGTACCCCGTGCGGGAAGCGCTCGCGGTTGACGATCTCCCAATCGCCGCGAATTTGCCCCCAATGCAGTCCTGATCCGAACCAGCCCGCGTCGAGTGTGCAGAGTTCGACGCCGAGTTTTTGCGCCGCTTCGACGTTGGCGAGAAACACCGTCTCGTTGATGTCCGCGTCCTCGTAGCTCCACCAGTGATTCCACTCGACGGGCAGCGAGTCAGCCAGTGGGTTGTGCGGATACAAATACTGGCGACCAAATCGTGTATAGCGCTGAGCGATGTCATTCAGGTTTTCGCTCACTTCATAAAAGATCACATGAGGGCTTTCCATCGATTCGCCGGGGCGCAGGGTTTTCGAGAAGTTCCAATCGTTCAGGCCAGCGCTCAAGCGATATGTGGGATATGTGGCGTTGTCCAGCGGCTCAAAGCGGAAAATCCAATTGCCCGACCATGCAATTGAGACTGCGGTAATGTAGTCTGGAGTTTGAAAGATTCCGACCCAGGGAT
>DASZXN010000368.1:0-6450 GCA_035545875.1 Phototrophicaceae bacterium
AGCTTCACGATGATAAGCGACGTTTTCGTCGGGCATGAGCGCGTCGAGCAAGGCTTCGCGCAGCTTGTCGTGCGCGAAACGCCAGCCGCTCCCGTCCCATTCAAAGACGGCGCGGTTGGCACAGGTTGTCACCCAGTCCTCCAGATCGAGGCCATGCAGCCGCGCCGGGCCATAGACGCCCGTTCGCAGCGCCTGACCCAGCAGTTGCAAATCGAGTTCGCGCCCGATCACCGCCGCCAGCTTCATCAGCCCGCGCGCTGACGGCGGCACGCGGTTGAGCCGTCGCCAGATCACTTCCTGAACGCCGCCGACAAACAAATGTTCCGGCAGCGCTTCACGACCAATCTCGCTCAGGCGTCCGGCTTCCTCTGCGAGTGCGCGCACCGTCTCGACCAGAAAGAAGGCATTGCCTTCGGTTTCACGCCGCAAGTAATCGAGCACGTCCGAGCGCGCCTCACCAAGCATTGAGCGCGTCAGCAGGGCAATCTCGTCCTGATCGAAGCGCGTCAGTGAGATGAGTTGAGCCTGCGGCAGTTCATCAGGCAGGCGCGGACGTTCGTCGTCACGGAAGCTGCCGACGATCAGCAGCGGCAGGTCGCCGATGAATGAAGCCAGCCCCTTGAGCGCCTGCAAGCCTTCCGCGCCCCATTGCAAATCTTCGAGCAGCAGCACCATCGGCTCAGGATGGCGTTGAAACAGATCGATGATGATCTCGGTCAGGCGTGCCTGAAGATCACTGCCAGCAGGGGGCGGCGGCACGTCGTCGAAGATCATGCTGATTTCCGGCAAAATTGTGCTAAGGACACTGGCTTCCTCGTGATGCAGTCCGGTCGAGAGGATCAGGCGGCGCAGCGGGTCGTGCCAGAGTTGGAATGGCTGACCGCCGCTGCTGACGGCCTGACCGCGCAGGGTCAGCACACCCTCGATCAGCGCCCACTTACGCAGTTCGTCGAGCAGGCGCGATTTGCCCACGCCGCTCTCGCCGCCGACCAGCCACAAACTGCCTTTGCCCTCGCTGGCGTCGGACAGAGCGCGGCGGAGCAGATGCAGTTCGATTTCGCGCCCGACGAAACGCGCTGCCTGCAAGAAGCTTTCCCGAATGGCATCGCTTTCTTCCGGCAGCGGCAAATCTGCCGCCGCGCACAGATCGTTGATGACGGCATAGGCATCGTCGTAGCGATCCGACGGATGCTTCGCCAGCAGTTTGTCGATGATCTCGATCAGCGTAGCGCGAAATTTGCTCTGCCCGCTGCTGTCGAAGATCAGGATCAGTTCGTCGGTTTTGCGCTGCGGCTGCAAGGCCAGCAGCGGCGTCAGGTCGGGATCGGTTTTGAGGATATTGTTGACCAACGTTGCCGTTGAATCGCCTTGAAAGGGATGCTTTCCCGCCAGCATTTCAAAGGCGATCACGCCCAGCGCATACAGGTCGCTGGCGACGCTGGCCTGCCCTCCCTGAAGGATTTCCGGGGCCATGTACGCGAGCGTCCCGGCAATGCCCTGCCCTCCGGTGTGCAGCGAATCGGGCATCGTCAGCGCGAGGCCGAAATCGAGCACGCGCACGTGCGGCGCTCCATTTTCAGCCACGACCGCGATGTTATCAGGCTTGAGATCGCGGTGAATCACCTCGCGGCGGTGCAGATAGGCCAGCGCTTGCAGCGTCTGAATCAGCAGGTTGATCTTGACGCCGAGCGGCTGGCCTTTTCCCGCTTCGAGCAGGTTGCGCGGCTCGTGGAGCAAGTCCATCGTCAGATACGGCTGCCGATCCGCATCGAAGCCGTAGTCGAGCACACGAATGATATTCGGATGGCGCAGCGAGGCGAGCGTATGAAATTCCTGCGCGAGCGCCAGCCGCAGATTGGTGCTTTCGGACGCGGTGCTGTTATCCGAGATGCGCGACGCGAATTGCAAATTCTGTGTGGGCGTCAGCACACGCTTGAGAGCCACTTCTTCGCCGGTCAGATCGTCGAGTGCCCGGTAGACCGCGCCCATGCCGCCCCGTCCAAGCTGAGACTCCAGACGATAACGGCTGCCGATCAAAGGGGAGAGACGGTCAGCTTGCATCGTTTTCCGTTCTATAGGGTCAATACTCCAATCATAGCGTATTAATTGACTCCTGACAGTATGCCCGCTTAAACTAAAAACGTAGGTTTTGTGGACGCAAGGGTCTGAAACCTGTTATATTTTTCAGCAAATATGCTTTTGTGAGCAACCGCGATGGCGACGCTGGTAAACCTCGCTCAAAACATTTCTCTGCTGCTGGCGCTGACGTTCATTTACGGATTGGTTTACCCACGCCTTGACCAACTTCAGGCGCGGGCGAAAAACCTTGTCAACGGCCTGTTGTTCGGGACGTTCGGCGTGATCAGCATGACCATCCCGATTCAGGTCGAGCCGGGATTCTTTCTGGACGGACGCACGGTCGTCGTCTGCATCGCCGGAATCTACGGCGGCCCCATTTCCGCGCTGATCGCGGCGCTGATGACCGCCTTCTACCGATTCATGATCGGCGGACTGGGCGTCTCAGGCGCGCTGGCAAGCATCACGATTGCCGGGCTGCTTGGCATAGCCATCCGTCGATACTATCAGCAGCGGCAGCAGGCACGGCCAAACGGTTCGGTTCTGCTGGGTTCGGGAATCGTGCTGGCGCTGCAAGGAACGCTCTGGGGGCTGCTGCTCTCGCACGCCAGCATGAACAGCGTCCAGATCACGCTGCCGACGAGTATCATCATTTATCCTCTGGGGCTGCTGCTGCTGGGCGAACTGATCAACAACCAGCAGCGCGCGCTCGAAATCGAACGGGCTTTGCAGGACAGCGAGCGCCGCTTTAAGGCAATCTTCGACAGTTCCTTTCAATTGACCGGACTGCTTAAGCCGGATGGCACAATTCTGGAAGCGAATCAGGCCGCGCTCGAAATCGGCAGGGTGAGCCGCGATGAAGTCGTTGGTCAGCCGTTCTCGGAAACACGCTGGTGGGGCTTTTCGGACGAATGGAAAGCAACCATTGTGGAAGCCATCGATAAAGCGGCACAGGGTGAATTCGTCCGCTACGAGGTCAGCGTATCGGGTGCGAATGGCCGCGTCCTCATCGTCGATTTCTCGATCAAGCCCGTGTTTGACGACAAAGGTCAGGTGGTGCTGCTGATCCCGGAAGGGCGCGACATCACGCTGCTCAAGGAACTGGAACAGCAAAAGGTCAACCTGGCGCTGGAACGCGAGCGCGCGCAGCTCCTCAAGAAATTCATTTCCGACGTGTCGCACGATCTGCGCACGCCGCTTTCGGTCATCCGCCTGAACCTCGAACTGCTGCGGCGCACCAATGACTCGCCCAAGCAGCAGCAGCGCATCGAAACGCTCTCGGCGCAGGAGCAGCATCTCACCCGCCTGCTCACCGATATGATGGTCATGCTGACGCTCGACGACGAGCAAACCGCCTTCCAGTTCAAGCGCATCGACGTGAATTTTGTGGCGCAGTTGGTCTTTGACCGCACGCATTCGACCGCACAGCGCAAGCAGCAAACGCTGGTCTTCAACCGTGCGGCAGAGGCGCTGATCGTCAACGGCGATCAACTGGAACTGGAACGCGCCCTGAGCAAATTGATGGACAACGCGCTCAACTATACGCCCAAAGGCGGCACGATCACGATTGCGACGCTCGCGCAGGATACGCACGCCGTCATCGAAATTCAGGATACCGGGGTCGGCATCTCCGAGGAAGACTTAGGCCACATTTTCCAGCGCTTTTACCGTGCCGACGCCGCGCGCTCGATGGACACGGGCGGCACAGGTCTCGGCCTGCCGATTGCCCAGAAGATCGTCGATGCGCACAAAGGCGAGATCGGGGTCGAAAGCACGGTCAACGTGGGCAGTACCTTCCGCGTGCTGCTGCCGCTTTGCGTAACCGAGAATACCGACGGAAATGGTCACCAATCGGTCAATCCGCCAGTCGCGCAGCAAACGAACGCGCTTTAAGCAGAAATGCGCAGATTGTGTTCCCGTGCGGATGTGATCGCTTGTGCCGCCCGACGTTCAAAACGTCGGGCTACGAAACCCAAGCCTGCTGAAGCAGGCTGATGAACCCGCATGACCCTTGATCAGCCCTCTTTAGCGGGCTTGATTTGCTAGCCCGATGCTTTCAGCGTCGGGCGGCAGGCGTAAAACGTGGCACTGAACCTTAACTTGGTTTCTATGGGCGTAGATGCTATGCCCCTACATTGCTCACCAGTGGGTAATTTAGAGGCGATAACCCATCGAATCTTGAAACAGGTTATCGCGTTATTTCCACAGCTTGAACAACTTCTCGACCAGCTTGCCAAAAATCAGCGTCAGAATGGTTTTGACAATAAATTCGATCATGCCTGAACCTCACCATCGTCCAACACTCTAGTTTACGTTGAATTCGACGGGCCGGTTGCAGACAACCTGGGGTCGAGAGCCATTGGCTACCAATCTGGCACTGCCGCTTAGACCACTTTCCGCGTTACAATCAGAAACACACGACGTTAATTTGTCTACTTAGGAGTCTTTTTCATGGCTGATTCACCAGAAATCCGTGATCGCGTGGCGCTCAACGCGCGCAGCCGTACTCTCGTTTCGGGAGCAGATCGAGCAGGCGCGCGCGCGATGTTCAAAGCGATTGGCCTGAGCGACGATGACCTGAACAAACCGCTGATCGGCATCGCCAACACGTGGATCGAGATTGGGCCGTGCAATTTCCACCTGCGCCGTCTGTCTGCGAAAGTCAGGGAAGGCATCAAGCGCGCGGGCGGCACGCCGATGGAATTCAACACCGTCAGCATCAGCGACGGCATCACAATGGGTACGGATGGCATGAAAGCCTCGCTGGTCAGCCGCGAGATCATCGCCGATTCGATTGAACTGGTGTCGCGCGCCAACTATTTTGACGCCGTGTTCACGCTGGCGGCCTGCGACAAGACCATGCCCGGCACGATCATGTCGCTGATCCGGCTGGATGTGCCGGGAATTATGCTCTACGGTGGGTCGATTCTGCCGGGGAATTACAAGGGCAAGGACATCACCGTCGGCAGCGTCTACGAGGCGATTGGCTCGTACAGCGCGGGCAAAATCACACTCGACGACCTGCACGACATGGAAAACGTCGCCTGCCCCGGCCCCGGCGCGTGCGGCGGTCAGTTCACAGCCAACACGATGGCGATGGTCTCCGAAATCCTCGGTATCTGCCCGATGGGGCTGGCCGACATCCCGGCGATGGACGACACAAAGGACGGCGCTTCGCTCGACGCGGGCGAACTGATCCTCAGGATGATCGAGGCGGATTTGCGTCCGAGCAAGCTGATCACCGAAAAGTCGATCCGCAACGCAGTCGCGGCGATTGCGGCGAGCGGCGGCAGCACCAACGGCGTGCTGCATACGCTGGCCTTCGCCCGCGAAGCCGGGATCAACTTCACGATTGACGACATCGAGCAGATCAGCAAATCGACGCCGCTGATCTGCGACCTGACGCCCACCGGCAAGTACAATGCGGTCGATATGTACAAGGCAGGCGGCGTGCGCCTGCTGGCGAAGCGCATGATCGACGCGGGCTACCTCGACGGCTCGGCCATGACCTGCACGGGCAAGACGCTCGCGGAAGAAGCCGCCAGCGCCAGAGAGACGCCCGGTCAGGACGTGATCCGCACCTTCGAGAAGCCGATCAATACGCATGGCGGCCTGCACATCCTCAAGGGCAATATCGCCACCGGCGGCGCGGTGGTCAAGCTCAAGGGCATCGAGCCGCAGAAGTTCCGGGGCACGGCGCGCGTCTTCGACCGCGAGGACGATGCGTTCGCGGCGGTGGAAGGTAAACAGATCAAGCCCGGCGACGTGGTGGTCATCCGCTACGAAGGGCCGGTCGGCGGCCCCGGTATGCGCGAGATGCTTCAGGTCACGGCGGCGATTGTCGGTCAGGGGTTGGGCGGCGACGTGGCTTTGATCACGGATGGTCGTTTCTCCGGCGCGACACGCGGCCTGATGATCGGTCACGTTGCGCCTGAGGCGGCGGTCGGCGGCGGGATCGCGCTGATCGAGGAAGGCGACATCGTGAACATCGACATCGAGGCGCGCAGCCTGAACGTCGAAGTCAGCGACGAGGAACTCGCCAGGCGCAAGGCAGCATGGCAGCCGCACGCGCCCAATTACACCAGCGGCGTGATGGCGAAGTATGCTCGGCTGGTCGATCAGGCTGATCAGGGTGCGGTGACCAACTCTGCCAGCGGGCTGGTACGACAGTAATCCACGAAACATTCGTTGGGGCGACCTGGCAGGTTGCCCCGACACAATGCGTATTCCCCCCCGATGCTTTAGCGTCGGACGGATTACCGCTGTATGCCCTTTTCATTCACGTGGTTTGTGTCGCAGCATTCGGGAAATCGGGTGTGGGGCGCAGATGGCACAAGACCTGATGCGTGTCGCTCAACTGGCGCAGCGGCGGCG
>DASZXN010000369.1:0-7029 GCA_035545875.1 Phototrophicaceae bacterium
CCAGCGCCGCGATCAGGAAAAGCGCGATTCCGCCAAACAGCAGCAGTTTGAGCAGACGACTCAATCCAAGAAACTCCCAAAAAGATCAAAGATTCAACGCAAAGTCGCAAAGTCGCAATGTAAAACATACTGTCTGCATTATACCGATTTCGTGCCCCACGCTGCCCCTACGCTTGCCCGGCGGAGGACGGCGGCTCGGCCAAACCGTCGCGCACGGCGTCGAGATAACTTTGCAGCATGACGCGCGCCGCCAGATCATCGACGCGGGCGCGCGCTGGTCGCTTAAGGCGTTGTGCCAGTTCGTGTGCCTCGACGGTGGTCAACTGCTCGTCCCACAGGATGATTGGCAGGGGAGTCGTTGCTTTGAAATGCTCGACCCAGGCGCGCACCTTATCGGCCTGCGTGTACACAACGGTTTCCGGCGTGTCGAAATCCGAGGGCAGGCCGACGATAAACGCCGTTGCTTTTTGTTCGGCAGCAAGCGCATTCAAACGAGCGAAATCCTCGCGCTTCGATTGGCGCTCGATGATCGTGAGTTCGCGCGCAGTCAGGTTAACTTGATCGCTGACCGCGACGCCGATTCGCGCCAGCCCGTGATCGACGCCAATCCAGCGGCTCATGAAGGACTCTCGGTGTGGATCGTGATGCGCATCGGCAGGAGCGGCAGTCGATCCAGCCAGTTCGGTGAGATGCTGATCTCGGCGCTGCTGTTCTGGGCGAGGTCAACCTCGCTGACCAGATAGCCAGCCGCGTCGCCGAGCGTGCGCCCGGCCAAATTCTGCTGAAGGTTGCCCACATCGACGGCGGCGACGACCTGACCGCTGCACACCATCGTGAAGGTCACACTGCCATCCTGCCCGACGTTGCTGACCGCGCCGCGCTGGTACGTGACGGTATTGGGCTGGATGACGTGGTTGGCGGGAACTTGCAGGCGGGCAAAAGCGATTTGCTGCGCCAGCGTTTGATCGACGACGGTCGCCTCGACGACGGCGCGCATGTCGAGCGAGAGGCTGTCAGCCACGTCGCCGACCTGATGATTGAAGGTCATCCAGTCGCTGCGTTCTTCGGCAATGTGGATGGTCTCAGGAATGATAAACTGCGTCTGCTCCAGACGCGGCAGCATTTCGGTGTACGCCTGATCCTGAATCTGCTGGCGTAGAATGTCGATCAGGCGGTCATGATCAGTTTGCGTGACCACGTTGACGCTGCGGTTCTGCCCGCCAACGGTTGGATTAACGTTGCGCACTTCGACTTCACCCGCGAGTGCCGGATCGATGATCACGTTGATCAGGTTCGCGCCGATGTTGCCGAGCGTGCCTGACGCGCCATCGGCGGCCTGAATTGGGACTTCGATCTGCAAGCCAATGCCTGCTGTGACCGTCGCGTCCTGCGTCGTCTGAAAAGTCACGGGCGTGCTCGCGCTGGTGCTGACCTGCGTCCCGGCGGGGATTTTGACTGCGCCGTTGGTTTTGTTGATGAAAATGACCGTCCCGGTTGAGCGGGTGTTGGTCAAAGTTTGCGTGCCGCTGGTCGGAATGCTCGACTGCTGCTCGATCTGCGCGCGCGCGATAATGGCGGGCATCGTCCCTTTTTCCACGTCGATCTGCGTCATGCTCGGATCGACTTCCGCTTCGATGGTGGCTTCGGCCTGAAGCTGCTCCTGCGCAGGCGTGATCGTGATGGTCGCGCTGGGGATCAGCAGCAGGGCGACCGCTGCCGTCACGCCGATCAGCAGCGCCAGCACGACGATCCGCCCGATGACGCGCAGCGGCGTTCGTTTGACCGGAATGCGCACGCGGCTGGCGACGGGCATCAGGTCGTCGGGTTCGGGTTCTTCTTCCGGCTTGTCGAAGCGGTCGGTAAACACGTTCGAGCGACCACGTTTCCATTTGCCCCGGTCGCTCGCGCCAATGGTCTCGAAGGTGCTGATATTCAGTTCGCGGGCGTGCTTGATCACCTGCTCGTCGTGCGTGACGATGGCGAGCCGGATCGCCAGACGCATGGCCTCGCGCTGCACGAGCACCAGATCGAGCTTGCGCGTGAGCGCCGTGCCTTTTTCCGGCCAAATCAGGAGGACGTGCTGACCGCGCAAAACGGTCAGACGGTCGCGGACGGAGGCGACATCTTCGTTGGCTTCAAGCTGGACGAATTCGTGTTTTTGCGGCATCCGAGGTTTTTAACCCGGTAGGGGCGACCTGTCAGGTCGCCCCTACAAAATATGTCGTCTATTTCGAGAGCAGCTTGCGCGCTTCGTCGAGCGCCGCGCCGATTTTGCTGGCGTCTTTGCCGCCCGCCTGCGCCATCGTCGGGCGACCACCGCCGCCGCCGCCGATCACCGCCGCGATTTGCTTGATCAGGTTGCCCGCGTGAACACCCTTCTTGGTCAGGTCATCGGTCACGGCGACGACCAACTGCGGCTTGCCTTCACTGACCGAGCCGAGCACCATCACGCCATCATTCTTGACCGCGTTGCGGAACCAGTCGGTCATTTCGCGCAGGGTGTCGGGCGGAACGTCGTCCAGCCGCGCGATCAATGCCTGCTTGCCATCGACCTGTTCGAGCTTGCCGAGCAGATCGTCAAAGCTCTGCTTCGCCAGTTGGCGCTGAAGCTGTGCCGTCTGTTTGCGCGCCTGCGCGAGTTCAGCTTGCAGCGCTTCGAGGCGGTTCTCGATCTGGTCGGGCGCGGTGTTCAACTGCTGCGCGACCTGAGTCAGTTGATCGCGCTGATCCTCGACGTACTCGACCGCGCCGTGCCCGGTCAGCGCCTCGATACGGCGCACGCCCGCGCTGACGCTGCTTTCGTTGACGATCACGAACGAGCCGATCACGGCAGTTTCCGGCACGTGCGCGCCGCCGCACAGTTCATAACTGTAGCGGTCGCCGTCCTTGACAACGGTGACGGTGCGGACGCGCTCGCCGTATTTCTCGCCGAACAGCGCCATCGCGCCTTCCGAGCGCGCTTCGTTGAGCGACTTTTCCTGAATCACGACCGGATAGTTGCGCAGAATGTAGTCGTTGACTTCGCTCTCGACGGCGCGCAGCTCTTCCGGCGCAATCTTCTGATCCTGCACGAAATCGAAGCGCAGACGATCCGGCGCGACCAGCGAGCCGCGCTGCTGAACCGTCGTGCCGAGGTGACGGCGCAGCGCCGCTTGCAGCAGGTGCGTCGCGGTGTGGTTGCGCGTGATGTCGGCACGGCGCGCCACATCGACTTCGGCGTGCGCCGCGTCATCGACTTTGGGCGTGCCTTCGACCACTTCGCCGACGTGGACGATCAGTCCTCCGACGGGACGGTGCATATCCTCGACCTCGATGCGCCAGCCCTTGCCGCTGATTACGCCCGTGTCGCTGACCTGACCGCCGGATTCGACGTAGAAAGCGGTTTTGCCGAGCACGACCTCGACTTTATCGCCCGTGATCGCCTGCTCGACGCGCTCGCCGTTCTGAATTAGCGCCAGCACGTGGTCGTCGACGGTCAGCGCGCCGTAGGGTTGGTAATCAACGCCCTTGTCACCGAGCTTGCCGGAGGTTTTCAGGTCGTTGAGCGTTTGCGTGTACAGTTCGTTCGAGGCGATTTGCCCCATCGCTTTGCCGCCGCCGCTGACCAGCGCGTGTTCCTGCTCGGCGCTGGAGAAGCCCGACAGATCGACGGTGTAGCCGCGTTCCTCGACAATATCCTTCGTGACCTGAATTGGCAGGCCGAGCGTCGCTTTGAGGTAAAAAGCGACATCGCCGGAGAGCGTGCCGCCCGCTGGCAATTTAGCGAGTTCCGCGTTGAGTTCTTCAAGCCCGCGATCCATCGTCCGGCGGAAGCGTTCTTCCTCGCGCGTGATCGTCTTTTTGATGTTGGCCGACTTCTCGACCAGATCGGTGTAGTGACCGCCCATCACGTCGATCACCGCGTCGGCGACCGTGCCGAGGAACGGCTCGTTCAGGCCGATTTTCGCGCCGAAGCGTGCGGCGCGCCGAATGACGAGGCGGCAGACCGAATCGCGGCCTTTCGCGCCGGGCAGCACGCCATCGCTGATCAGAAACACCGCCGCGCGCACGTGATCGGCGATCACGCGGTAGGGGACGTAGTTCGCTTTGACTTCCTCGTCGCTCTGCCCGGTGATCTTCTGTGTCGCCTTGATAATCGGGATGAACAGGTCGGTGTCGTAGTTGTTGGTGACGCTGTTGACCACACTCAGGATGCGTTCCAGACCCATACCCGTATCGACACCCGGCTTGGGCAGCGGCACATCGAACTCGCCTGTGTGCGTCGGGTCAGCTTTCGTGCGGTTGAACTGCATGAACACGAGGTTCCACAGTTCGAGGAAGCGGTCGTCTTCCGCCTGCATCAGCGGCACGATGCTGTCGATGCCGCGTTCGGGCTGCTTGTCCCAATGGATTTCGCTGGTCGGGCCACATGGCCCGGTATCGGCCATCTGCCAGAAGTTGGTTTTCGGCCCCATGCGCGCCACGCGGCGCGGATCGACGCCGATGTCGTTGATCCAGATGTTGTAGGCTTCGTCGTCGTTCTGGTAGACCGTGAAGGCCAGTCGATCTGGCGGCAGGCCGTAGACCTGCGTCAGCAGCGTATAGGCGTAGCGAATCGCGTCGCGCTTGAAGTAGTCGCCAAAGCTGAAGTTGCCGAGCATCTCGAAGAAGGTGTGATGGCGCGGCGACGGCCCGACTTCTTCGAGGTCGTTGTGCTTGCCCGACACGCGCATCGACTTCTGCGAAGTGGTCGCGCGGGTGTAGGGGCGCTTGTCGAGGCCGAGAAATACGTCCTTGAACTGCACCATACCCGCGTTCGTGAACAGCAGAGTCGGGTCATTGCCGGGGACGAGCGAGGACGAGGCGACTTTGGTGTGCCCCATCTCCTCGAAAAAGTCCAGAAATGCCGCGCGCGCTTCCGCGCTGGTCATCGGTTTCATGTGAATAGCTGTCCTGTGCAAAAGCGAGTGTTTTGAGGTCATTATAGCCGCAGAAGGCTAAATTTTATAGGGGATCGGCTGTCGGTTTCAGGGTAATCGCTTCAAATCTTTATTTGGGACATAAGAAGCGATACGGGGTTTGTAGGGACGCGATTTATCGCATCCGCAATACCGGACGGCATTTATGCCGTCCCTACGATCCTTGTGATCCTTCGTAACTTTCCATCGATAATTCTGATGCGATAGTTCTACAGTCGGGTTAGCGCTGATCTCCAACTGGAATCCGCACGATGAAGCGTGTCCGACCGGGCTGCGACTGGACTTCGACGGTTGCGTTGTGCTGCTGAATGATCCGATACGAGGTATCCAGCCCCAGGCCGACACCTGAACCAACGCCTTTGGTCGTATAAAATGGCGAGAAGATGTGCGGCAGCACCTCCGACGGAATGCCCGCGCCGTCGTCCGCGATTTCGATCATGGCGAAGGTGTTTTCGTTGCGCGTAATCACTTGCAGCGTCCCCTGACCCTTCATCGCGTCGATGGCGTTGTCGATCAGATTCGTCCAGACCTGATTTAGGTCGCTGCCAATGCCCATCACCTTCGGCAGCGTCACATCGTAATCGCGGACGATGGTGACGTTTTTCAGCTTGTGATTGAGCACCTTGAGCGTGTTTTCGAGGCCGTTCTGCAAATCGACTTCATCAGCGATGCGGGCGCGATCCATGTAGGTGTACTCCTTGATTGCGCCGACCAGATCGGAAATGCGCCTGGCGCTCTGATCCACGCTGTCGAGCAGTTCGGTCACCGTGAGCGTGTGACCGAGCCACGTGATCACCTGCCGAGCGTATTGCTGCCCCATCTGACCGGCGAGTTGGGAGAGTTCATCGAGCGTGAAACCCGCGTTGACCAGCACGGGCGCGATCTCCCACGCCTCGCTGATTCCATGCTCGTCCAGCCAATTGCCGACGGCTTCTTCGCGGTCGCCGCGCTCAATTGGGCTGAGGGTGGGCGGGTGTGTCACGCGCGTAATCAGGCCGTTTTGCACGTTCATGAGTGCTTCGGTCTGCATCGGGTTGAAGTAGCACGAATTGAGGCCAATCGTTTCCATTTGCAGCGCGGGCAGCATCTCCCGTAGGGACTGCGCGCCGCGACGAGCGGCAGCCGCAGGATTGTTCAACTCGTGCGCCAGCCCCGCCGAGAGCTTGCCCAGCGCCGCCATCTTCTGCTGCTGTGTTTCCTGGCTGGCGAACATCGCCATCCGCTCTGCCGCGATCCGTAAAATGCGCGAACCAACGGTCGGGCAGGCGCTGAAAATCGCGCGGAAAGCGTCCGGTTCGAAGATCATCAGCGTCGAGGGCATGATCGCCTGAATGGTCTGCTCGGCGGGTGTATTGTTGAGCAGATTGAGCTGGCCGCAGGTAATCCCGCGTGGAGTCGTGCCGACCACGTTGACCACGCCATGCAGCAGGCGCGAAACCTGCATCTCGCCTTCCAGCACGACGGAAAAATGCACGTCGGCGTCGCCTTCTTTGACAAAATAATCGCCGTTGTTCAGGTGGGTCAGGTGGCTGTTGGCAATCAGCCAGTCCATCTCGGCATCGCTCGTGCCTTCGAACAACGGAATCTGATACAGGAAATCGACAGCCACGCCTTGCCCCTTTGCTTCGGTATTGAGCGCCGTCCCCTATTATAACGATCCACAGCAGAATCAGTCAGGTAATTGAGGCAAGCGGCTGGTCTTATTTCGCCGGAGGATTGGCGGTTTCGTGGGTATACTAGCCGCATCTTGGGAAGCGAGGGGGACTATGTTCAACGATCAAGCTCGTGAAGTGCTGCAAAAACCGATCATCGCCCGGCTTGGTACGGTGGATAAAAATGGTTATCCGCACGTCGTCCCGCTCTGGTTCGACGTGGATGGCGATGACATCATGATTATCAGCGACCGTAAGACACGCAAGGTCGATTTTATCGCGCTCAACCCGAAAGGCTCGGTGCAAATCGGCGGCGACGAGAGCAGCGGCCCCGGCTATCTGTTCAAGGGCGACTTGAGTGTCGAAGAAGACCCCGGCTACAAGTGGCTGCGCCAGGTTACGCTGCGCTACGAGCAGGG
>DASZXN010000370.1:0-6373 GCA_035545875.1 Phototrophicaceae bacterium
AGGTCTGACCGCCGAGATCGTGCGCCAGATCAGCGCGATGAAGCACGAACCGGCCTGGATGACCGAAGAACGGCTCAAGGCGTACGAAATCTTCAAGAACAAACCGATGCCGACGTGGGGCGCTGACCTGAGCGGCATCAACTTCGACGACATTTACTACTTCGTCCGCGCAGCGGATCGCGCCGGGCGCAACTGGGACGAAGTGCCGCCGGAAATCAAGAACACGTTTGATCGGCTGGGCATCCCCGAAGCCGAGCAGAAGTATCTGCAAGGCGTGTCGGCACAGTACGAGTCGGAAGTTGTTTATCACAACATCCGCAAAGACCTCGAAAGCAAGGGCGTGATCTTCACCGACATGGACTCGGCGCTGCGCGATCACCCTGATCTGGTCAAGGAATACTTCGGCACGGTTATTCCGTCGTCGGACAACAAGTTTGCCGCGCTCAATACCTCGGTCTGGTCGGGCGGATCGTTCATCTACGTGCCGCCGGGAATCCACGTCGAGATGCCGCTGCAAGCTTATTTCCGCATCAATACCAAGAACATGGGGCAGTTCGAGCGCACGCTGATCATTGTCGATGAAGGCGCTTACGTCCACTACGTCGAGGGCTGTACTGCGCCGAGCTACAGCGAGGACAGCCTGCACAGCGCGGTGGTTGAGATCATCGTCAAGGAGGGTGGTCGCTGCCGCTACACGACCATTCAGAACTGGTCGAACAACGTCTATAACCTCGTGACCAAGCGCGCCGTCGCTTACAAGAAGGCGACAATGGAGTGGATCGACGGCAACCTCGGCAGCAAGGTCACGATGAAGTACCCGGCGGTGCTGCTGGCGGGCGAGGGCGCGCACGGCGAAGTCCTCTCGATTGCCTTCGCGGGCAAAGGGATGCAGTTGGACGCGGGCGCGAAGATCACGCACCTCGCGCCAAACACTACCAGCCAGATCATCAGCAAGTCGATCAGCAAGGATGGCGGTCGGGCGAGCTATCGCGGTCTGCTCAAGATCGTCGAGGGCGCGGATAACGTCAAGAGCAACGTGGTTTGCGACGCGCTGCTGCTCGACGACAAGAGCCGTTCGGACACCTACCCGACGATTGAATGCGATGCCAAGAACGTGACGATGGGGCACGAGGCGTCGGTCAGCCGCGTCGGTGAGGATCAGCTTTTCTACGCAATGTCGCGCGGAATGAGCGAGGACGAAGCGAACGCGATGATCGTCAACGGCTTCATCGAGCCGCTGGTCAAGGAACTGCCGATGGAATACGCGCTGGAACTGAACCGACTGATTCAGATTCAGCTTGAAGGCTCAATCGGCTAATCCACACGGGTATTTGTAGGGGCAGGTCTCAGACCTGCCCTGCTATGCAATTGCGTTGTCCTGAGAGGGTGCGATGATGCGAGCCGTTCTTGACTCAGCACTCAGCACTCGGCACTCAGCACTATTTTCAGGAGAAAGAACTTGGTTGCAGTGAGAAGACGCCGCTCGGCAACGCCGGAAGCGCCGGTGTATACGCGCGCCGACATCGAGGCGTTGAGCGAAGCGAATCATGAACCCGCGTGGCTGCGCGAGAGCCGCGAAGCTGCCTGGGAACTGTACGAAGAATTTCCAATGCCGCGCGACGAGGAGGAATGGCGGCGCACGGATTATCGCAGCATTCACTGGGACGAGGCTAGTCCGTTAGTCACCGCCAACGGCGTGACGCGCGCTCTCGTGCCGAAGCAGATGCTCGAACCGCTGATCGGCGATGAGCAGGGCGGGACGCTGGTGTTTGTCGATGGCAAAGTCGTGCAGAACGAATTGTCAGACACGCTCAAGCAGCAGGGCGTCGTCTTCACCGATTTGCTGACCGCCTGCCGCGAGCGTGAAGATTTGGTGCGTCCGCGCCTGATGACCAAAGCGGTCAAGCCGAGCGATGGCAAATTCGCGGCGCTGCACGCGGCGCTCTGGACGCATGGCGTGTTCCTGTACGTGCCGAAGGGCAAGGCGCTTGATCTGCCGCTGCACGTGGTTATGTACAACACGCACGCGGGCGCGACGCTGGGTCATGTGCTGGTCGTGCTGGAAGAAGCGGCGCAGGCGACCATGCTGGTCGATTACCAGTCGGCGGATATGGATCATCAGGCAGCTTACATCGGCGCGACCGAACTGCTGGTGGGGCAGAGCGCCAATCTGCGCTACGTCGGCTTGCAGGACTGGAATCGCCAGACCTACGAGTTCAGCCATCAGCGGGCGAGTGTCGGCGAGGATGGCACACTCGACTGGGTGATCGGCACGATGGGATCGCGCTTCGTCAAGGACTTCATCGAGGTTGATCTCGACGGCAAAGGCGCGAGCACGCGCGTGAGCGGGATGTTCTTCGCCGACGAAAACCAGTTCTTCGACCTCGATACCCAGCAGAATCACAACGGGCCGCTGACCGTCTCTGATTTGTTGTTCAAGGGCGCGGCCAAGCATCGCGCGCGCACGCTCTGGCAGGGCATGATCAAGTCGATGCCGCAGATGCAGAAGATCGACGGCTATCAGGCATCGCGGAACCTCGTGCTGGACGAGGACGCGCGCATGGATGCAATCCCCGGACTGGAGATCGAAGCCGATGACGTGCGCTGCACCCACGCCGCGACCTTCGGTACACTCGAAGAAGAGCCGATTTTCTATCTGATGAGCCGAGGCGTGCCGCGTCCGGTTGCTGAATTGACCGTCACCGAAGGCTTCTTCGAGGAACTGCTCGGTCGCATCCCGTTTGAGCGGGTGCAGGATCGGCTGCGCGAGGCGCTCGAAGCGAAGATTGTCGGCACTTCACAGAAGAATTGACCACTGAGGGCACACAGCCGTGTGCCCCTACGAAACCTCACCCCTCATCCCTCTTCTATGAAGAGGGGAAAAAGATATGACAGCGGGATTGAACATGACCGATCAAGAGACGCTAAGTTACGATATTCAGGCGGCGCGGGCAGAGTTCCCGATTTTACAGCAGGAACATCACGCCGGAACGCCGCTGATCTATCTCGACAACGCGGCGACGAGCCAGAAACCGCTCAAGGTGATCGAGGCGCTCGACGATTACTATCGCCGCTACAACGCCAACGTACATCGCGGCGTGCATAAACTGAGCGAAGAAGCGACGACCGCCTACGAGCAGGCGCGGGTCAAGCTTCGCAAGTTCATCAACGCGGATAGCAAACGCGAGATCATCTACACGCGCGGCACGACCGAAGGCATCAATCTGGTCGCGCAGACGTGGGGCAGGGCGAACCTCAAGCCCGGCGACGTGGTCATCTCGACGCAGATGGAACACCACTCGAACATTGTGCCCTGGCAAATTCTGCAAGCTGAGAAGGGCTTCACGATTAAATACATCCCGGTGCTGGACGACGGCACGCTCGATCTGGAAGCATACGAGCGCTTTCTGCGCGAAGGCAACGTCAGGCTGGTGACGGTGATGCAGGTCTCGAACGTGCTGGGGACGATCAACCCGGTGGTCGAGATTGGGCGGCAGGCGCACGCGGCAGGGGCGCTCTTTCTGGTCGATGGCGCGCAGTCCACGCCGCACATGACCGTCGATGTGCAGGTGATCGACGCCGATTTCTTCGCCTTCAGCGGCCATAAGATGCTTGGCCCGACCGGGGTCGGCGTGTTGTATGGCAAGCGCGATCTGCTGGAAGCGATGCCCCCCTGGATGGGCGGCGGCGACATGATCTCGACGGTCAAGCTGTCAGGCAGCACGTGGAACGATTTGCCCTATAAGTTTGAAGCCGGAACCCCCATGATTGCCGAGGCAATTGGACTCGGCTACGCGCTGGATTACCTGACCGCGTTCGGGATGGATAGAATCCATGCGCACGAGCGCGAGATTATCGCCTACGCGCTGGATCGGCTGGCGGAAGTGCCGGGTGTACACGTGCTCGGCCCCGAAGCCGATAAAAAAGGTGCAGTCGCGGCTTTTCACGTCGATGGGATTCACGCGCATGACGTGGCGCAAATCCTTGATGGTGACGGAATTGCGGTGCGGGCGGGACATCACTGTGCCATGCCGCTGCACGAGCGCTTCGGCATTGCGGCGACGGCGCGGGCGAGCTTTTACCTGTACAATACGACTCAGGAAGTCGATGCGCTGATCGATGCGCTGTACAAGGCAAAGAAGATTTTTCAGTTGTGAGTGATGAGTAACGAGTAAAACCCACCACTCGATCAGGAAGGTGGAGGCGTTGCTATGCAGGATATGTATCGGGAGAATATCCTCGATCACGCTAGGCATATGAGCAACAAGGGCATCCTCGATCCAGCGGACATTGATTACGAGGCGCATAATCCGCTGTGCGGGGATCGGCTGCGGCTGACTCTGCGCGTCGATGCGGACAACCGCGTGACCGAGGTCGGCTGGGATGGCGAAGGCTGCGCGATCAGCCAGGCGTCGGCGTCGATGCTCGGCGAGGAAATTCTCGGCAAAACGCTCGAAGAAATCCGCGCCATCGACAAGGAACAAATCTTTGAGATGCTCGGCATCCCGATTGGCATGAATCGTGTCAAGTGCGCGCTGCTCTCGCTCAAGGTGCTAAAAGTGGGACTTTACGGGCTTGAAGAGTGGCGCAAGCTCGAACACGAAGACGAAAAGGACGAGTAGTGGCCGAGTTTGTCACCGTAGCGACGACCGATGAGATTCAGCCCGGAGATCGGATCGTCGTCGAAGTGGGCGATGTCTGGGTGGTGATCTTCAACGTCGATGGGCAGTATTATGCCGTCGAGGATATGTGCACACACGAGGAATACTACCTCTCGGAAGGGCATCTGGACGGTTTCTCGCTCGAATGTGCCAAGCACGGTGCGCAGTTCGACGTGCGCACGGGCAAAGTCCTCGCGCCGCCTGCGCTGATCCCGGTAAAAACGTTTCAGGTGCAAGTCGTCGGCGACGAAGTGCAGGTCGCGCGGCGCTAACCCGTGACGACGCGGCTGACTCGACTGTGGAATCGGCTGATTAACCTCGGTTTTCGCCTGCTCTACAATGAACTTGCCTTTACATACGATGTCGTTAGCTGGATTGTCTCGCTTGGTGCGTGGCGCTGCTGGGTCGGCACGTCGCTCAAGTACCTGAGCGGACAATCGCCGGTCTTGGAACTGGCACACGGCACAGGGAATCTCCAGCTTGACCTCCATGCCGCAGGCTATCGTACTATCGGCTACGATCTCTCCTCTGCGATGGGCAAAGTCGCATCTGCGAAGCTGAAACGGCATGGCGTGACGTTGCGGCTGACACGTGGCAAGGCCGAGCAGCTTCCCTTCGCATCCAATTCGTTTGCAGCGGTGGTCAGCACGTTTCCGACGGATTTCATCCTCGCGCCGGAGACGATCCGCGAAGTTTATCGCGTGCTGCGACCGGACGGCATGTTCGTGATTGTGCCGAATGCCGTGCTGGTTGGCGGTGGGGTGATCGGCAAGATGCTCGAATGGTTATATACGGTGACCGGGCAGCGGGGTGGGGTCTCTAATCGCGAGGCGATTGCGCTGCTGTTCGCGCCCTTCGAGATCGACATCACCGAGGAAAAATGCCCGCGCAGCGTCGTCACGGTGATTATCGGGCGCAAGGCGAAGATCGAGGGAGACTCGATGCCTGACGATTGTTAAAAGTTTTTCCCTAGACTTCAAATAATTCCATGTTATAATCCGTTTCAATCAATATGGTGGGCGTAGCTCAGTTGGTTAGAGCGCCTGTCTGTGGAACAGGAGGTCGAGGGTTCAAATCCCTTCGCCCACCCCATAGGTTTTTCCCTCATTTGCGTCGCGTTTTTATTCATTTGTTTGAGTCTCCTGATCTTTCATCCTCGTGTTGTTTGAATGCTTCTGCAACCCGCTGCATCGGGTTCAGACGCTCGTAATCGTCGAGTGCAGTTTCCATCGCAAAGTTCAGATAGGCTTCTGCCGTAATCTTGGAATTGGCATGACCGAGCAGCTTCGATAGTGAGGCAATCGAGCCGCCCGCCTGGTGATAGAGCAGGGCGAATAAATGCCGCCAGCCGTGCGGGTTGGTCTTGCCCTCAATCCCGTTGGCAAGTGCGATCTTGGAAATGATGGTACGAATGCCGCTGCCGGTGAGCGGTTGGCGCGTGCGCAGGTTGTAGAAGAGCGCGGCTTCCGGCTCCCGGATTTTGATCCACTCGTTGATCGCGTCTGCCGTCAGGGGATCGAAGGGCTTGAGATGGTGCTTGTTCCCCTTCTCGTGCGTAATCGCAAAGCGGCGCTGCAAATCGAGTCGATCCATCGTCAGCGTCGCCACACCTTCGCGCCGTGTGCCCGTGCTTAAAAAGAACATCAGCAGTGCCCGGTCACGAACACCTTTGAGATCGTCTCCACAGCTTAAGATCAGCGCGATGGCCGTTT
>DASZXN010000371.1:0-1807 GCA_035545875.1 Phototrophicaceae bacterium
TCCGCCCAGCGCGCGCGCCGATCGATCTCTTTGTTGGCTATGACACCTTTCACGACGCCGACATCTCCCCGAATGGCCGCTATGTAGCGGCGGTGCATCACGAAACGGTTGGTGATGTACTTACGGTCTTGGACACTCAAACGCAGCACGTTGCGCGCGTGGCGGTTGCACGCGCCGACCAGCTTATGCAGATCGACTATCTGCGTTTCAAATCGGATGACCGTCTGCTTTTTCGGCTGACGCAAAAGGTTCACGTCGTCCCAGACCGCCGTAGCGTTGATCGCGTAGCGCATGTCGACGACGCCTTCGAATATGATCAGCGGATTTATTCGAGCAACATTGACGGCACTGACGCAAAACCACTTTACGATCCTTCGGCGCAACAGGGACTGCCGCGCTGGCTCTATGCAGGCGTCGCGGATCTGCTGCGGGCTGACCCCGACAACGTACTTCTTGTGGCCCCAGCGGAGGGCGGCACGCAGCTGTGGCGTGTCAACGTGCGCACGGGCGAACATACCGTAATTGATCGCGGTACTTGGTTCACCATCGGCTGGATCGCTGACAACCAAGGCACGCCGGTGTTGCGGCAGGATGTTTTCTCAAACGGAAGCGGCGAAGTCTGGCTGAGGCGAGCGCCTGGCCAGCACGCTTGGACCGAAGTCGCTCGCTTCATCAGCGCCGACGGCACCAGCAGCGCGCCGACATTTGAAGGACTTGGTCCCGCATTGCAGCCTGGTCAGGTCTTTGTCTCGGCGCGCCGCACCGACCGCGACAACACCAACGGCATCTATATTTATGACGCCGCAACAGGCGATTACACCGAACAAGTCGATGCCAACGCTGATTACGACGTGCTCGACGCCATACGCGATGTGCGCACGCACACCATCCTAGCAGCGTGTTATCTTGCGCAACGCTGGACCTGCGACCCGAAAGATCCCGTTTTTGCGCGCGGCTGGAACGGCATCGTGCATGCGCTTGGTCCAAACGTCGCGGTGCGCTTTATTGATCGCGGCGGCGCAGACGATAGCCGTTGGCTTGTTTATACCAACGGCCCTCAAGATCTCGGGTCGTATTATCTGTTCGACGCCAATGCGCATTCACTGACGTTGTTGTTCGGCTCAAGACCTGAGGTTGCGCCAGAGCTCCTGCCCACCGAGCGCGTGGTGCAATACGTTACAAGCGACGGCCAACATGAGTGGGGCTATCTGTTCGTTCCTCCTGGTGTGACAAGCGCGCAAAATCTTCCCACCATCGTCATGCCTCACGGGGGTCCGGAGGCGCGAGACGATTGGGGCGATCCAATTGCGATGGCGTTTGCCTCGCAGGGTTATGCCGTGTTTCAGCCGAACTTCCGTGGCGGCGGCGGCTTCGGACGGCGCTTTGTCGAAGCGGGATGGCGCCAGTGGGGCGAGCGCATGCAGGCCGACGTCAGCGATGGCGTACACGCGCTGATCCAGCAGGGCATTGTCGACGCCAACCGCACCTGTATATGGGGCTGGTCTTACGGTGGTTATGTGGCTCTGACCGCCTCATTCGAAAATACCGATCTCTACAAATGCTCCGTCGCGGGAGCGGGCGTTTCTGACCTGCCGGCGATGTTGCGCTGGGAGCGGGACGGCGAAACGGGTCAAAGCGTGGCGCCGTCAGGGGGCGCTGGCAGTCAAAGTTCGACGTTTAGATATTGGACAGACGCAATTGGCGATCTCAATCGCGATGCGGCCATGCTGAACGCTCACTCAGCCGCTGAAAACGCTGCGCGCGTCACCATGCCGTTGCTGTTGATCCACGGCGATAAAGACTACAC
>DASZXN010000372.1:0-3168 GCA_035545875.1 Phototrophicaceae bacterium
AGAAGGCGGGATCGGCGCATCCGGCTCAGGCGGCGCGGCATCGACCGTCTCGATCACGCGCCCGCTGCGCTGCATCCGTGCCATACGCTGCTGGCGTTCTTCGCGGCGCTTGATGGCGAGAACCTGTTCCAGTTCCTCAACGCTCAGCTCGTCTACCGGACGCTTGTCACGCACAGGCGCTCATCCTCACGCTCACCGCTTGGCGACGACCGCGAAAACTTCGCGCTCGAAGAACCAGCGGAAGGGCGGCACGCGAAAGAGCAGCGTCCGCAAGCTGTCGATGAAGAAGTTTTCGCCCCCGTGCTGCGGCGGGCTTTCCAGCCAGACCTTGCCCTGAAAGCCGGCGTCACGGAGCGTGCGGTTCATGCTCCACATCGACTGCTCGTTGACGTGGACGTGCTCGTTGACCGAGACGAGAAATTCGCGTGGGTTCTTGGGATAGTTCGCGCCATCGCCCATGAGCGTGCGCACGCGGCGCACCACCGGATAGGCATAACGGTCGTACCAGATATTCGGCGCGGTATGGACGATAAAGCGTCCATCCGGCTTGAGAACACGGTGAATTTCGCGCAGGGATTGATCGAGTTCCCAGGGATGCAGATGCTCCACCACGTCGAACATCAGCACGCGGTCAAAAGCCGCGTCCGGGAAGGGCAGACTCTTCGCATCGGCCAGATAGACCGCCGTCCGTCCCGGCGCGATGCCGTTGAGCGGCTCGATCACGTGGCGCGACAGCTCGACGGCGACTGGTGCATAGTCAATCCCGTAGGCGTCCGCGCCCAACTGTGCGGCATGGCGCAAAATCTCGCCGCGTCCACAGCCTACGTCCAGCACCTTCATGCCCGGCCTGACCTCAGCTAAGGCGAACGCCGACGACAGCCGCCGTGACAACTGCTCTCCTTCGCTGGTATTGAAAACGTCGAAGCCCTCGCAAGCGGTGCGGAAATATTCTTCTGTATAAAGTGACGCTGAAACGGGTTCTTTTTGCTTGTCCAACTGCTACACTCACGGAACGCTCTTAACGCGATTATACTCGACTGGCGGTCACACGCAACGGCAAAAATGCTTAAGGTGATGTCCATATCGCTGGTAATCTGTAGGGGCGCGGCGTGCCGTACCCAGCTTTACACGAAACGGAGTTTCAATCATGACGAGCATTTTTGCGCTGACAACGCGCGGCCTCGAAGCGATCAGCGCGGCGGAAATTGCGGCTGTAGTGGGCGTGGCAGTACAAGCGACGACCTATCGGCGGGTCACCGCCGAATGCGCCGCGTCCCTCGCTCCCCTGCTCGATCTGCGCACCGTCGATGACGTTTACCTCGACCTGGCGACGTGGACGGGCATTGGGCACACCCGCGACGTGCTGGCTGTGCTTCAGTGGCACGCGACTCAGCTTGATCTGGCGAGCGCCGCCGAGCAAATCAAGGCGCTGCGTCCATTGGCGGAGCGCCCGGTGTTCTCGGTGACGGCCAGTTTCGTCGGTAAACGCAATTTCAGCAGCGACGAGATCAAGCAAACGGTGAAGGAGGGCGTGCGCGAAATCTCCGCGTGGAATTACAGTCCCGACGACCGCGAGGCTGACCTCAACCTGCGTGTTTTCATCGAGCACGAGAACGCTTACGTCGGGCTGCGCCTCAGCAAAAGCCCACTCCACGAGCGCGCTTACAAGCAGGTTGAGCGCGCCGGATCGCTCAAGCCGTCCGTTGCGGCGGCGATGCTGCGTCTCGCCGATTTTCAGCCCAACCAGACGCTGCTCGATCCCTGCTGCGGCTCCGGCACGATCCTGATCGAAGCGGTGCTCACAGGCACGCAGGCGCGCGGCGGCGACAGCGATGATGAAGCTGTTGAGGCGGCGCGGCTCAACGCGCAGGCTGCACAGGTCGAAATTGCGCTCGCTCACTGGGACGCGCGGCAGCTACCACTCGCGAACGGCAGCAGCGAGCGTATTGTAACGAACCTGCCCTGGGGGCGGCAGGTCGCGGTCGATGATGAACTGGCGCGCTTTTATCGAGCAGTCTGCGCCGAAATCGAGCGTGTGCTCGCCCCCGGTGGAAAAGCGGTCGTTCTGACCAGCGCGCCGAGTCTGCTCGCATTCGAGCGTCTCCGCCCGGTCGAGCAGATCGAAATCAGCCTGTTCGGGCAAACGCCAACCATCAGCGTGCTGGTATAAGAATCAAAAACGGCAGACCTTGAGCCTGCCGTTTTGTTATTCAGCGTGCATCGAAATTAGCCGAGAACTTTCCTGCCGACGAACAGGCCGAGGATCAGCGCGCCGACGAACAGGACGAGGAATAGGAAGAAGAAGATTTGCGCGATGGACGCGGCTGTTCCGGCAATACCGCCGAAACCGAGCAGCGCGGCGACGACGGCGATGATGAAGAACAACAGAGCAAGCCTAAGCATGGGATTTTCCTCCGTGTGATTGAGATGCGATTACAGGCTCGGACGGCGACCAAAAATCAGCGAGACGACGAACAGAACCAGGAAAATCACGAACAGGATTTGCGCGATCCCGGCTGCCGTCCCCGCGATCCCGGTGAAGCCCAGAAAGGCTGCGATCAAGGCGATGACGAGAAACGCGATTGCCCAACTCAGCATGGTGTTTAATCCTTATCCTTCAGGGTACGAAAGTTGGCCTACTCGTAATCTGATTTGTAAGGCCATATAGAACTCATTATAGGATAATTTTCTTTGAAACGTTCGCCTTCTCATTAAATTTTAATTACAAATGAAATTAATCAATTGCAGAGGTTACTCTGCGCACTGAGCAAAAAAAGAGCGTCCCGAACGGGACGCTCATCGTCAAGCAGAGTAAGACTTCGAAATGGCTCAGGTCGCGGAGAACGACGGCAGCGGCTGACCGCTCCAGGGAGCCTGATAGCTCGGCTGCATCGAGTCGACCGGCACCCAGAGATACTGGCAGGCCACCAGAATGCGATAGTATTCGTTGCCGCTGTCATCCGTCCCGGTGCCCGTCACCCAGTACGTGCCCGCGTTGATAATCACGTTCGGGGAAATCTTCCCCGGCGCCCAGTACGCCTGCTCATCGGTGGGCATTGCTCCCACGACCGATCCGTCCGGCAGCGTGAGTCCGCAGGTCTGGTTGCACGGGTCTGAGACAGGCGTGAACGCAGCCATGATCGCGTTGTGCGGCGTGAGCGCAGAAGT
>DASZXN010000373.1:0-28995 GCA_035545875.1 Phototrophicaceae bacterium
TCGATACCGAGGTCGGCGGCAGCGGCGAGAAGTTTTATTCACAGATCGGCTATCAGCGCGTCGGCGTGATCCCGCAGTTCGCGCTCAACTATGACGGCACGGAACTAATCGGGACGATCCTGTTTTACAAGCTGCTTTCAAAGACAGAGTAAGGTGATCTATGTCATGGATTGTCGGCATTCTAAAACTCAAGAAAGATGTTCAAAGCATCAAGGATGTTGAAAGCGAGGATTTCCTCATTCCACTTGGGACTAAAGCTGAAATCATTGCCCTTCTAAGGAAGTGGTTTCCAGATGCTGATTTTCACGATCTATCATGGATAGGGTCTGATCGGAGGGGAGAGTTTACTGAAATCATCGTATCCGGTGTGAACGAACTCAATGACGATGATTCGATTGACTCATTTGGCTTTCGCAATCCATCCTATCGACTGCTACGAGATGTTTGTACCAAGATGGGCTGGAAAGCCTTAGACCCTTCTGATGGAGATTTCATCGATTTTACTTCTCTGACACGCGAATACCTTGCACCAATGTATTTCCCTAAAGACTCCCAACCTGCACCTGCAACTTACACACTCGTTGACTTTATAGCCTACTTACGCAATCAGATCATGGAAACATACATCAAAGGGAATACGAATGAACTACGCAATCTTGCGGTTACGTTGCAAACTTTAGGCGACTCTGTGTCACTGTCAGGCAACCACACCTATTGGAGATTGATCGACAGTCTAGCGTACTTTGCTCGGCATAGTGAGATTGCGGATTACATGCTGTACGTGCCGACTGAAGCAGCAATCCGCGAACTCGAACCTAAGTAGGGTTGTTCTTCGGCATCATCGCCTGCACGACCTCTAAAACGTGATCGTGAATCAGGCCGTTGCTGACGACCATGCCCATGTTGTTCGAGAGAATCGCGCCCGTGCTGAAATCGAGCAGCGAGCCGTCAATGTCGGTGACGACGCCGCCCGCCGCCTGAATCAGCGCCACTCCCGCCGCGTGATCCCAGGATTTGTGCTTGGGCTTGGCCTCGCGCGGCAGGCGCAGATAGAGATCGGCATCGCCGCAGGCCAGCATCGCGTACTTGTCCTGACTATCGATGCCCTCAACCTGCGCTTTATCGATGCCGAGTTCGGCATAGATGCGCCCCATCAGTTCCAGCGCGGCATGATCGCGCTCGACGCTCTCGACCACCTTCAATTCGCGCGGTTTGCTGCGCTTCGAAACAGCGACTCGGTTGCGCTTGCTGCCAGAGATCAATTCGGCGTAAGCGGCGCTCCCCTGCGCGTAAAACAGCAGCCCGCGACCATCCGGCGACGGATAACCGGGCGATCCGAGCACACCCGCGACGGGCAGCCCGCGATCCAGCAGGCCGACGGCAATCGAGTAACGGCGCAGCGCGATGAAACCCTTCGTCCCGTCAATCGGGTCGATCACCCACGTCCGCTCCGCCTCGACGCCGCGCCCGTGATCGAGCCACGCTCTGATCTGCTGCTCGCTGACCTTCTCGCCCAGCACCGCGCCGATCAGTTGAACGATCTCGCCGCGCTGATCGTCGGATAAAAGCTCGCCAAACTGACTGGCGTGTTCCTCGGCCAGCACCGCATCGTCCGGGAAGGCAGCGGCAATCGCGCGGCAGAGGATCGCCTGCGAGCCGTAGTCGGCAATCGTAACGGGTTCGACGTGATCGCCCGTGTCCTTCGCGCTGCTGACCAGATGCTGCTGCTGAACGCGGCGGGTCAGATCGGCAGCCTGACGCACCGCCGAAAGTATCGGCTGCAAGTCGATCAAAACGTTATACTCCCATCCCTCGTAATTGCGGCATACTTTACATCAGAAATATTGATAGAACCACGCGCACCTCAAGGAACGGTATGTTCACGAAATCGGCAGCCTTTTACGATGCGATCTACAGTTGGAAGGACTACGCGGCAGAAGCGGCGCAGCTTGGCGACCTGATCGAGCAGAATAAGCGCTCGCCGGGAAAAACGCTGCTCGACGTAGCCTGCGGCACAGGACAGCATCTGCGCTATCTGAACGAAGTCTATCAGGGTGAGGGGCTGGATTTGGACAGCGAGCTGCTCAAAATCGCGCGCGAACGCTGCCCCGGCGTGACCTTCCATCAGGGCGATATGGTCGATTTCAACTTACGCAAGCAGTATGACGTGGTGACCTGTTTGTTCAGCAGTATTGGTTACGCGAAAACCGTCGAGCGGCTCAACAGCGCCCTGCGCTCGATTGCCCATCACCTCGTCACAGGCGGCGTCGCCATTGTCGAACCCTGGCTGATGCCGGGGCAGTATATCCCCAAGCACGTTGCCGCCCGCTTCGTCGATCTGCCTGATTTGAAGATCGCGCGCATCAACACCGCTGAACTCGAAGGCGACGTATCGATTCTGGCTTTCGAGTACCTGATTGGCACGCCGGAAGGCGTCGTGCATTTGAGTGAGCGGCACGAGCTAACCCTGTTCAGCGACGCGCAGTATCGCGCTGCCTTTCAGGGTGCGGGGTTAAGCGTCGAACTGGCTACGCCGGGGCTGGATGGTCGTGGATTATACATTGGCGTCAAAGCATGATTTCCCAAAGGGCTTAAGGCGCGTTAACCCAACATTATCCAATGCGTGCCCGCTGATATATTAAGGATCGCATACGGGTGTTCAAAAGCTGTTCATAAGCCTGTTCATAACTTTGGGCAACCTGTTCATAACCAGCGGAGTCCTGTTCATAACCCGGCTTTATTCAGGGAGTGACTAACATCCAAATGGAGGCTCGCTGTCGAAAGTGTTCATAACTGGGTGGATTTGTGAACAGGGACGTGTTCAAAACTTTGCGCACAGGTGTTCGGCATAACCCAAACAATACCCAAACAGCCTGCGCTTTCGTTGATAAAAGGGATAAATTCTGCGATAAGGCATCAACGATGGGATTTTGGGAAAACAGTTTTGAACAGTTTGAACAGCCCTGCTTCTACGACTAAAAATACAGATAAAAAACCTCTTGAGAAATGATTAATCCAAAAGCAGAGATACCTCTCGTAGGATATAATACAGGTACTCAACGGAACCTCGGTATGCTAACAGATAAACGCATTGCAGATTTAGAGCATAAAGTTGCCATCTTAACGCGGCTCTCGGAAATTAATACCGTCCTCAGTTCGACGCTCAAGCTGAAGCCGCTGCTCAACTCGATCATGGAAGCAGCGGTCGAGATCGTCGATTCGGAAGCGGCGTCGGTGCTGCTGTGGGATCACAAGACCAACGATCTGCGCTTCGCCGCGACCACGACCGGCGCAGGCGGGCAGGCGTTGATCGGCAAGCCTGTGCCGCTCGAAGGCAGCATTGCCGGAACGGTGCTGCGCGAAAATCGTCCGGTCTCGGTGGATGACGTACTCAAGGATTCGCGTCACTACGGCGGCATCGACCGGGCAACCGATTTCATGACGCGCTCGGTGCTGGGCGTGCCAATGCGCTCGCGCAACCGCGTGATCGGCGTGCTGGAAGCCGTCAACAAACGCGCGGATCACTGGACACAGGATGATCTCAACTACCTGACGATTGTCGCTTCGCAGGCGGCGGTCGCCATCGAGAGCGCGCAACTGGTCGCGGCGCTGCAAAAGGCCAACGAAGAACTGAATCAGCTCGACAAGCTGAAAAGCGATTTCATTGCTATCGCTTCGCACGAGCTGCGGACGCCGCTCGGCGTAATCCTCGGCTACACCAGCTTCCTACAGGAAACGCAGGACGAGGAAGTGCGCGATCTGGCCTCGAAGGTGGTCGCCAGCGCGCTGCAACTGCGCCGTATCATCGAAGACCTGACCAATCTCCGGTATATGGAGCAGAACGAAGGCGATCTCAACCGCGAAGCCGTGCCGCTGGGCGAGTTCCTCAACGACATTGTTCACGACATGCTGCCGCTGGTCGAAGCCAAGCATCACCGCCTGCAATACGCGCCGCCGCCGCCGGAAGTCAAGGTATCAATCGACCGGATTCGCATGGGGATGGCGCTGACCAACGTGCTCAACAACGCGCTGCGCTTCACGCCGGAAAATGGGCGTATCGTCGTGCAGACCGACCTGCGCGGCGATCACGAGGTTTGGGTGACCGTCACGGATACGGGGATCGGCCTCGCCCGCGATCAGACCGAGCGCATTTTCGAGCGCTTTTATCAGGTTGAAGATCACATGACGCGCAAGAACGGCGGCATGGGCATCGGCCTGAGCATCGCGCGGGCGATGGTCGAGGCGCACGGCGGGCGCATCTGGGCGACCAGCAACGGGCTGAATCAGGGATCGACCTTCACGATTACGATGCCGCTGGCAGAATAGCATAATGCCAGTTATGGATAACGATTCTGAGCGAAGTATTTTACCGTAGGGGCACGGCATATCGTGTCCCTGCAAGAGAAAACCCGTTCATGCTGAGGCTTATCCATAACTTACGCTAAAATAAGACTAAAGTGACGCCGTATTTCTCTCAGGAGAACCGTTTATGAGCGTGAAAATTACGTGGTTGGGACACTCGGCCTTTGCGCTGGACGTGGATGGTCATCCGGTCGTGATCGATCCATTCCTAACAGGTAATCCGCTGGCAGCAGCCGAACCGGATGATGTGAAGGCGGAGTTTGTCCTGCTCTCGCATGGGCACGGCGATCACGTCGGCGATACCGTCTCGATTGCCAGGCGCACCGGGGCGAGCGTCGTCACCAATTTCGAGATCGCCAACTGGCTGCAAAAGCAGGGCGTCGAGAAAACAGTCGGGCTGAACACGGGCGGTCAGTTCAACGCGGGCTTCATGACGATCAAATCGACCTACGCGATCCACAGTTCGTCACTGCCGGACGGCACCTATGCGGGGCTGGCGGGCGGTTTCCTGATCACGGCGGGCAGCCGCAGGCTGTATTTCGCGGGCGACACGGCGCTGTTCTCCGACATGCAGTTGATCGCCGACGAAGGCATGATCGATCTGGCCTTCCTGCCAATTGGCGACTTCTTCACGATGGGCATCGACGACTCGCTCAAGGCATTGCGCTACCTGCACCCGCGCATCGTCATGCCGATGCACTACAACACCTTCCCGCCGATCATGCAGGAGGTGAGCAAATGGGCGAACCGCGTCAGCAGCGAAACGAGCGCGCAGCCTGTCATCGTCGATCCGGGCGGCTCGTATACCCTGAGCTAAACCAACTTGCGCACAGCACGCCGCAACCTGATCGTCCTCCTGATCGGCGTGCTGTTGGCGCTTCTGCTGGGCGAGGGGCTGCTGGGCTGGCTCGATCCGCTCGGCTTCGCCTACTACCGCGATCAAAGCGATCTCGGCGCGCTGCTCATCCCCGATCCGCGTGGCTACAATTTCCAAGCTGGCACGCACAAGCTGCGTGAATTCACCTTTACGTTGCTGCCCGATGGCACGCGCGCCGTGCCTGACACCAATCTCGCCGCGCCGAAAACGCTCGTATTCATGGGCGACAGCGTGACTTTCGGCTATGGCGTGAACGACCAGCAAACGTGGGTCGATCTGGTGGCGAAGGCGCTGCCTGACGTTCACGTGATCGACGCGGGCGTGAGCGGCTATAACTCGGCCAACGTCCTGCGCACGCTGGCGCAGTATCCGCAGGCTGACGCGCTCGTCTACCTGATCATCAACAACGACGCCGAGCCGGAGAACCAGCCGGATTTCGCCCATGTTCATGCGGCCTATCAACCAAGCTGGATCGCGCTCTACCTGCTCAATCTGCCTGAATATCTTTCACCAGTTAGTGCTGATCAGGAGATAGCGCAGAGCGACGTTCCGCGCTATCTGAGCGATCTGCGCCAGATTCTCGCGGATCAACGCGTGCTGGCGCTCGGCTTCGACGACGCTTTCACGCAGATGACGATCAAGGCGGGCTACCCGGTCAGCGTGATTGAGCGTGGGACGGATCGCGTCAGCCCGGCGGACGGTCACCCTGGCGTGCGCGGCAATCAGGCGATTGCGCGGCAGGTTTTGCCGATGATTCGCCAGCATTTTGGGATGTAAAGACACCAAAAATCAATTTCAACCACGATCTCACTTACCTTGTAGGGGCGCACCTGTGTGTGCGCCCTGGCGAGGATAGGGCAGACACATAGGTCTGCCCCTACAATAAATTCTTTCTTTGCGTCTTTGCGCCTTTGCGTTGACTCTTTTTTCTTTTGTCTTTGCTCGCTCTGAGAGTATTGTCTCAATGCGGCAGGAACGTAAGCAATGTATACTTTTGATTACTTGAGTTAAAAGTAGACCATGATTTCTCGCTAGGGGCGTAACACGTTACGCCCCTACAAAAACTTTTGGCTCGTCACTGCGCTCAGGGAGGGGAAACTGAATGACGAAGCGAACGCTTATTTTTGTGATGATTGCGCTGCTGCTGGTGCTGGCCGTCGGCTCGCTGATGATCAATGCCGACAGCGCTCAGGATTTTGGCACCAACTGGACGGCAACCTACTACAACAGCACCGATTTGTCCGGCCCGGTCGTCTATACCGAGCAGTTGCCCACCGGCATCAACATCAACTGGGGCACCGGCTCGCCCAACCCGGCGGTCAACAGCGACAATTTCTCGGCGCGCTTCACCTCGACGCAGTTGTTCAACGCGGGAACCTATGAATTCGTCGCTTCGTCGGATGACGGCATTCGCGTCTTTATCGACGGCGTGCTGGTGCTGGACAAGTTCATCGGGCGCACGCTGACGACAGATCGCGTCGATCAAACCCTGACGGCAGGCACGCACTCGATTGAGGTCGATTACGTCGAGTTCATCGATCAGGCGGCGGTTCAGTTCCAGTGGTTCCAACTGAGCGCGGGCGGCACGCCCGGTCTGACGCCGGGAGTTCTCGGCGGCGGTGGCGCTGCCAGCGGCCCCACGCCGACGTTCCTGCCGACTTCGCTGCCCTACATTCCGCCGGGCGCGCTGTCCGGCACGATCATCAAGGCGACGACGCTGCTGGTGCGGCAGGCACCGTTCTCAGGCGCGCCGGTGGTCGGGCGCGTGCATCGCGGGCAAACCTATCAGATCGTCGGGCGCGACCAGAATGCTTACTGGTACTTGATCCAGTTGAGCAGCGGGCAGGGCTGGGTCTGGGGTTACTACGTGCATCCCAACGGCAATGAGTTCAGCGCTCCGGTCGCCGCGCCGTTCGTCACGGCGGGCAATCCTGCCGCATCGACGAGCGTGATCGCGCAGAGCGTCGCCGGGATCAAGCTGCGCGCTTCGCCCACGACCGAATCTACCCAGATTGGCCGTGTTCCCTGGGGAACGCTGCTGCCCGTCCTTGCGCGCACCAGCGATGGTTGGTACGAGGTCATTTTCGAGAACACGACGGGTTGGGTCGCGTCCAACTTCGTCAAGCTCATTCAGGGCGACATCAATAGTGTTCCCATCAGCTAGTTCATTGCTCGCCGCGACTGCCCATCGCCCCTGGCCGACGCCGAAACGTCACTGGGTGCTGGCGCAGTCGTGGGAGCAGCTTCTCTTTGCCCACTGGCGCGTCGATCCAAAGCTCGTCGCGCCGCTGATCCCCGCCGGGCTGCAACTCGATACCTTTGACGGCTCGGCGTGGATCGGCATCGTCCCTTTTCGGATGGACAACGTGCACCCGCGCGGCACCTTCAACGTCGAGGGGCTGTCGCGCTTCCCTGAACTGAACGTCCGCACCTACGTCACCCGCGATGGCAAGCCCGGCGTCTGGTTCCTCTCGCTGGACGCGGGCAATCCGGTCGCGGTGCGTATCGCGCGGCGGCTGTTTCATCTACCCTATTACAACGCCGAGATGGACATCTACACCGAAAATGGCTGGGTGCAGTACCGCTCGCAGCGCAAGGACGGTCAGGCCGATTTCGAGGCGTGTTATCGCTCGACTTCGCCCGTCTTTCGTTCCGAGCGCGGCTCGCTCGATGAATGGCTCACCGAGCGCTACTGCCTCTACAGTGCTGATCTACAGGATCGTATCTACCGCTGCGAGATTCACCATCAGGCGTGGCCTTTGCAACGTGCCGAGGGGCAGATCAGCATGAACACGATGGTTCACGGCTTCGATCTCCCCGATGAGCCGCCCATCCTGCACTACGCGGATCGGCTCGACGTGCTGACGTGGTATCTGGAACGGGTCAAGTAGCGATGATTTTGTAGGGGCGGGGCTTAGCCCGGCCCTGTGTTTGTAGGGACGCGATTTATCGCGTCCGCTGCGCAATATGTTCCTCAAAATACCCAATCAACGGACGAGACTTGTCTCGTCCCTACGAAATCACAATGCGGCAAACCATCTCGATTTCCGCAGCACGACCACTCCAAGCAGCGCGATCAGCCAGCCCACGCCGCCGATGATCAGCGCCAGCGGCAGCCACGCCGGACGATACTCGAACACAACGTCGCTATCCCCTTCGGGAACCTGTACCGCGCGGAACATCACGTCAGCGCGCTCGACAGGCGTGTCCACCCCATTGACCGTCGCTTTCCAGCCGGGATAGTAGGCGTCGGTCAGCACGAGATAGGCAGGATTTTCGGCACCGACGGAGATCGAAACCTGCGTATCGGTGTAGCTGGTGATGCGCATGTCGGAGAGGTCTTGCGCGGTTGGGGTGGTCAGGGGGCGGCCTGCGCCGGAGATCACCACCTGCGAATCAATAGCAAAGGCGCGATCACGCATGAGCTTGAGCGCGTCCTCTGTGCCAGCATCGCTGTCCGCGACAAACTGCGCTCGGCTGGCGAGAACGAGCCGGGGCGTCGTGTAGCGCCGCTGGTACAGCTTGATGTCGCTCGATAGCGCGCGCGTCCAGGGGCCGGGCGTAAGCTCCTGATAATCGCCCGTGCGCGAATCGATCAAGGTGACGGCCTGCACTGGATTATCGGCGTCTACGTAAATATCGCCGATAACCCCCGGCGCTGGTGCGCGAAAGCGGTAGCGCATGAACGAGCCAACCGCTATCGGCGCGCCGTCCTGAACGTAGGCGACAGCACTCGTCGCGTAATCCGTCACGGAATGGATCGTGCAGGGGTTACACAGCACATCGACGGTATCAGCAACAAACTGCTGCGGATTTGAGAAATAAGTTCCCGACAGCGCCGTGTCGTAAAAAATGCCATTCTGCACCAGATCGTACACTTTGTCCGTGATCAGGGAACGTACATCCATCAAACTCAGCCAGCGCGCATCGGGGATGCACGCCCCGTTACATTCCGGCTTGGCGAGGATTTCGCGCAGCCGACCATCGACCGTGCGCAGTTCGCCTTGTGGCAGAAACAGCGAGGTGAAGGCCGTGTAATAGGCGGTCGGCAGCAGACCGCCATCGTAACCATCGACGCTCTGAATACCCCACTCCAGCGGCAGATTAGCAGCAATCGTTTCCTTCTGCTTCACGGCGTCAAAGGCGAGGCCGACCGCATCTTTCGACAGGCCGAGCGCGGCGTACTGCGCTTCGAGCGCCGCCCGATCCCCCGGATCGAACAAATCCTGGCTGATGCTCAGGACGCGCCCCGGCGGAGTCTGCCCCTGATCGTCCGCGATCAACTGGCTTTCGGTGAAGCGCTGCGCGCTGTAAGCATCGGGCGGGACGAGCGCGTTGTACGGCATAATCTGCGCTGCCAACCATAATTCGATCACCGCCGCGCCGACCAACAGGAGCGGCAGTCGCCGCCACACGCCGATCAGCAGCACGATCAGCGCGCTTGCCCATCCGATCAGTGTGAGCGTCGTCGGCAGGCTGACAGGCGTGCCATCGTTCTGATGCAAGGTCAGGAAGCTCGCCGCCGCTAATCCACCGAAGATAATCAGGATAGCGAGATATACGCGGAGATTTGAAGCGCCAGGACGCCAGGATCGCCAAGAAAATTGGGTTTGTAGGGGCACGACATGTCGTGCCCCTACGGAATCCGCAACACGATCATCCAACCGCGCCTTGTTTCTAAGCCACTCAACCCCTACTCCCGCGAGCAGCGCCGTGCCGAGCGCGAACAGCACCAGCCAGCGCGCCGGAACGCGAAATAGATTGAATCCCGGCAGCGTGCCGATCAGCCAGTAGAGCGGATCGTAGAGGCCGTAAGCGAAGGCCAGCCCGACCAGCGCCATGATCAGCCACGTCACGCGCGGCGCAAACGGCCATGCAATCCGCCGCGCTTTTGTAGGGGCGGGAGGCGAAACGGAGTTTCGCACACATGCCCTTGTCGATAATGCCCCGACAATCGCCAACCCTAGCCCGATCACGCCGGGATAGCTGACGTATTCGCCGAAGATCAGTGCATCGTAGCTCGGCAGCAGGCCGCGCCCGGTCACGAAGGGGCTGAACGAGAAGGCCGTCGCCTGATTGATGTTCAGTCCGCCGCGCCGATCCGAAACGCCGGTCATTTCGAGCGTCGGCCACAACTGCGGGATCGCCAGCACCAGCGCGACCGCTCCGGCGCACGCCAGCGTGATCAACCCGCGCACGGGTCGCGTGCAGAGCGCGTAAATCGCCAGCGCGACGGCACTGATAAAGACTGTTTGCGTATGCCCGCTGAAAAATTGCAGCGCCAGCGCCGCGCCGAGCAGAATCACGTTGGGCAGGGGGCGCTTGAGCGCGCGATCCAGCAGGTAGATCAGCCAGGGCATCCACGCCAGCCCCTGAAGCTGATTGATCTGCTCGACGTGGCTGCCGATGTAGCCGCCGAAGGCGAACAGCGCGCCCGCCGCGAACGCCGCCAGCTTGCTCAGGCCGAGCCGCCGCGCCAGCGCATAAACGCCCAGCGCGGCAAAGGCGACGTGAAACAGAATGCTCAGGCGAATCCCATCGGGTGGGCTGAAGGGCGCGACCAGCCAGTTGAGCGGGTAAAACGTCCCGACCTGGCTGTTGGCGAGCAGCGGCACGCCCATGAACACGTCCGGCGACCAGAGCGGCAGGTGGCCGCTCATCAGCGCCGTGTTGCGCACGTACCAGTAAGGATAGAAGTAGATGAAGGTATCGCCACGCGCGAGGATCAGATTGGTGAAGGCGAGGCGATAGAAAAAGAGCAGCGTCAGCGCGATTAGCGCCAGCGGAACGAGATCGATCCGTTTGAGGCGATCCAGAGATTTATCTCCTGACGCGATCTGAAGCGGAGCTTCAGACGACTGGCACAAGTCGCGCGCGACCGTGCCAGCGGCTTATTCCGTCTTGTCGGCAGGCTGATCGGCAGGCGGTGGCGTCGGCACGGGCGTTGAGACGGCAGAGGTCGTGGGCGGCGGAACGACCGACGGCTCAGGCTTATTTTCGGCAGGCGCGGGCGGAATGTACCATTCTTCATGTTCCTGCGGCTCACGCATGACCATGAACAACGTCCCGCCGACGGCAAACAATCCCATCAGAATCAAGATGAAGCCGATAAAAGGCATCCCTCAACCTCCCTCAACGTGGATTTAATCCTACCTATTGTACCCATGATCTCACGCTTGACTCAAATTTGGCTCGTAAGCGAAATTGATCGCCGCCAGTTCGGTAGGTGGCGGCGGCATCGGCAGCGCCCAGTAGACCGGGCGAATGAAGCCCAGATCGCGCCGGAGACTGAGCGCGTACGTCCATTCCTGCTTGACCGCATCCGATTGGGCGGCGGCAGGCGACCAGAACAACTGGAAAATGTCGGCCTCGGCGATCAATTTGGGCAACTGCTGCTGCCAGTCCTCGCCGCTCTTGAGCGATTCGACATCGCGCAGGAAGTTGTCGCCGAGCGCCTGCACCGCCCGCTCGACGCGCTGGACGATTTGCGTATCCTGACGGCTGTAACTGCAAAAGATCGAGCGGTAGATCGGGCGCGTCGGGCTGGCAGACGGTGACGTGTCGGTCGCGGTGGACTGGCTGACGTAGATCGAGAGCGGCACGTCGGCGACGATCACGCCTTCGACTGTGAAGGTGATCCTGCCATTGCTGGCCTGATCAAGCGCGGCAGTCGTCGCGCGCAGCTTGAAATCGAAGCGCTCGAACTCGTCGTAGAAAGCGATCTGCGCGCTCGGCGGGTTGAACTGGAAGCCGGCGAGCGTGGGCGTAGCGACGATCAACGCGCCTTCGGCCAGCGCGCTTTGCGCCGGACGTTCGACCGGGCGATAGGAGGACATCAGCGATCCCAACTGCTGCGCAACGTCGGCGGCGACAGCGGCGGCGGCGCTCGCTTTGAACACGTAGGCGCGCAGCGGCAGCCACGTGTTCGGCATGACTTCGCGCGGGGCGTAGGCCGAAAACTGCACCAGCGCAGCCGTCGGCGTCTCGGTAGCGGAGGTAGCAGGCGCAGCCGAAGGCGCGGCTTCCTCTTTCGCCGAGATGCCCGGCGACGAGCGGATCGTTTCCTCGGCTTCCGGCTGATCGTCGCCCGTCAGATAGCGTTCCAGCGCGTCGCGGGGAATCGCGCGCAGGGTTTCGTCGCCGCTTTCCGGCTCCGGGATGTCGAAGATGTAGTGATCGCCTTCGCGCAAATGCTGGATCGCGGCCAGCGCTTCGGGCGTGCCGATCTTGTGGAGCGCCTGCCCCGCCATGACCGCCAGCGGGATGTCGTCCTTGTCGAGGACGCTGATCAGATCGACGATGGCGCGCGGATCGCCGATCAAGCCGAGCGCTTTGGCGGCGGCCAGCCGCGCCTGCATATCCTCGTCGTAGAGGACGGCGATCAGCCCCGGCACCGCCGCGCGATCTCCGATCTGTCCGAGCGCTTCAGCCGCCGCGACCCGCACGGGCGCGTCCGAATCGTAGAGCGCGTCGATCAGGGGCTGGACGGCGGCGCTGCTGCCCGGTGCGCCGAGCGCCGATGCCGCGAACGCGCGCACGACGGCATTGGCATCCCGCAGCAGCGGAATCACTTTCGGGGCGATGCGTGCATCGCTGGAGCCGCGCAATTGGGTCAGAGCATCAATGCGTTGCACAACGTCGGCGCTGCCGAGCGCGTCCAGCGCCTGTTCAAGTCGGTCATTCGACATGGGTTCAGTTCCCTCCTGCCTCTGATTGTACCCCAGGCTAACGGCAGAGCGGCTTAACGATGGGGCTGGTTGATTGCGGGGCAATCAGCGATAATGCGCAGGATTCCGGGGATGGATGAATGAACATTTATCGCTTCTGGAAACCCTACGGCGTGCTAACCAAATTCACCGATGAGGAAGGCCGCCCGACGCTGGCCGACTACATTCACGTGCCGAAGATTTACGCGGCAGGGCGGCTCGATCTCGACAGCGAGGGACTGCTGCTGCTGACCGATGCGGGCGCGCTCAACCAACGCCTGACCGATCCGCGTTTCGCGCATCCCCGCACCTACTGGGCGCAGGTCGAGCGTGTTCCTGACGACGCGGCGCTCGAACACCTGCGCGCGGGCGTCGAATTGAGCGAGAACGGCAAACAATGGCGGACGCGCCCGGCACAGGTCGAACTGCTCACAGAGCCGCCCGATCTACCGGAGCGCACTCCGCCGATTCGCGCTCGCAAAAGTGTGCCGACCGCCTGGATACAACTCACGATGACCGAGGGGCGCAATCGGCAGGTACGGCGCATGACCGCTGCCGTCGGCTACCCAACGCTGCGGCTCGTCCGCTGGGCGATTGGCAGCATTACCCTCGCCGGGTTAACGCCGGGGCTGCTCCTGCCGCTCACGCAGGCCGAGATCGTTCACTTGCAGAAGGCTTTGTCTCCGCGTTCCTGAGCGCTTTGCCCGTCGCATCGACCGCTTCGTCATCGTCGCCGCGCTGCGAATCGCCTTCCAGTTCGATCTCGTTCTCGTTGATCTCCTCACGGCGCAGCGGATCGCCCGCCTGATGTCCAGCGGTTGCTGTGCCGAAATTGCCCGAATCGTCGGCGTCGAAGCTGCCGTTCTTCTCCTCGTCTTCGGCGCGTGCCGCATCGCCGGGGAGTTCCTTGCCGCTGTTCATGATCTGCTCGCGCCGACTCTGCGCATCCCGATTGGTCGCCATCGCTGTCTCTCCTTGATAATATTACAATATCTATTAAAGCACTTTGGCGGGGCGAGATCAAGCGCTGCTGGGCAGATTGATCGACAACGCTCATCTGCAAAATCCGGTATAGTAAGGGTAAAGGCTATTCGCCACGCAGGAGAGTCGATACGCATGTTGGTTGCCCGCAAGCATCCGGTCGTTCCCGACCATTTTGAAACCGAGCGTCTCTTGATCCGCGCGCCGCAGCCCGGTGATGGCCCAGCCATCAACGCGGCGGTCGTCGAATCAATTGCTGAACTGCGCCCCTGGATGCCCTGGGCGCAAACTACGCAGTCGGTCGCGGAGTCCGAGACGTTCGCTCGTGAAGGCGCGCTGCATTATCGCAATCACGAGGATTTGCCGATGCTGATCTTTCGCAAGAGTGACGGCCTTTACGTCGGCGGGAGCGGGATGCACAACCTCGCCTGGAGCGTGCCGCGCTTCGAGATCGGCTACTGGGTGCGCACCAGCGCGGCGGGACAGGGCTATATCACCGAAGCGGTCAAGGGGATCGCGGCGCTGGCCTTCGACAAGCTCGGCGCGGTGCGGCTGGAAATCCGCTGCGATGCCCGCAACGAGCGCAGCGCGGCGGTTGCCTTACGGTCGGGATTTACGTTGGAAGCGCGTCTGCGCAAGGAAGGGCGCGCGCCGGATGGATCGCTGCGTGACACGCTGATCTTCGCGCGCCTGCGCGATGGGTTAGATGATAAAGCGTAGATTTGATCGCATCTCGGCAGAGACAGAGTCAGGCGAAACCTTTCGCACGTCTGCCCCTGTTCTTGTAGGGGCGGGGCACGCCTCGCCCTGTCTCCACCCCGTTATATTGTCACCACCACATCAAACGACGATTTAGGCCGCACGTAAGTGAAATAGTGATCCTCCGAGACATCCCAACGTGCGTGCCACGAGGCGAGAAAATCGGCAGGCTCGCGCCCTGACAGCCGCGCGTGACGCACCGCAATTGGCACATCGACCAGCACCGCCAGATCGATCAGATCGGCCAGTTCAGGCCGCGCGGAATACGCGCCATCGAGGACGATGAAATCGGCAGGGGCGCGTTCAACGTACGCCTCACTGAGCGGATACGTCCCATCCGAGCGAATCCTGTTGAAATCAAACGGATGCCAGCGTGCGGGCTTGCGCGTCAGCAGCGGCTCAAGCGCATCTGTCCGCAATCGTCGCCAGTCGATCACCGCCGTGACTTTCTGCGCGGGTGTGTACGAGTCCCATTCCGCGTTCGAAATATGCGCCGAGTAGAAATCGTCGCTGGGGATCAGCGCCGCATTCAATTGGCGAGCGATCAGCGCGGCCAGTGTCGATTTGCCCGCCCCACTGCCGCCGTCGAGCGCGATCAGCAGAGGACGTTTGGCCTGTTTTTGTGCGGCGGCGATTATCGCCGCTGCGGTTGGTTGCAGTTCAGACGGCCAATGGTCTATATCCACAGCTATAACCACTCCCCATAGCTTAAAGAATTGTCTCGCCGTTTAAAGAAGCATTATAATCGGTGGACAGGCGAGCGTAACCATTAGTACCGGTTGGCTTAAACGAAACGATTACGTCATTGGGGTCTACGAGGTTCGGTTTGCAATACTCAGCGACAGTCATGCAGAATTTGCGTATTCAGGGCGACCGCTTGTATGACGATTTCCTCCGGTTGAGCGAAATCGGCGCGACGCCGGAAGGCGGCATCAGCCGTCTGGCGCTTTCCCCTGAAGATTTGGCGGCGCGTGCCTGGTTCGCCAACCGAATCGAAGAAGCTGGCCTCGAAGTCCGCGACGACGACGCCGGCAACCTGAGCGGCGTTCTCAAAAGCCAGCGCCCCAACGCTAAAACCCTGCTGATCGGCTCGCATCTCGACAGCGTGCCCAACGGCGGGCGCTACGATGGATCGATTGGCGTGCTGGCCGGGCTGGAATGTCTGCGCACGCTGCGCGAGGCTGAAGTCGATCTGCCGCTCAACCTCGAAGTCATCAGCTTTACCGACGATGAAGGCACGTGGCATTCGATGTTCGGCTGCCGCGCCTTCGCAGGCGTGCTCTCGTCCGACGACTGGATGAGCGATCAACAGGTCGATCACGCGCCGTTTCGCGCGGCGATGGCACGCGCGGGCATCGATCCGCGCGCGATCTATCGGGCGCAGCGCAAGCCGAAGCCACTGGCGGGCTATCTCGAACTGCACATCGAGCAGAGTTCGCGGCTGGCGCGCGCGGGCGTGAATATTGGCGCGGTCACCGGGATCGTCGGACGCACGACGTATCTGCTGACCTTCACCGGGCAGGCGGGTCATTCCGGCACGACCGATATGTACAAGCGCCGGGATGCCCTGCGCGGCGCGGCGGCTTTCGTGGTACGCGGTCATGACGCGGTACGCGAGCGCTACGGCGACGGCATTTTCAACGTCGGCGACATCGAGGTCGAGCCGGGCGCGTACAACATCATTCCGAGCCGGGCGCGCCTGCTGATGGAATGTCGCCACATTGACGAGAAGCGGCTGGGCGAGATGGAGACGATGCTCCTCGGTATTGCCCGCGAATGTGCCGCTTCCAACGGCCTTGAAGTCGAACCCAAGCATATCATTCACGTACCAGCCGCCGCTATGGCGGCTGGTTTGATCCAGACGGTAGAGCAGTCGGCGGACGCGCTCGGCCTGTCGCACATGCGCCTGTTCAGCTACGCGGGACACTCAGCGCAAATCCTCAGCCACCTGATCCCCTGCGGCATGATCTTCATCCCTTCGGTCGAGGGTATCAGCCATAACCCCAAAGAGTTCACCGAGTGGTCGGATGTGGTCAACGGCGCGAACGTGCTGCTGCAAACAATTTTGAGCGCCGCCACTGTATAATAGCTAATTACAGTGAGTTGGAGACGCAGCGATGGCAACCGTTCGATTATCCGCCTTGGTCACGGAAGACCACGAGTTAAGTGGCAAAGTTCCAGAGAACATCCCACCCGGTCGCGTCGAACTCGTGATCGAGTTACCGGAAACCGTGACTGCACCGACCTCTGCGCGTGAGGCCGCCCGTGCGAAACTGGCAGCAGCGGGTTTGCTGAGTACAGCTCACCATCTGCCACCGGGAACGCGTATTCCGACTGACGCCGAAGTCGATGCCGCCGGTATTTTGCCGCCGGGAGCGCGCCCATCTGAGGAACTTGTCGACGAAGATCGGAATGAACGGTGAGTGCGCTCTATGTGGATACAAGCGCATTAATCAAACGTTATATGACTGAATCCGGCTCAAACTGGATCAAGACACTGCTCAATCCAGCCAACGGAAATGTCATTATTGTTTGTGATCTGACAGCGGTCGAAGTCTTCTCGACACTGGCACGCCGACAGCGCGAAAAAACGATCAGCCGAGCCAGAGTACAGATTTTGCAAAGCCATTTTCTAGTCGATTTTGAACGAGAATATCTTTCGCTTGCGCTAAAGGACGTTATCGTTGTTCGCGCTCGTGATTTGATTACCAAATATCCACTACGGTCGCTCGATGCGTTACAACTTTCAAGTGCTATCGAGGCGACAAATATCCTCGGCGAACAACTGACTTTTTTGAGCGCCGATAAAAACCTCCTAGCGGTAGCAGCCAGCAATGGCTTCCAAACTGACGATCCGAACAATCACCCCTGAGCAGGGCTACAGGATAACCTCTCGACCCCTAGCCTCTTCTGCTGCGCGCTAGAAGAGGAACAAAATCACGCTTCGAGCGGCGCTGCTCATTAAGATTGACAACCACAGTCTTGACCAGAGCAAGGAGCATGGGCAGATGGCGATCCCTTCACCTCAGCGACAAACCGCAAAGCCAGAACCATCGGTGATCGACTGGTTGCTCGATTCTGACCCCGCGATCCGCTGGCAGGTGCTGGGCGATTTGCTCGACGCGCCTGCGGACGAAGTTGCGGCGGAACACGCGAAGGTCGCTATGGAAGGCTGGGGCGCGCGTCTGCTCGCCATGCAGGACGCAGCGGGAACCTGGAATGGGGTGGCCTTTAATCAGGAACATAACTCGACCATGCACGTCCTGATGCTGCTGCGCGACCTGGGTCTCGATCCGGCAAGCGAACAGGCGCAGCGTGCGGTCGGCCTCGTCCGCGACAACGTGATCTGGGAGTATTGGAATACGCGCTTCTTCGCTGGCGAGGTCGAGCCGTGCATCAATGGTCAGGTTGGCGCGGCGGGCGCTTACTTCCGTCAGGACGTGCGCGGCATCATCGACCGATTGCTCACCGAGCGGCTGGCTGATGGCGGTTGGAACTGCGAGGTGGAAAACGGCTCGACGCGCTCGTCGTTCAATACCACCATCTGCGTGCTGGAAGCCCTGCTCGAATATGAACTGCAATTCGGCAGCGATCCAGCCGTGACCGAAGCTCGGCTTCAGGGACAGGAATATCTGCTGGAGCGCCGCCTCTTTCACCGAAAATCGACGGGCAAAGTCATCTACGTTGATCGCAAGGATGATCGCGGCGGGCATGATCACCCGGCATTTACCGAGTTCGCTTTCCCGACGTGGTGGCACTACGACGTGCTGCGCGGGCTGGAGTATTTTCGCCACACGGGGGCTGCGCCTGACAAGCGCCTCGCTGAAGCCATCGCGCTGGTCGAATCCAAGCGCGGCGGCGATGGTCGGTGGCTGCTCGATGTCCAGTATCCCGGCGTCATGCCTGTCACGATCAACGAAGGCGTAGGTCAGCCGAGCCGATGGAATACGCTGCGCGCCTTGCGTGTCTTGAAGTGGTATTCGGGAACCTAACACGGTAGTCAGTGCGTATTTGTGAATTTATAGGGTATGCCCTGATTTTCTCCCCTCTCCCCGCGTGCGCTGAGGAGAGGACAGGGTTGAAATTGAGAGAAAATCTGACGCGCGGATCGTTGGTAGGGGCGGGTCTTAGACCCGCCCTCACGCGGATAAATTCGTCTCGTGACCCACCCAACCCCAAAAGGTGTCCTTTCCTCAGCCCCGTGTGCGTGGGAGCGGAGTTAGGGGAGAGGGGATATGAGTTAAAACCGCCCGACCATCGAATCGGCATAGCCCGTCAGTTCGGTGTAGCCGTAACCCGTCGCGTCGCCAGCGATTTTGACCGATCCCTCCCAGTAGGCGATGCCGTTGCCGTTCAATTCCTGATCGGCAATCTGGGGCGTGATCGTCAGCTTGAGCGGCGCGCCGCTGCCGAGATCGACACTGACATTCCAGCCTGCCGGATAGGTCGCGCCGGTGTGCGGACTCGTCCACGTGCCTGTCGCTTGGATCGTGATGGCGCTGGAGGGCAAATACTGGGTCGAGCCATCGGGATTGACGAGCAGGCCGCCGAAATAGGGGTCTTTGCTCTTGTCGGCGTTGCGAATCTGCCCAACCATCAGCTCGCGCTGGTCGTTTAGCTGCAAGCCGAACCAGTCCCAGCCAATCGCATCGCTGCCGAGCGCGCTCGTCCCGAACTCGTGATCCATCCAGGTCGCCCCGCTGACCGTGAACGCCTGCCCGCCAAGCGTGATCGTGCCGCTGGTTTGCAGGCGCGTCAGCGAGTAGTAGTAACTGGCGTTGCCCGGTTCGGCGCTCTTGGCGCTCAGGCCGTGATCGCCTTGCAGCGCGGGCGGCTTGGTCTGCTGAAGGGTCAGAGCGACGGCGGCTTGAGCGGTCGATGCTGTGATTTGCGTCTGCGAATCGTCGGCGTTTGTGCCGATGGCCTGCCAGTTATCGAGCCAGACGCGATAGGTCGGGTCGATCTCGGCTCCGGCGAGTCCGGCTCCGCCCCGGCTGAAACGCTCGTCGTGAAAGAACTGGTTGCCGCTCACGTCGGTGACGGCGAAGTGCGCCATGTACAATTGGTTGGTGCGCCACTCGGATTTTGTATCAGGTTCCGTAGGGGAGATGGAGCGCCGAAAGATCGTGAACTGGTAGCCGAAGCGCCGCCCATCAGCGGTGGCGACGTTACCCGTGTAGTACCACCACTCGGTTTGAAAGTCGGGGTGCGCGCCAAAATCCTGCGGGAACTGCCAGTCGCGCTGCGCAACCGCGCGTGAGTAGCCGCTCGTGTCGCTGCCGAGATCGGACAGAATGGCGCTGGCGTTCACGTCGCTGCCCGTCTGCACGCTGATCAGGCTGAAGCCGAACGCCACAATCACGACCACGACGATCAGCAGCAGGAGAAGTCGTTTCATTGGAATGCTCAGTTTGTTCTGGTTTTCACAAGAATACCATAAAAGCCTGAGGACAGCCTAAGAGGATTGGCTTTAGACGGAGCGCATGTCAGGGATGAGCGTTGGCATCGTCAACAGCGAAGCCTTCACTCGCAGCCGCAGCCGCTTGATGTTTATCCGCTGTAATAAATATGACGGGGAGCGCGAGGCTTGACCGCATTTGAAGCGCGGCAGCCAAATGGATGGCGTCGAGGGTTCGCAGCGGATATTTTTCCGTCAAATCGCCTGCCGTAACCAATCCACGCCGTTTGAGCGCGATGACCTGATACTCGCGGCGCATGTGGAGTAAAAAGGCGAGTTTCGCTGAATTCGCATCGTTCAGCGGCAGTCCTTCACGAACCCGCCGCGCCAAGAGCGAGCGCACTTCTGCTAACGCAATTTCAGAGACGACAATCATGTTTCCAGCGCTTGGGACGATCCAGCTTTGCACCCACGCCGAGCCAGCTTCAGCGAGATAGCGCTTGGCGAGCGTGCTCGTATCAACAAAAAAGATGCTCAATCTTCGTCCCGATCTTCAGCAATCAGCGCTTCCGATGGACGCGATCCGGGTGGCAGCCTGATCGGTTCGGTTAAGGGAGCGACACCCGCCGCTACCAGTTCGGCAATCTCTTGATCGAGGCTGTCCCAATTTTCAACCAATAACCCGGCACGGTGCAGCCTTGTATTTACAGCACCCTGCTCATGCTCCAATGAAGGCAGCGGTTGTTGCGCATCGGCGTCAACTAACTGACGCACGTAAGCCGTTAGATCGCTCAACCCGCGTCGATGGGCGAGGTGAGTCATCCGTTCAAGTTCTTGGTCGTTGAGCTTCAGTTCCATACAATAAACTCCTATCTAGACCATAATTATATGCCCTAGCTTATAAGGATTAAAGCAATGCCTGAAGCATTATCCGGCGTTCGTATCCTCGACTTCACGCGCGTGCTGGCGGGGCCGTTCTGCACGATGATCCTCGCAGATTTGGGCGCAGACGTGATCAAGGTCGAGAGCCTCGATGGTGACGAGACGCGCCAGTGGGGGCCGCCCTTCGACGTGCAGGGACGCAGCGCCTACTACCTGAGCGTCAACCGCAACAAGCGCAGCCTGACGCTCAACCTGAAATCGCCGGAAGGCCAGCAGATCGCGCGGCAGTTGGCGGCGCAGAGCCAGATCGTCGCCGAGAACTTCAAGCCCGACGGGATGACCGCCTTCGGCCTCGGCTACGAGGATTTGCGCGCGATTAATCCGGCGCTGGTCTACGTCAGCATCACCGGATTCGGGCAGACCGGGCCATATCACGAGCGCCCCGGCTACGATTTCGTCATTCAGGCCATGAGCGGCCTCATGTCGATCACGGGCGAGAAAGCGGGCGAGCCGTCGAAGGTGGGAGTAGCGATTGCCGACGTGGTGGCCGGGTTATTCGCCGCGACTTCAATTCTCGCGGCGCTCCGCCACGCGGAACAGACGGGCGAAGGCCAGCACCTCGACGTGGCTCTGCTCGATACGCAGATCGCGGCGCTGGTCAATATTGCCAGCAACGCGCTCGTTTCCGGCAAAACGCCCGCCCGCTATGGCAACGCCCACGCGAGTATCGTTCCCTATCAGACCTTTCGCGCCGCCGATGGCGAGTTCGCGCTGGCGGTCGGCAATGATCGCCAGTTCGCGCAGTTATGCCACTTGATCGCGCATCCCGAATGGGCAGCCGATCCCCGTTTCTCGACCAATCCGGCGCGTGTCCAGAATCGGGATACGCTGATCGACCTGCTCAATCGGGTGTTCGCCGCGCGACCCGCTGCCGCGTGGGTAGCGGACGCGCTCGATCTCGGCATCCCGGCAGGAACGCTCAACACCGTCGCGCAAATCCTCGACGATCCGCACGTTCAGGCGCGCGGCCTCATCCGCGAGATCGATAATCTGCGGCTGGTTGGCCCACCGGTCGGCTTCTCGGCCACGCCGCCGACCGTCCGCACCCCGCCGCCCGATCTCGGCCAGCACAGCGCCGAAATTCTGCGACAACGCCTCGGCCTCAGCGACGATCAGATCGCCGCCCATCGCGCCAATGGGGTGATCTAAAGAAAAGGGGGTATCCCTTGACGGTAGGGGCACGACATGTCGTGCCCCTACAATGCCTGCCATGAAGGGGGAATCGCCAAAGAAAATCATCAACGCAAAGACGCAAAGAATACAGAAAGACACAAAGAATTTTGCTTGGAAAGACGGCAAAACGGCATTTAGCCGTAGGGCGATGCACGCCTCGCCCGCGCAAGGGAAAAGACCTATTTCCGGTCGTCCGACGAGGCCAGCACCTCGGTGATCAGGAACACCGGGTCTTTCATCAGCGCGAGATCGGCTTCCATGCTCTCGCGCGACTCGGCGTAGAAATGCTTCTCGAACGTTTCGCGGTCGGGATATTCCACCGTCGTGATGAACCGATACGGCGCGGGCGCGTGCCTGTCGTCAATCGTCCAGCGCTCATCGACGCGGGCGAACTCGGTCTTCATCACGCCGCCCATCGACTCGTTTTCCGCCTGATGCTCGCCCAGGCGCCACTTGAGAAATTCGGCTTCGTCGGTCGTATCGGGCAGGTTGTAAAGCAGGGTAATGCGAATCATCGGCTTGCTCTCCTGTTCACGGGAAGCACAGGAGTATAGCCATGATGATCGGCTTTAAACACTGACCGCGCTCGCACCGCCGCCTGCTGTTTTGAGCGCAAACGCCGCCTTCTGATCGTCCAGCGACACCTGATAGTCGCCGAGGAAGCCCGTAAACGTGACCTGCCCGTTCGCATCGGTCGTCAGGCGCGTCGGCTTGAGCCACCATGCGCCTTTGACGCGCTTGAGCAGTTCATCGTAAGCGGGTTTGGGCGACTCGTCCTTGCGCAGCAGTCCGGCAGGCGCGTTGAGCCAGCCGCCATCGGAGAAGTCCCACCATGTGATCGCCTCCACTGCCGGGTGCGCGAACAGCGTCTCGTAGTGCCGCACGACTTCCTCGGCCTGCCGCGCCTCGCCTTCGGAGGTGCTCGGCCACTCGCCGACCTGATAATCGTTCAGATCGACAATTTCCGGCGGCATCACGTGACCGGAGACAATCGTCGTCTCGGTGAAGTGGATCGGCAGACCGAAGCGGGCGAAGCGCTCTAGAATCCTGAGCGTTTTCTCGACGCCCCAGTACCCCTGGTGCATGTGCGACTGCAAGCCGATCACGTCGATTTTGATGCCCGCTTTCAGGCAGCCTTCGATCAGAATGTCGTAGGCGGGCGACATGTCGAAGTCGTTGAGCAGCAGCGTGACGTTCGGGTTCGCGGATCGAGCCGCGTCGAACATGGTGCGGATCAGTTCGATCCGCTCCAATTGCCTGGCGATGCGCGTGATGCCGTTGTCGTAGCGGTCGAAAATCGGCATGATCACGGCTTCGTTGACCACATCCCACAGATCAATCACGCCCGCAAAATCCGCGACTTCGCGCTTGATACGGCTGATCTGCGCCTGAAGAATCTCGTCGTCGCTCAGTTCGAGCAGCCAGGGCGCGGTCACGGTATGCCAGCAGAGCGGGTGGCCTTTGGTCACGCAGCCGCGATCCCGATACCAGCGCGCGGCAGCCAGGATGCGCTGAGTATCGGGCTTGCCGCGCTCCGGCTCGAAGCGCCCCCAGTAAAACGGCAGCGTCGCCTGATTGAACAGGGCGAGAAAATGCTCGTTGCGCTGCTCTGCGCGCTCTTTCGCCGCGCCGGAAAGCTCCCCGTTCGCCAGCGCGACCACGCTGCCCCAGTTCGCGCCGAACAAAAACTGATGGCGCGTCTGCTCGACCACGACTTCGTGGTTGGCGAGCGGCACGCCATCGTGATTGATGGTCAGTGTGACCTGTGCCTTGCGATGCTGAAGATTGTCCATAACCAGCGTTCCTTATGGAATGGATGTGACAGGATCAAACGTGAGCGGTCAGCCACGTCACGATGCTGATCTCGACCTGCGGATCAAGATGAGCGCCGGGCGCGTTGTAGCTTGCAGCGATCTCGGCTGGCACCAGTTCAGAGCGCGGCTTCGCTTCGTATTTCAGGACGTGATTGGCATTCTCCGGGAACGTGAATGTCACGTCGGGATGCTCCGCAGCGGCGCGCTGCAACGGCTCGCCATCGGTCTGCCAATCGACCTGTACATCTTTCTTGCCGATGATGATCAGCGCCGGCAAGGTCACCTGAGCGAGCATAGCCGCTGCGTCGGCTGTCCACAGTTCACGGGCGAAAGGCAGATTGACCGGAGTTGCCAAACTCTGAAGCAGCATCTGAATGCCCTGCGGCAGCGAGGGATCGGGCGCAATGGGCTGATCGTTCAGAAAACGGGCAATAGCCGCGTCGTAGCTTGCCATGATCGCATCGGCGCTCGGCACGCCCGCGAGCTGCGCGACCAGTTGGGAGCGGGCGACAGCGCCAACCGTCCGTCCGGGTGGAGCGGTCAGTACCAGCCCCGCGAACGGCACTTCCATGGGCCGCAAACCGTAGTTCAGGGCGTGCAGCGCGCCTTCGCTGTTGGTCAGCGCGAAGATGCGCTCCTGACGAATATCCATTTGGCTGGCTAAGGTGCTGACCGCGCCGCTCAGTTCGTCGAGGTGGCTTTGCATACTGATCTTGCCGATCATAGTCTGCAAATGCTCGCGGGTATGTGGGTCGGCAGCGGCTTTGTCATAGCGCAGCGACGCGATTCCGGCGCGCGCCAGCGCCTCCGCGATCAGGCGGGCGCTGCCGTTGGAGCCGGGCAGCAGCGGCGAGTTCCAGTCGCGGTTGGTTGGGCCGCTGCCCGCGACCATCACCACCGCAGGGAACGGGCCGGAACCGGACGGCCTGACCAGCGTGCCGCGAATAGTCAGCGCGTCAGACGGCCACTCGACTTCCGTGCTGACGCCATACACATCCTGATTTGTCATGATGGACTTCTTTCATAATATAGGACTGGCTTCCGGCAGGAAGTTCGCCAAAAGCGCCATCGTCCGAAATTCTATGATCCCAACAGCGCGCTGAGTGTCGGCTGCATGAGCGCGTGATACTGCTGCGCCATCGTCTCGGCGCTCAAGGGGATGTCGTTGGTCAGCCACCAGAGCGCCAGCCCATGCAGCGAGGCCGCCATGTACTGGCAGAGCATCTCCATCGACGCAGCGGTGAGCTTGCCGGGCGCGGTCGCTTCCAGCGAGGCGCGGATGCGATAGGCCAGATATTTCTGGGTATCGATGATCAGCTTCCAGCCTGCGTGCGTCCTGAACATGGCACGGTAGAGATCGCGGTTGTCGGCGACGTGCTGAAAGACGATCAGGCTGGGCGATGCGCCGTTCCAGTAGAAGGTTTCCGGGTCGTACGCGCCCATTTCGGGCGCGATGCCATCGTAAATCTGCTGCAAGGTTTCGCTCAGAAGCTGTTCTTTGTCCGTGTAATGCAGATAGAAGGTCGCGCGGCTCAGGTTGGCGCGGTCGGTGATGTCCTGCACCGTGATCTGATCATAGTCCTGATCGAGAATCAGGCTGATCAGGGCATCGCCGAGCAGCTTCTTCGTCCGCCCGATGCGGCGATCCGGTTTACGGGGTTTATTCGACATCTGTCCAGTAGTTGACATGAGCTTGCAAACGCTTATTGACTCCGCTGCGAATTTCCATAGTCTTATTCTAGACACACTGTCTAGAACTCGTCAAGCTGTCGAGGATGTGCGATGAAGCCGATCCCTTTTGCGCCCGGCGCGCCTGTATTGGGCAAGCTGCCGGACTTTCGCCGCGACCAACTGGCTTTTCTGACCGAGATGCGCCGCGACTACGGCACTATCGTCCGGTTCAAATTCTTCTACGTCAATTCCTATCAACTCAACGCGCCCGAATACATTCATCAGGTGCTGGTTGAGCAGGCCGACAAGTTCGAGAAGGCCAAACTCGATCACCAGATTTTCAACATCTTCCTCGGCAACGGCCTGATCATCAGCGAGGGCGACTTTCACAAACGCCAGCGCCGCCTGATGCAGCCCGCTTTTCACAGCAAGCGCATTAACGCCTATGCCGAGACGATGGTCGATTACAGCCAGCGAATGCTCAAGGGCTGGCGCAACGGCGCGCAGATCGACATTCACGAGGCGATGAGCACGCTCACCCGCCAGATTGTCCTCAAGACGCTCTTCAACACCGACGACTCGCCCGAAGCCGACGTGATCGCGGAATCGGTACACGTCCTCAACGAAGGCGGCGAAAACGCTTACAAGCGTGGTTTCATCCTTCCGCAGTGGCTTCCGGTCAAAGCCGTGCGCACCTCGCACGCCTCGGTTGCCAAAATTGACGAGCTAATCTTCAGCATCATCGAGGAGCGGCGCAAATCGAACGAGGATAAGGGCGATCTGCTCTCGATGCTGCTGCTGGCGCAGGATGAGGACGACGGCGGTCACATGACGGATCGGCAGGTGCGCGACGAGGCCGTGACGCTGTTCCTCGCCGGTCACGAGACGACTGCCAACGCGCTCTCGTGGACGTTCTATCTGCTGGCGAAACATCCCGACGTTGAAGCGAAGCTGCTCGAAGAACTGGATCGCGTCCTCGCAGGTCGCGCGCCGACCTTAAGCGATCTCGGTCAGTTGACCTACACGGATTGGGTCATCAAGGAGGCGATGCGCCTGTATCCGCCTGCCTGGGTGCTCAACGCGCGCACGCCCATCGAGGACGTAGAGATCGACGGCTACACGCTCAAGCAGGGCAGTTCGATCTTCATCAGCCCCTACGTCATGCAGCACGATCCGAAGTATTTCGCCAACCCGGAGCAGTTCACGCCGGAGCGCTGGGCGAATGACTTCGAAAAGACGCTGCCGCGCTACGCCTACTTCCCCTTCGGCGGTGGGCCGCGCGTCTGCATTGGCAACTCGTTCGCGCTGATGGAAGCCCGCCTGATTCTGGCAACCATCGCGCAGGCGATTCAGATGCGCGTCGAGGGTACGGTCGAGCCGGAGCCGTTGATCACGCTGCGACCCTGTGGCGGCATCCCCGCGACCGTCCGCGACCGCGCACCGATCAAGCTGGCGGCAGCAAGCTAATTCGCACTATCTCCGACTATTGCGAATTATGGATATACCGCAACGGGAGCGATTTTCCTTTGTCGGGGCGGGTCTTAGACCCGCCCTGCGCTAAAAACGGTATCCCTGTCTCTTTACCTTTGCGTCTTTGCGTCTTTGCGCCTTTGCGTTGATTCTTTTATCTTTTTGAACTCGATCTTACTTTGGTAGTTCAACTTTGCTTTGTTACCCCTTCCACACGGGCGTGGTCGTCTGCAAATACCAGTAGCGATACTGCTCGCGGAAGCCGAGCGACTGGTACAGGTGCAGCGCGGGCGCGTTGCTGATCATCACCTGCAAATAGGCGCTGTGCGCGCCATTCTGCCGACCCCATTGCAGTAAACTCTCGACCAGCCGTCGCCCGAATCCGCGTTGGCGAGATTGCGCGTCTGTCACGATCTCGTACAGCCCAATCCAGCCCTGATCAAGCACACCCATGCCGAGCGCTGCCGTTTCGCCATCGCAGCGCAGACGCGCGAACCCCGCTGGCACGGCCAACTGATCGAGAATCTGGCGCGTGACGGTCGCTCGCCCGGTCACATATTCGTCTTTGTGCAGACGGGCGCAGTCATCAAACCACGAATCGCTCATCTGCTGCTCGATCTGCACGTCGTCCGCAATCGGCGCGGCATCCAGCGCAGCCAAATCGAGCGTCTGGATCGCGGTCACGGCGTCCTCAACGTAGCCGCGTGAGCGCAGCAGCGCGTCAAGTCCCTCCGGCGACTCTGGCGTCATCTTGAAGACGGTTTTCTGTTCGCGCGCGCGGTACTGCGCCTCGCACGTGTCGATCTTCTGATCGAGTGGCAGGGTTGAAGGATAAAGCACTTGGATCGAGTTGGAGCGGCGCGGATAGCCGCTCGCGCCGCCGGAGAAGCGCAGAATCCAGCCGTCATAGTGGATCGCTTGCAGCGCCGGGCGCGCGTTCATTGAGAGTTCTTCGAGCAGGCGGATGATCGTCACGGTCAACACCCACAAAAAAGCCCGCTGTTGAGGCGGGCTGATAGATCGAGAATCAGCGCAGGTTTAGAACGGAATGTCATCGACGTTGCTCGCGCCCTGTCCCTGATTGGCGTAGTTGTCGTTGTAGTCGCCGCCCTGACCACCGCCCTGATTATCGCCGCGCTGACCGAGGAACTGGAAGTTCTGCGCCGTCAGTTCAAGCGAGGCGGCGGGCTGACCTGCGTTATCGAGGTAGGCGCGGGCTGGCTCAAGTTCGCCCTGCACCATGATCTGCATCCCCTTGTGGACGTAGTTGTTGGCCGTCTCCGCCAGTTGACGCCAGCACGAAACGCGATACCAGACGGTCTTTTCCTTCTGCTCGTTCGAGTTCTTGTCGTTCCAGCGCCGCGACACCGCGACCGAGAACGAACACACCGGCGTCCCGTTTTGCAGATAGCGCATTTCCGGGTCTCTGCCGACGTTGCCGATAATGATTGTTTGCGCGAAACCAGCCATTGCGTCGCTCCTCAAAACTCGTGGAATAGGCTTAATTATAGCATAAATCCTGTGAAAAATACGAACAAATTTTCGGAGTCGCTACCCTAAAATGTAGGGGCACGGCGCGCCGTGCCCCTACGATCTATGTTGATGATTATCTATCTTCGTTTCGTATCCAGCAATTTCGTCAGCACATCCTTGATGACCGCCGGGTTGCCCTGACCCTTCAGTTCGGCCATGACCTTGCCCATCAGCGGGCCAAACAGCTTGTCCTTGCCGCCGAGATAGTCCTGCACCATCTTGTCATTTTCGACCATGACCTTCGTCGCAGCCGTTTCGACTGCTGACGTATCGGATACTTGTGCCAGCCCTTTCGCCTCGACGATGCTG
>DASZXN010000374.1:0-5720 GCA_035545875.1 Phototrophicaceae bacterium
TATGGATGAACGTCGCCACACACGGGCAATGGTGGCTGCAAACGATCACCGCCAACGTCAACGAGTACATCCCTGACCAGACGATTGGCCTGTTTCGGCTGTGGTTCAGCCTGTACGGATTCCTGCTCGTCCCGGCGGCGCTGTATGCGATCTATGAACTGTATTTCAGCCGCCTGTCGATTTACACCATCTGGTTCGCGGCGGCGGTCGGCGTGGCCTTCCTGAGCGGCAAATGGGGCGCGGGCGACAGCTATTTCGCCACCTCGATTGCGGCGCTGTGTCTGTTGAGCGGGTTGTTTGCTTCCCGGACGCTCCAGCGCGGCTGGACGTTCCCACGCAACTACCTGAGCCGCATCTTCATCGACCCGCTGCGGCGGTTCGCGCCCGCGCTCGGAACGCTCGGATTAGTCGTGATCCCGCTGCTCTACATCGGCTATGGGCGCGCGACGCTGCACATGCCGACGACTGGCGCGGTTTTCGAGCAAATCGCCAATCTGCTGCACATTCAGGCCAACGCGCAGAACGGCTTTTTCGACTCGGCAGGACGGATCGCGGGCGGGTATGCCGACATCGGTCACCTGACGACGCAGGCCGACATCGACGCGGGCTGGAAGATCGTGGATATGGTCAAAGCGACCGACAAGCCCGTTCTGAGCGAGGACGCCGCGTTCGATTTACTGGCGGGCAAGCAAGTGATCGGCAATCCGACGCAACTGCTCAATCTGGCGCTCGACGGCAAGTTCGATTCGAGCGCGCTGATCAAGATGGTGAACGACCACGATTTCGGCCTGATCATCTTCCGGGCGCAGTTCTATCCGATGGACGTGCTGCAAGCGATTGCGCGCAACTATCAACAGAGCGCTGAAGTTGATATGAACGGCTTCAAATATCTGATTCTGAAGCCCAAAAGCTGACTCCACTCAATATAACACCGATCAATTTCGATTTTGGACGAAGAATTTCTGTGATTTTTGTGTAGGGGCGTTCAAGGCGACCGAAGGTCGCACAACGCCCCTACGAAACTGCGAATATTCAGCTAAGACTTCTGACGGAGTTTAGAACTGATTCCAGAGGAACTGGTTCTGGACTTCGTGGTGGAACTGAACCTCCCCAGGCTTGATCAAGTTGCCCAGCAGACGCGGGGAGCGATCAGCGGCAGCCTGCTTGACCGCGATGAACTTCTCATGCACCTCCGAACCCAACAGCTCGGCAGCGAACTTGCTGCGTGAGAACAAATCAATCGCGTCGTAGATGTTGTCGGGCAGAACCGCAGGCTGACGTCCGGGCCGCCTGGTGCTGACCGGGCCTTCGAGACCCGTTTTCAGGATGGCATAGAGCGCGGCATACGGATTCGCATCAGGCGCAATCGAACGGACTTCGATACGCGCCGAACGCGAGTTGCCGAGCGGAATACGCACCATCGAGCCGCGATCAATCGCTGAAGCCTTGATCTGATTCGGCGCTTCAAAATGCGGGTCAAGACGGCGATACGAGTTGACGCTGGAATTGAGAATCAGGCAGATGTCGAGCGCGCTCGTCAGCACGCGATCCACGAAGTTCCAGCCAAAATCGGACAGGCCGTCACGACCGTCAGCATCATAGAAGGCGTTGGTGCCGCCGCGCGAAACCGACAGATTGGTGTGCATCCCGTTGCCGTTGACGCCGGTGACGGGCTTGGGCAGGAACGAGGCGGTCATATCGAGCCGATGAGCGACCTGCCGGGCAATGAGTTTGTAAAGCTGAACCTGATCCGCCGCGATGGACGCTTCCGAATAAGAGTAGTTCATCTCGAACTGGGAAGGCGCGACTTCAGGATGATCCTTCTCGTTGGCAAAGCCCATCGCCCGCTGCACTTCGGCGGCGGTATCGATGAAGCTGCGCAGCGGGTCGCCGGGCAGTGAGTGGTAATAGCCACCGGAACCGAGGAATTCGAATTTCCCGGTCTGGTAGTAATTCTGCTCGGCGTAAGCGCCCTGGAACAGGAAACCCTCAATCTCGTTAGCCGCGTTGCAGATCGTTTTATCCTGCTCGTACAGACCGTTCAAATAGGCTTTCAGGCGCGAGCGCATGTCGGCGGGATACGGCTGCCCGTTGCGTTCCAGAACTTCGCCGAAAACCAGCACTTTGCCCGGCGCGAAGATGTCCGAAGGCAGCCAATAAAACGCCGCCCAGTCGATGCCGAGGCGCAGGTCAGACTCGGACTGCTGCGAGAAGCCGCGAATCGACGAGCCGTCGAAGGTGAGGTTATCGGCGGACTTGAGCAGGAACTTCTTATCGTAGTCGAGCATGTGGAAGCGACCTTCGAGGTCAGTAAAGCAAACCGTGACCGCCTTGATACGCTTTTCGTCGGTCAGGTAGCGAAGACGCTCCTCACGAATCGTATCGAGCGGCGTGCGGTCAAGTCGCTTCGACTTGGCCTCCAGATTCATTTCCTCAAGCTGCTCATAAGGAATTTCGAGAAAATCGCGGATTGGAGAAGTCAATTGAGATCCTTTTGCTTCAAGATGAAACCCCGAAGGAAGCATTATAGCCTGTTTTATTCCGACCAGTCGAGAAGTTCTTAATAAAGGTGCATGATGTCAATCAAGCGAGGATCAACAACACCCTAACGAGAACCGGCGCGGGCTGCGGCGGACTATCGTGGAAGAAAGTCTGCCCAATCATCAAGCGCACGTTCACTGATCGGTCAGGCGGCACCTATGTTTACAACAAATTTGCGGCGATATCTTTGTAACATTCAACCAAAGGGCGAGCGATTGTTGTTGTTCTTTTTGCTGTTGCCGCCAACCAGCCCAATCGGGCGGCGCTGGGAGAGGAAATCGCTTTCGGCGCGCATTTGCCGGAGCAGACTTTCGACCGAGCGCTCCAGCAAATCGAGCGATACGTCGGTGCGATGCTCGTGCGCGGCTAACATGCGGGCATGAAGCGCCACTTCGCGCACGAACGCGCCCGGCTGATGCACCAGGGACGGAACAACGCTCAGATGCGTATCTTTCCACTGCTCGCGCATGTAGTGGCGAAGCATCGCTTCAGCCTGCATTTCGTCCTGAATCGTCGGGATGACGAAGATGCGATCCAACCGCCCCGGTCGCTTGGAGATGCGCTCGTCAATCGCTTCGGGATAGTTGGTCGTCGCCAGCAGCAGCGCGCCCTTCGGGTTATTCGGCGACTCGATGCCGTCGAGGACGTTGAGAACACGGGCCTTGTCGTCGCCTTGCAAATAGGCGTCGAGTTCCTCGACGATCAGCAGCACGGGATAACGCGCAGCGGTCACGGCCTGGAGCGCACGCTGGATTTTCTCGAACGACGCACCGTCCCGATCCGCGCCGGAGACGTAAACGACGACGCGGCCATTCTGGATGGCGAGCCGTGCCATTGCCGCGCAGAGCATGGTCTTGCCCGTCCCCGGTACGCCGGCGAGCAGCAGCTTGCGGAAAGGCGGCAGCTTCAACTGACGATAAATATCGACGCCTTTGCTGAAAAAGGCTTCCATATCGTCGCGCAGCTTGGCCTTGAGATCATCTTCAAGGATCACGTCCTCCCAATCGACCGTCGGGTCGAAGAAGGCGTCGGTTCCGCCGATGATATACACGTCACGGCGGCGGCGAATACGCGGACGCACAGCCCGCGTGCAGGCAAACTCGAAGGCCGCCCACGTTTCCAGCTTGTCTTCGGGAACCAGCGCGATGGCGTTGAGGTTCTGGATGTCGTCGTTGAAATAAGCGCTGGCGTAAAGCACCTCGAACGGCTCGTTATCCTGCGTGAATTTGAAGGCGAACGCGCCTGCCGTCGAGGTCAGCACCATTTTCTTGCCGCGCGCGCCGTAATCGCTGATCGGCGTGACGAGCGGACATTCGAGAATTTCCAGCCCCTGATAGTAGGATTTGCCGCGCATTCTGCGCCCCACCTTGACCTGGCTGTGCGCGACCATATTGCTGCACTCGGTCGATGCCCACACCGTTACGTAAGGTCGTCCCGGCCATCGAGCTTCCCACGTGTCGCGCGCCCATCCGACCAGGGGTTCATACTGCATAGCGTCAGTCCTTGTGCTGCTCTTGCGCGTATCCTTACCAATCAACCTGGGCGATGTCAGGGGATGCGGTTTTCGCTTCATGAATGATCAATCCCGCCTGTCAGATGACAGCGCTCCACGTCATTATAGCACTTGCCGGAAGCGCGGATTGCGATCACAATCTGGCCGACAGGAGAATCAGCCATGACGACCATTTGCGTAACGCATCCACGCTATATCGAACACGATTTACCGGGGCATCCCGAACACGCCGGACGTATTCGCGCTGTCTGGCGCGCGCTGGACGAGAGCGGCTTAGCGCAGCGCATGAACACCGCCGAAGCCAGCATGGTCGATCTGGACGCGATTCTAGCCGTTCACACGCCCGCCTATCTCGACCTGCTTCAGCGTGTCAGCGCTCAGGAGCGCACCGTACATCTGGACGGCGACACCTATGCTGGCCCGGATTCGTTCGAAATCGCGCGGCTGTCGGCAGGCGGTGTCGTCGATACGGTCGCGGCAGTTCTGAGCGGCAAGGCCGACAACGGACTGGCGGCAGTTCGTCCACCGGGACATCATGCCATGCCGGATCACGGGATGGGATTCTGTCTGCTAGGGAATGTCGGCATCGCGGCGCGCTATGCTCAAAAACAATTTGATGTCGAGCGTATTCTGATTGTAGATTATGACGTGCATCATGGCAACGGCACGGAAGCGATGTTCTACGACGATCCCTCGGTGCTGTTCATCTCGACCCATCAGTACCCGCTCTACCCCGGCAGCGGCGCGCTGAGAGATACAGGCAGCGGCACAGGACAGGGCTACACGATCAACATCCCGATGCCGGCAGGCTGCGGCGATCAGAATTACGCTGCCGTGTTCGACCAAATCATCTGGAAAGCCGCCGAACGCTTCCAGCCGCAGTTCGTGATCGTCTCGGCAGGCTTTGACGCGCATTGGGCGGATCCACTGGCAGGGATGCGCCTCTCGCTGAACGGCTATGCACACCTGAGCAGCGAATGTCTGCGCATGGCGCGGCAGTTCTGCGGCGGCAAGATCGTTTTTGTGATGGAAGGCGGCTACAACCTCGACGCACTCGGCGGCGGGGTCAGCAATAGCGCGCGGATTTTGCTCGGCGACGCACCCGTCGATCCGCTGGGGCCAAACAAACGCGCCGAGCCAGACATAACTGCCCTGCTCGGCGCGCTCAAACAACTGCACATGCTGAGTTAAAAGCTCAATCCACTGATGGCTCGCTTTCGCCTGACGTATCCATATGTGCCTGCTTTTCCTCCTCGAAGCGGTGAATAATTGCCAGGACGAACCAGACCAGCAGCGTCCCGCACAGCGCTAAAAACCACGCGCCCGCGCCAACCGCCATCCCGACTGCCGCCGTGACCCAAATACTGGTTGCGGTCGTCAGGCCGCGAATATTGCGACCGTATTTGAGAATTGTTCCCGCGCCGAGAAAGCCGATTCCCGGCAAAATTTGCGAAGCAACCCGACTCGGATCGCCGCCGGGGAATGCCTGTTTTGACAGCACCGTAAACAAGCACGCTCCGACACAGACCAGCATATGCGTGCGCAGACCTGCATTGTGTTGGTGACGTTCCCGATCCAGCCCGATCAAGCCGCCAAGCACAATTGCAAGAATTAACTGGAAGACGGCGACAAACTGCTGATCCAGCGGCATTACTTACTCGCTTCG
>DASZXN010000375.1:0-3371 GCA_035545875.1 Phototrophicaceae bacterium
GATATGTCGCAACTGCACGACCTGTATCTCGTGCCCGTGATCCCGACGATCAGCGATGCGATGCGGCGGGTCTACCAGAACGGGCACGACAATCTGCGCAATTCCAGCTACGTGATCACGAAGGTGGGCGACAGCGTATCGGCGGACGAGTTATATCTGAAGCCGTTCAGCCGCAGCGACAACGTGCTTGGCCCCTACAGCTATCTCGCGGACACGCTGAAATACTTCGGCGCATCGACCGCTACGGACAGCGTGGCGGCGCACATCGGGATGACTTCGTTGAGCGTGTTTGATCCGGCGTGGGCGGACAAAAACCTGTGTCAGGCGAACGAATCGCCGCTTGACTGCGAATATCGACGCAAGCGACCGAGCATCGCCCTGATCATGTTTGGCGATAACGACGTGATGCACATGGACGACGCGACTTTCGACACGCAGATGCGCGCGATTGTCGCTGATTCGATCCAGCACGGCGTGATTCCGGTACTCTCGACCTTCAGCTACGATCCGAGCCAAACGCTCTGGTTGCAATCGGTGCTGTTCAACCGCCGCCTCGTCAAAATCGCGGCAGATACGCAGGTTCCGCTGATCAATCTGTGGCTGGCGGCGCGCTCGCTGCCGAGTTACGGGCTGGACGACGACGATACGCATATGAAACACTGGGGCTTCGATTATCTCAAACTGGATCACGGTTATGACGCTTTTTCCGGCGCGGCTCTGCGCAATTTACTCTCACTGCGCACGCTCGATGAAATCCGGCGCGACGTTATCCTCAATACCAGCCCTATCCCGGCAGCGACGGATGAGCCTACGGCTGAAGCTGCTGGAGCGTAACAGCCAGCGTGCGCTTAAGCCCACCTCCCAACCTCCTCCCCCATTTCAAGGAGGGGGAGAAAAGCAAAACCGTTTGCATGGGATCACGTGGGCTGTGCCTCTGCTTCTGTTGTTCATGCTGGTAATCGCGGCCTGCACGTCGTCGGGGAGCGGCGATCCGGTCAAGACGGTCGAGGATTACCTGACGGCCAAAGTCGCGGGCGATCAAACGACGCTGCGCGGCCTGCTGTGCAGTTCGATGGAGGCGGATTTGACGCGCGAAGCGACCTCGTTCGCCGGATTGAGCGCCAAGCTCGACAACATGAGCTGCCAGCGCGACGGCAGCAGCGATGTCGTCACCTGCACGGGGCAAATTGACGTGACCTATGGCACCGAGAATAGCAACTTCCCGCTGGCCTCCTACAAGGTCGTGCAGGAGGATGGTCAGTGGAAGTGGTGCGGAGAGGCACAGGCTCCATGATCAAAAAGCATCTGCTGACCCGCGAAAACCTGATGGCGCTGGCACTGTGCCTGATCGTGATTGTGCTGATCGTTGTCACCAGCGACACCTCGCCGCAGTGGATTTATCAGGGTTTCTGATGGGCGGTCGCCGTGACGTTTGACCTCACCACGATTGCCCTTTTCGTCGTCGGCGCGCTGATCTATGCTGCCGTGCTGCCGCGTCGCTGGCGCGGTTGGGCGCTGCTGATCGCCAGCACCATTTTGATTTATCGCTTGCAGCCGCCGCTAGCGATCCGTTTCAGCGATTTCATTCTGCCGACGGCGACGGTCGCGCTGACGGTCGCCTGCTGGTGGTTCACACGCGATCCCTCGGTCGATACCGTGCGCGACGACCGCCTGACCTTCGGCGTGATCGCGCTGCTGGTGCTGGCAATGTCGCTGATGCGCTTCGTCGATCCGGCTTATCGACTGACGGCCTCGCGCCCGCCCGATCCGATCCTCGTGGTGATTTCGCTGGCGCTGGTCACGGCGATTGTGCTGGCGGCTTCGCTGCTGGTTCAGCGGAGCAGTCAGCGCGGGCAGAAACGCGCACTCTGGGTACTGATTCTAGTCATCGTGGTGCTGTTCGTGCTGCTCAAGAGCGCGCCGCTGGCGACCGACGTGGCGGCGCTCTGGCGCGGCGGCACGGGACAGGATGTGTCGCTGGCGAGCGCGACTGATCTCGACTGGCTCGGCTTCTCCTACGTCGCCTTCCGCCTGATCCACACGATCCGCGACCGCCAGAACGGGATTCTGCCCGCCGTTTCGCTGCGCGAATACGTCACCTACGTGATCTTCGCGCCTGCTTACACCGCTGGCCCGATTGACCGCATCGAGCGCTTCACGGAAGATTTTCGCGCGCTGCCGGATAAAGTCGGGCTGGACGGGGCGCGTTTCATGGCTGGCTTCACGCGCATCGTGATCGGCATCTTCAAGAAGTTCGTGATCGCCGACAGTTTAGCGATGGGCATGGCGCTCAATCCCACCAACGCTGCACAGACGCATTCGACGGTGGGAATGTGGCTGCTGCTCTATGGCTACGCGCTGCGGCTGTACTTCGATTTCGGCGGCTATTCGGACGTGGCGATTGGCATTGGCATTCTGCTCGGCATCAAGCTGCCGGAGAACTTCAATCGACCGTATCTGCGCACGAACATCACGGTATTCTGGCAGAACTGGCACGCGACCTTGAGCGCCTGGGCGCGCTCGTACATCTTTTCGCCGCTCTCACGCTGGCTGCTGTCGCGCAAGCCGAAGCCGTCGCCAACCATGATCGTGCTGCTGACGCAAACCGCGACGATGGTCACGATTGGCATGTGGCACGGCATCTCGCTTAATTTCCTGATCTGGGGCATCTGGCACGGGATTGGGTTGTTCGTGCATAAGCAGTGGACAGATCGCACGCGCAAGTGGTATCGCTCGCTCAACGACAAGCCGCGCCAGAAATGGACGTGGACGGTCGCGGGCTGGTTCATTACCTTCCATTTCGTCGTGCTGGGCTGGGTCTGGTTCGCGCTGCCGACGCTTGACCAATCGCTGCACGTGTTTGGCGGGCTGTTCGGGATTGGCCTATGAGTTTGCCGATTGATGACGGGCGCAGCACGCTGCACCCCTACAGCGCGTGGCGCGCCATGCTGCGGATTGTGCTCAAGGCGGCGGTGCTGTTCGTGCTTGCCAATCTGGTCTTTGCACTGACCAATCCGATTGAAGCGCTCGGTCACATGTCGCTTTACAACCTGATTTTGCCCGGTCGTGAGCGTCTGCCCTATGGCGAAAATCCGTCGCTGTCATACAACGTCAGCCTGTACAGCGTCCCGGCAATGTTCGCGTCGGACGTGGTCGCGCGTCCGAAAGCGGCGGACGAGTACCGCGTCTTTCTGATCGGCGATTCTTCGACGTGGGGCTGGCTGCTCGAAAACAAGGACACCTACGCCGCGATCATGAATCAGGTTGGTTATAAAGCGCCGGACGGACGGCGAATCGTCTTTTACAACCTCGGCTACCCGATTGAATCGCTGACGAAGGATTTGCTGCTGCTCGACGAGGCGATGCAGTAT
>DASZXN010000376.1:0-2919 GCA_035545875.1 Phototrophicaceae bacterium
GGAAGGCGGGCAGGCGATGCAGGCGAGTTGCTCAGGAAACTCCGGTACTTTCTGTGCGCAAACGTCGGATGATGGCAAGAATCTTGAAGTCGATTATTACTTCTTCCACGCGGTCAGCGATACAACCGAACAGATTCAGCTTTCGTATACAGTGAATGGCGGTTTGCGAATTTACAGCGGCGGCGATCAACTCTGGTGGACGGCTATTCCCGCTGATAACAACGGTTTCTCAGTGGGCAGCAGCACGATCACGGTGCAGCTACCGGATGGTTACGCGCCGCGCACGGGTGTCGATCCGGTTGTGACCTATGGCGCGCCTGCGAACGTCGAGGTCAATGGAACGACGATCATCGCGAAAGCGACCGGACAGATCAACGACGGCACCGACTTTGAAATTCGCGTGCAGTATCCGCATGACCCCGGCGCGCAGGCTCCGGCATGGCAGGCAGGCTATGATCGTCAGGCGCAGATTGGGCCAGTCATCAGTGTGATCTCGATTGCGCTTGCTGTGCTGATCGCGGTTGGCGGCGGATTGTTCCTGTACTCGCTGTATCTGCGCAAGGGGCGCGACCCGAAAATCGGGCCTGTGCCGACGTATCTCAGCGATCCGCCCTCGGATTTGCCGCCCGCGCTGGTCGGCACGCTGGTGGATGAACGGGCTGATCCACGCGATGCGATTTCGACGATCATCGATCTGGCGCATCGTGGCTATCTGGCAATTGAAGAGGCGCAGACGGAGGGTGTGTTTGGCCTCGGTCGCAGCAGCACCTTCACCTTCAAGCGCAGCGACAAGCCGCTGGAAGGGCTGCGCGATTTCGAGCAAACGCTGATGAATCGGCTGTTCGGTATGAATCGGCTGGAACGGACGATGGATTCGCTGCGAAACAGTTTTTATACCGTGATCGCGCAGATGCAGAGCCAGCTTTATAACGATCTGGTCACCGATGAGTTGTTTGCCACCAATCCTGACAGCACGCGCACGATGTGGTCAGCGCTTGGCATCATCATTCTGGTTCTCGGCGGCGTGATCGGTTTCTTTCTGTTGGGGCTGACGGATCAGTATGGCTTTGCGATTTTACTGCCGCCGATTGCCATTGGGATTGTCGGCGTGATTGCGCTGATTATCGGGCCAGCGATGCCCGCCAAAACGCGCAAAGGGGCGGAAGAGTCGGCGAAGTGGAAAGCCTTCTACGAATATCTGCGCCACCTCGAAAAGTACGCCAAAGTCGAGGACGTGTCGGAGCAGTTCGAGAAATATCTGCCCTACGCGGTAGCGTTCGGGCTGGATAATAGCTGGATTCACAAATTCAGCCAGGTTCCGTCGATGCCGATCCCGTACTGGTACTATCCAACCTATATTGGGCCCTATCACGGCGGATTCATTGCCGGGTCGCCGATGCCCTACGTGCCGTTCAACGCGCGCGGCGGGATGATGGGCGGCGACATCGCTCATGCGGCGGGCGGCGTTTCACTGGATAAAATGTCAGGCAATCTATCCGGCGGCCTCTCCTCGATCTCGAACGGCCTGTCCGGGATGCTGAACTCGGCGTCGTCAGCGATGACGAGCAGACCGTCGTCGAGTGGTTCGAGCGGAAGCTGGAGTCGCGGGGGCGGCAGCTTCAGCGGCGGCGGACGCGGCGGTTTTGGGGGCGGTGGTCATGCGGGCGGCGGTGGCAGCCGAGGGTTTCGTTAACAGGAGCAGAGCATAGATGAACAGCAGTCGCTTGGTCGGGATTATTTTAACAGTCGTTGGTCTAGGCGTCGCGGTGATTGCAGGCATCTGGATCGCAACACAGGTTTCGTCGCAGCAATTGAGCGGCGGTGGCGCGGCGCTGGGCGCGGGGTTGGCCTTTATCCCGGTCGCGCTGCTGGTCGGCTTTGGCCTGTATATGTTCGTGCAGGGCGGGTCACAGGCGCAGGAAGAATCCGTCATGCAGAAACAGCGGATGCTGCTCGACATCCTCAAAAGTCGTGGGCAGGTGTCGGTCAACGATATGGCGCTGGAAATGCACTCCAGTGTCGATACCGTCAAGGAACTGGTCTATCAGTTGGTGGGCTTGCAGGTGTTCAGCGGCTACATCAACTGGGACGACGGTATTCTCTATTCCGCCGATGCGAAAAATCTGCGCCAGTTGGATAAGTGCAAGAACTGTGGCGGCGAGATTCAACTGGTCGGCAAGGGCGTGGTTAAGTGCAAATACTGTGGTACGGAGTATTTCCTGTCCTGAACCCCGGTTTATAGGGGGATAGAAGGATCGCTCTGCCGTACAATCGTATGGGTATGGTGAAGGAGTGAGCAATGTCTGACCTTTACAATCAGATCGTCGGTGAACGTGGTTCGCTGGAAAACCTGATGGCGCGAATGCCCGGTTTCAGCGGGTATATGGATAAAGCGGCACGGCGCACGGCGGATCGGATGGTGCGCGATCACATCGCTGATTTGCTGACGCAGCGCATCAACCGCTACATTAGCATTCAGAAGCGTGTGCTCGATAACGGCGGCCTGAGTTCGATGGGCAAGATGCAGAACGAACTCATCAAATTTCAAACCCTGCGTGACCGCGTGAAAGCGGCTGCGCCCGGCTATTCGGGCTTCGGCGAAGCGATTAAGGTGGGGTCGGAGGAACTGGAACGGCTCTACAGCTTTGACGAAGCGCTGATCCGCTATGCGGACAAGTTTGACGAGGCGTTGAACACCCTCGACCAGAACGTGACCGCGAATGAAGGCGTGGACTCTGCGCTTGCCAAGCTCGATACCTTGATCGACGAGGCAAGCCAAGCGTTCTCGCTGCGTGAAGATGTCCTGACCAATCTCAGCAAGTCGTTGTCTTAAAGGAGCGAACCATGCCGCGCATTATTGACGTAATCGATCATACCAACGTGCGAAGTGACGAACTCGCATATCGCGAGCCGCAGGAA
>DASZXN010000377.1:0-4656 GCA_035545875.1 Phototrophicaceae bacterium
CAAGAGTATCTGGCGACGGAAATTCCGCAGGATGCGGCAACCCAAGCGGCGGCAGGCTGGGGCGGCGATCACTTCCGCGTCTACTACGACAAGGCGAACAATCAGGTGGCGTCGGCGCTCAGGCTGGCCTGGGATACGCCGACCGATCATACCGAATTCGATACGGCCTTCGCGCAATACGGTCTCAAGCGCTTCGGCAAAGCGGCGGACGCTGATGGCTGCTGGTCAGATGCGAGCGCGGCGGTCTGCCTGATCGAGGCGAACGGCGGTGATCTGATCGTCAGCGCGCCGACCATCGCGCAGGCGAACGATCTAGCGAGCTAAAGAAATCCCTCACCCCAGCCTCTCTCCCACGCAGGGCAGGTGTCCCAACAAGTTGGGAGAGGGGCGACATCTGCATTGTGATTTCGTAGGGATGAGACTTGTCTCGTCCGTTGACGAAGCATCTTCGAGGGATGTATGTGCGGCGGACGCGATCAATCGCGTCCCTACAGCTTCCGAATTGATTGCGTATAGTCGGGGATTTATCGCACATCCGTGCTATAATAGATCGCGTCTGGCAAGGACGAACCCCCGGCGCTACACTATGAGGACAATTGAGGAGACAACCGGGTGACGATCCATCGGATGGGAGTGCTGGCGCATCCCAAGCGTCCGCCGACCGCTCCGGTCGCGGAGCGCATCGCCAGCATGTTGGCGGCCTCCGGGCTGGACGTGTGGCACTACGATCACTGGGATGACGCGCAGGTACAGCAGGAGATCGCCGGGACAGATATGGTGATCGCCATTGGCGGGGATGGTTCGATGCTGCGCGCGGCGCGGGTCTGCGCGCCGTTCGGCGTGCCGGTGCTGGGCGTCAATATGGGCTATCTCGGTTTTCTGACGGAAATTCGCCGCGCGGAGGACTGGGAAGCCGCCGTCAAGCCGCTGCTCTCCGGCGACTACTGGATCGAGCAGCGCATGATGCTGTCGGTGGCCGTTCTGCACGAGAGCGAGGCCGTCGATCAGGCGGAAGCGCTCAACGACGTGGTGATCAGCCGGGGCGCGGTCACAAGGCTGATTCGGCTGGAAACCTACATCGATCACGACTGGACGACGACCTACAACGCCGACGCGCTGATCATTGCGACGGCGACCGGATCGACGGCTTACGCGCTCGCCAGCGGCGGGCCGATTCTGCCGCCCGAACTGCGCAACATTCTGGTCGTGCCCGTTGCGCCGCACCTGAGCCTGGATCGCCCGATTGTGCTGCCGGAAGGCGCGACCATCGAGGTGGTCGTGACGCCGAGCAATCCATCCGAGGTGGTGGTCGCGGCGGACGGCATCCCGATGTGCAATTTATGCTCCGGCGATCACATCCGCGTGCAGGCGAGCGGCAACGTCAGCCGCTTCGTGCGTCTGCGCGAGAAGAATTACTTCTACCGCTCGCTGCTGGATCGGCTGGAGCCGCGCCAACCTTCCGCACCAGCCAAAAAACATCTGTAGTATCATGATTACAGAATGCCAACGATTGAGCCAAAGTAACCCATGAATCCGACACCACACCTTCACGAAGCGGAAGTTCAGGACGATATTCTCCACTGTACCGTTCATCCCGACCGCGAGACGACGCTGCGCTGTAACAAGTGCGGTCGCCCGATGTGCGTGCAGTGCGCCGTACAGACCCCCGTCGGCTACCGCTGCCGCGAGTGCGTGCGCGGGATTCAGGCGGGGTATTATAAAGCGACCGAAGCCGATTACGCGATCATTTTCGCCGTCTGCGCCGGGCTGACCGGAGTCGGCGCGGTGATCGTGATGGCGATCAATCTGGGCATCCTGTTCACGCTGATTCTGGCGCTGCCGATTGGCGGGCTGGTCGCGGAAGCGGCGCTGCGGCTGACCAGTCGGCGGCGCGGGCGGCAGTCGGCGAAGATCGCAGCAGCAGGCGCGGTGATCGGCGGATTGATCGGCGGCGTGGTGCAGTTCTTCCTGGCTTACGGCAGCATTCTTGCCCGCGTCCACGTCTCGCTGATCGACATTCTGTCGCAGCAGGTTTTTACCAATATTGCGCTGTGGGTGTTTGTCATCCTGGCGGCGGTCGCGGTCTATGGGCGCTTCAGGATGCGAACGTAACATAGGAAATATAAGGGCGGGGCTTAGCCCCGCCCCTACAAAAGCAATTCGGAACATATCAACATCAGTTCAAGTGCGACTCAAGGGATTTATGCTGAGATTGCATTAGGTAGACGTTTATGCTCGAAGAGATACGCATCAGCAATTTCGCCATTATTGACCACCTCGAACTGGGCTTCGGCAAAGGGCTGAATGTCATCACGGGCGAGACGGGCGCGGGCAAGTCGATCATCATCGACGCGGTTGATCTGCTGCTCGGCGGCAAATCGGACGCCTCGATGGTGCGCTCCGGGGCGGACAAGACCGTGATCGAGGGGACGTTCAGCCTGAGCCACTCGGCGGAAGTTAACGTCACGCCCGTGCTGGAGCGCGAAGGCTTAACCGACGAGGACAATGGCGATGCGCTGATCCTCTCACGGGAAATTCGCGCCAACGGACGCTCGTCGGCGCGGATCAACGGGATCACGGTCAACCTCGACGTGTTGAGCGAAATCGGCGACCTGCTGGTGGACGTTCATGGACAGAGCGCGCATCTCTCGCTGCTCAAGCCCGCCGCGCACATCGATTTGCTGGATCGCTATGCTGATCTGATGGACACCCGCGAGGCCCTGGCAACCGTCGTCAATCGGCTGGGCGACGTGCGCGCTGAGATCAAGCATCTGCTCGAAGACGAAGCGGCGATCCAGCGGCGCGCGGAACGTCTGCGCCATGAGGTCGAGGAGATCGACGCGGCGGAACTGCGCCCCGGCGAAGAGGATGAACTCAAGGGCGAGCGCAACCGCCTCGCCAACAGTGAGCAACTGGCGACGATCAGCGGCGAAGCGGTCGTTTTACTCTACGGCGACGATTCAGCGGGTGGACAGCTCTCCGCGCTTGATCAGATCATGCAGGTGGCGGGGCTGCTCAACAAGCTGGCGAACATCGATCCCGAACTGAACGAGGTTCACGATCTGGCGGAAGAAGTCAGCGCGCAGGTCGAGGAACTGACGATCTCGCTGCGGCGCTACGCCGAGGGCGTCGAGTACAACCCGGATCGGCTCGACGAACTGGAAGAACGGCTCGAAGCGATCAACACGCTCAAGCGGCGCTACGGCGTCACGGTCGAACTGGTGCTGGAATACGCCGACAAAGCGCGCGCTGAACTCGACGGCATCGAGCACAGCGAGGAACGCCTGAACGAACTGCGCAAGCAGGAAACGTCGATGCTCAAGCACATCGGCGAACTGGCCGAGCGGATCAGCCGGGCGCGGACGGCGGCGTCGAAGCAGTTGAGCGAGGGCATCGTCCGCGAGTTGGGCGATTTGCGCATGGCACGGGCGCAGTTCGAGGTCGCCATCGAGCAGCACGACGATCCGAACGGCGCTTACGTCGGCAGTCGGCGGCTGGCCTTCAACGAAACGGGCATCGATCACGTCGAGTTCATGATGTCGGCTAACCCCGGCGAGCCGCTGCGTCCACTGGCGAAAGTCGCATCGGGCGGTGAGGCGGCGCGCATCATGCTGGCGCTCAAGCGCGTGCTGACGCAGGCTGATCAGACGCCGACGCTGATCTTCGACGAAATCGATCAGGGGATCGGCGGGCGCGTCGGCAGCGTGGTTGGCGAAAAGCTGTGGGAACTGACGGGCGATCATCAGGTCTTAGTTGTAACGCACCTGGCGCAGTTGGCGGGCTACGCGGATCGGCATTATCGCGTGCTCAAGCTGGTCGATGATGGGCGCACGCACACGCAGATCGTCCCGCTGACCGAGGATTTCCAGCGCGTCGAGGAACTGGCGTCGATGCTCGGCACGGTCAACGAGAGCGGCTTTCAGAGCGCGCGCGAACTGCTCGTCGCGGCGACGGACTACAAGCGCGGTCAGCGCAATCACGAGCCGCCTGCGCAGGCGAGCTTACTGTAAATTTTCAAATCTCCTAAGTTCCAAATCATACCCCGTTAGGGTTAGAGCTGGTCTGCCTATTTTCGATAAGACAGAGTATGTTTAAACCGCAGATGGGGTGACAACGATGCCGAAAGTTCATGAAGAAGCGGGATGCAAGTTTTTCATCAATACCGATGATCACTTCCCACCGCACGTTCATGTGCTGGTCGGTGGAAGGATTGTTGTTCTCGAACTCAACCCTACGGCGTCCCTGATGAAAGAAACGTCTGCGAGTGCGTCGGACGTGAAAAAGGCGCAGCGTATTTTGCTAGAAAACCGCGCTAAACTAAGGAAAGCGTGGAAACAACTTCACGCCAAGTAGGAGAAGTTCTATCGATGAGTAAAAACGAACTGAAAGAGGCATATGCCGCGCGGAATGACGCAGTTGCGGCGGAGGTTTGTGAGAACAAACTGGTAATTACGACGCGGGATGGTCGCACCATCTCAACTCCACTTTCGTGGTTTCCCTTTCTGGAAAAAGCGACGCCAGAGCAGCGCGATCACTTTCAGGTTCTCGAATCGGGTATTTATTGGGACGAACTTGAAGACATGATCAGCATGGAAGTGATTTTACTGGGTCGCGCAGGGACTTGAGCACGGCGACTGAATATGCCCGTCCAGCAAT
>DASZXN010000378.1:0-19891 GCA_035545875.1 Phototrophicaceae bacterium
TCGGCTGGACGGTCTTGGGGTGCAGAACTTTCGCGCCGTAGAAAGCCAATTCACCGACTTCCGTATACGAGATGCTCGGCAGGACGCGCGCCCGCTTGTCGATACGCGGATCGGTCGTCATCACGCCGTCCACGTCCGTCCAAATGACGAGTTCATCGCTGTCGCTGTAGGCCGCGAAGATCGCGCCGCTGTAATCGCTGCCGCCGCGACCGAGCGTCGTCACGTGGCCGTCGCGGGTCGCGCCGACGAAACCCGTCAGCACGGGCGTGATGCCTTTGTCGAGCAGCGGCAGCAGCTTTTCACGAATGCGCGCTTCGGTGACTTCCCAAAGTGGCGCGGCGCTGCCGAATTTGTCGTCCGTGATCACGAACTGCCCCGCGTCAAACGCCTGCGCCTTGATTCCCTGCTGGCGCAGCGCGGCGGCGACCACACGGCTGCTCATGCGCTCCCCGAAGGCGATCACCGCGTCGGAGATGCGCGGCGTCCCTTCGCCGAGCGTGTTGACGGCATTACACAGTTCGACGTGCTGTGCCAGCAGGCGGTCAATCTCCGCGAGAACCGCGTCACGATCAGCGCCGGGACTGGTCAGAATATGGAGCACTTCGGCGTGACGGTCGCGCAGCTTTTGCGAGCAGGAGAGATAGTTCCACTTATTGCCCGCGACCGCTTCCTTGACCGAAGTCAGCAGTTGATCGGTGACACCCGACATCGCCGAGACCACCACAAGCACGCGGTTGCCCGCCTTGACTTCATCCGAGACGATGTTGACGACGTTGTGGATCGCTTCGGGGCTGCCCACCGACGTGCCGCCGAATTTCATGGTCAATGTTTTCACGACTGCCCGCTCCCTGTGCCCTGCTCAATAAGTAGAAGCAACAAAAAAGCGTGTGGGGGGTTCCACACGCTTTTGTTTACATCGTCAGTTTCGACGTTCCTACGGCAAGCGCAAGTACCCCCGCACATGAATATGTGGAGTCATAGTACCCATACCCGTCGTAGTGTCGCCGAAATAGAACTTCATAATCACGCTCGTTCCAAGTCGCAAACGCTATCGGGAATAGTAGCCTGTTTGTGTAACCGTGTCAAGCGGTTCGTGATCTGCTAAACTTCGCCTGATTTTTATCGTGATGAGGAAACCCCGTGAGCGCCACCGTTGAGACCAGCACCGTCGTGATCGGAGCGAGCGCCGCCGGACTCGCGGTCGCGGCCTGCCTCAAACATCAGGGCAAGGCGTTCATCCTGCTGGAGCAATCGACACAGGTGGCACAGCGCTGGCGCGAGCATTACGACCGTCTGCACCTGCACACGAGCAAGTTTTTTTCGCAGCTTCCCTACACACCCTTCCCCGCCGATATGCCCAGGTATCCGGCGCGCGATCAGGTTGTGCAGTATCTCGAAACCTATATGCGCAGCAACGATCTTCAGCCGCGCTTTGGCGAGCGCGTGCTTTCGGCTGATTTGGACGATGGCAAGTGGATCACTGAGACTGCCAACGCACGCTATCAATCGACCAATCTGATTGTCGCTACCGGGAACACGAATCAGCCGTACATCCCTCACTGGCCGGGCGAAAAAGACTTTCGCGGCGAGATTCTGCACAGTTCGCGCTACAAAAATGGCGAGCCGTATCGCAGCCAACCGGTGCTGGTAATCGGCCTCGGCAACTCCGGCGGCGAGATCGCCGTCGATCTGGTCGAGCACGGCGCGCAGCCCGCCATCAGCGTGCGCAGCCCGATTAACATCCTCTCGATTGAGACGCTCGGCCTGCCGACGGTCGCTTTTGGCATCGCCCTCGACAAGCTGCCGCCGCGCCTCGCGGACATGCTCACCGCCCCGATGCGCCGCCTGACGTTAGGCAACACGAGCGCGCTCGGCCTCGGCAAACCGATCTATGGCCCCATCGAACAGATCAGGAAAACGGGGCGCATCCCGGTTATCGATGTAGGCACCATTCAAATGATTAAGCGTGGTGCGATCAGCGTGCGTCCCGACGTGGAGCGCTTCACCGAGGACAGCGTGCGCTTCAAGAACGGCGCGACGGCTTCGTTCGCGGCGGTCATTCTGGCGACAGGCTATCGTCCGAACCTCGACTCGTTCCTCAAGCCAGCGGTTGAAGTCACCGACGAGCACGGCTTCCCGCTGGTCAGCGGCAAAATGTCCCGGCTGCCGGGGCTGTATTTTTGCGGCTTCCACGTCGCCGCGACCGGAATGCTGCGCGAGATCGGGCGGGAAGCCCGGCAGATCAGCGGCATGATCACGAATATGCAGTAGAATTGCAGCCAAAAGCCGAAACCTGCGAAGGTAATCCTATGTGCCCCTGCCGCATCAACGTTCTGACTCCCGATGGAGTGAAGTCCGTCGAATATCGCGCCGACTCGCTGGCGGAAGCCGCGCACTACGAGCCGCGTGACGGCGTTTACACCATCACCAATACCTACGGGACAACCAAAGTCCTCAAGCTCGACGCGCATCTGGATCGGCTGGAACAGTCCGCGCGGCTGGCCGGGATTCCGCTCAGGCTGGATCGACCGAAGCTGCGCGCGGCGCTGCGCCAGATGATCATTGACGCCAAATATGGTGACGTGCGTTTCCGCATCACCGCGCCCAAAGACGATCCCGCCTGCCTGATTCTGTCGATTGAGCCGTTCAAGCCGCAGCCGCCCGAAGTCTATACAGCGGGCGTGCGCTGCGTGACTGTGCCCGGCAGCGCACGCCACAATCCCGCCGCGAAAACGACGGGCTGGATGCACGACCGCGAGGCCGTCGAGAAGTCGCTGCCCCCCGGCGTGTATACAGGTCTGCTTCTGAGCAAAACGGGCGACCTCCTCGAAGGCATCAGCAGCAATTTCTATGCGATTCTGCGCGGGGAACTCCGCACCGCCGGGAAAGACGTGCTTGGCGGCATCGCCCAGCAAATCGTGTTCGAGATCGCGCCGAGCGTCCTGCCGCTGCGCAAGGAAGCGGTCAACAGCGTCGATATTCCCTCGCTCGATGAGGCATTCCTCACCAGCAGCAGCCGAGCCATTGTCCCCGTGATCGCCATCGACGGGATCACGATTGGCAGCGGCAAGCCGGGGAAGAAAACGCAAAAGTTACGCGAGCAGTATCAGGTGTGGGTGGATACGCATCTCGAAGTACTGTAAAAGCAGTCATGAGTCACGAGTAATGAGTGATGAGTAAAACAATTCAGTTAAAAGTCGAAAGTTAAAAGTGATTGCGTGGATTTACTTTTAGGCGATTATCCCTTCATGACAGGTATTGTAGGGGCACGACATGTCGTGCCCCTACAGTCAAGGGACAATCCCCTACTTTTAACTGTTTCTACGTTTGACTGCGTTTTATTCTTCGCTTTCGAGCGGCGCTTTGAAGTCGTAGATGCCGTCGCGGATCGCCCAGCGCAGGCCATCGTTCAGGCAGGTGATCGTATCGCCGCGCCGTGAAAGCTCGCCGCCGCACTCCGGGCAGGCGAACAACATATCGCGCCCCAGATTGTTGGGCGAACTGCCGACCGCTATACTGCGCACGAAGATACTGGGCGTGTAGAGCAGCCCGCTCGATTGAAACAGGCTGTCGAGCCTGGTCAGCACATCGAGCGGCACGGCTTCCTTCAACTGCTCCATGCGGAACAGCGACACCGGGAGGCGTTCCTGAATGTCGAAGCCCGCCTGGATCAGCTCGCGGCGAATATATTCGGGGTGAAAATCGAAGTTCAGTTCGATAAACTCGACCGGAGTCAGATCGTAGGGACTCCAGCTTTGCTGTTTGAGCGCGTGGCGCACGATTGCCTTAAGGTTGCGTTTGTTGGCGTGTTCGAGGATGAAGACCCCGCTCGGCACGAGGACGCGCCGCACCTGCGTCAGCGCTGCCTCGACGTTGGACATGTGGTGGATCACGCGCACCATCGTCGCGGCGTCGAACACGCCGGGGTGAAACGGCAGATGATAAGCGTCGGCGGCGACGTAGACGTAACGCGCCGAGCGACCGAGGTTTTCCTGTGCATACTGAAGCTGCGAAAGGGAGTAGTCGAGCAGCACGACCTGACCAAAAGCATCGTATTCGCTGGTCAGGCGGCCAAAGCCCGCGCCGACCTCCAGCATCCGCCGTCCGCCGTGCGGCAGCAGGCGTTCGAGCGCGATCCGCTCCACCCGATCCTCGTAGCCGCGCCCGCGCCCTTCCCAGAACTCCGTACGATAGTTCGAGCCTTCGTAATCACAAATCGGCGGACGCTGTTCCTGCTGCGACATAAACTTCAACTCACCATTCGGCGCGATCTCACCATTTTAACGAATGCCCTGTCCGCCAACCACTGATTGAAACGAGAATCAGCATTTTTCATGAATGTTCGGTTCAGCCGCCGGGTGCGGGCGTCGGTAGAATGCCCATGTCGTCGGGCGCGATTGCAGTCGCCGCTGGCTGATCGGACGCGACGTGTTCGCCATACGATCCATCGAAATTATACACCGGGACGCTGCCTGCCATCGTCTGTTCTGCGCGATCATTAATCGTTTGCGGCCCGCCTTGCTGATAAACGTCGGGGCGAAGCTGCTGATCCAGTCCCGGTATGCCGCCCTGCATGACAATTCCCGTTTGAATCGCCTGATTGCCCGCAGGCACGGGCACGTTCGCCAGATCGTAGCCGACGCCTGCCGTCTGCGAGAAACCCGGCCAGGGATGCTGCGAATAGGCGTTGTCGGCCAGCAGGTTGACCTGCTTACCCGACAGCACGTCCGCGACCATCTTGCCTGCGTCGCCGAAGTTGTTGGGTAGATTGGAGAGAATGCGCGCAATCGGCTCAAAGACCAGCCGCAGATTATCGACCGGATCGTGAAGCTGCGTCCGGCTTAACGGGATCACCGCGCGCACGTCGAGCGATACGGGAACCTGCTGATCGACGGGGACATTGAGATTCAACTGAACGGGAAGCTGCAAGCCAGCGGGCAAGTTCAAGTAGACCTGCGCGTTGTTCAACTGGCCGACGCCCGGCAGCGTGATCGTCGCGGCAACACTGAGCGGCACGGATTTCGTGAGCGTGACGGTCGTCTCCTGATTGAGCGGCAGATTGAACTGCACCGGGATCGAGCCGCGCACCGGGATCGTCCAGTCAATCGTCGATTCGTCCAGCCCGACGAAGCTGCTGTGCAGCCCCTCGACCAGCGGCGTGACGACGTTGTTCTTGATGTCGAAGATGAACAGCACCAGCGCGATCACGACGACAATCAGCACGAGGTTGACAATGAACGAGAAGATGATCATGAAGTTCTTGAAGAACCTGCCGAATGCCCTGAGCGCGCGCATCTTTTGTTTCCTTCGGTGTGGTTTGTCTTAGCAAACTATACACCCGTGAATCACGCGGGAGCAACAAAGGTTGGGCGGGGTTTGCCGGGGAATTTCGTCACATCAACGAGGTGGGGTATGTGTAGGGGCAGGGCTAAGCCCTGCCCCTACGGGGTTCATTTGATGCTTGGTTACAGCCCGGCTTCCCGGCGGAGCAGGTCGGCCTTGTCGGTCTTTTCCCAGGGCACGTCGAGGTCATTGCGCCCAAAGTGACCATAGGCCGCGACCTGCTTGTAGATCGGACGGCGCAGATCGAGATTGCGGATGATCGCTGCCGGACGCATGTCGAAGTGCTTGCGAATCAGCATCTCGATCTCATCGTCGGGGATTGCGCCCGTGCCGAACGTTTCCACGGCCAGCGAGGTTGGCTGCGCCACGCCAATCGCATAGGAAACCTGAAGCTCAAAGCGCGTAGCCAACCCTGCCGCGACCACGTTCTTGGCGATGTAACGCGCCATGTACGCCGCGCTGCGATCCACCTTTGTCGGGTCTTTGCCGGAGAACGCGCCGCCGCCGTGACGGGCAACGCCGCCGTAGGTATCGACGATGATCTTGCGCCCGGTCAGGCCAGCGTCACCGAGCGGGCCGCCCGTGACGAAGCGCCCGGTCGGGTTGACGAAAATGCGCGTGCTGCCGTCGAGCAAGCCCGCGGGAACGACCGGATTGATAATCTTGTCGATCACGGTCTGGCGGATCGTGTCGTTATCGACTTCCGGCGCGTGCTGCGTCGAGATGACGATGGTATCGACGCGCTTGGGCTTGCCGTATTCGTACTCGACCGTCACCTGACTCTTGGCGTCGGGGCGCAGCCACGCGATTTCGCCGGACTTGCGCGCTTCGGCGAGGCGGCGGGTCAGCTTATGCGCCAGCGAGATCGTCAGCGGCATATATTCGTCCGTCTCGTCGCAGGCAAAGCCGATCATCATGCCCTGATCGCCCGCGCCCTGGTTGAGTTCGGCGTCCGAAAGCTGGCCTTCGCGGGCTTCGAGCGCGTTATCCACGCCCTGCTTGATGTCCGACGACTGCTCCTTGATCGAGACGACCACGCTGCACGTGTTACAGTCGAAGCCGTAGTCGCCGTGCGTATAGCCGATGTCCTTGACAGTCTCGCGCACGAGCGTCTGAATATCGACGTAGGCGTTGGTGGTAATTTCGCCAAAGACAAAGACGATCCCGGTCGTCGTCGAGGTTTCGCAGGCTACCCGTGCTTTAGGATCGTTGGCGATGATCGCGTCCAGCACCGCGTCGGAAATCTGATCGCACATTTTGTCGGGATGCCCCTCGGAAACCGACTCCGAAGTGAAGAAATAGCTCGGTGAGGTCATAAAGGTTGAGCTGGCGAGCTGCGGTCGTACCTGAACCATGAAAAGTCTCCTTACCTTGAACGAAAAACGCCTCTCCCTGACAGGGAGAGGCGTTGTGATTGGCTGCTTCACGCTCATCTGCCAGAGATTAAACTCTGCCGGAGTTGGCACCGTCCCGACGCTTCGGGGGTTGCCGCGACTTCACAGGGCCGAACCCTCCATCGCTCTTGATGAGTATTCATTTGCTGGACTGCTCGCTATCGCTTGCTGTCCATCGATACTTTATTAGCATAGCATTGGCTGATCGCGGATACAAGTGGGGAGATGGCTCATCACCGTAGATGCCCACATTGACCCATTCTGAAACGCCGCGCGGCTGCTACAATGGTGCTTCACAAAACCCGGTTGAACAACATGGATGCCTGAAGCGTGTTCGTCAGAATGAGCTTCAGGTTGCGCACAGGAAACAAAATATGACGACAACGGATTCGCCTCAACCGACCAGCCTCGTTCAGAATCCGCAGTTTATGAAATTGTGGGTCGGGCAAACGATCTCGGTGTTCGGCTCGCAGATCACGACGCTGGCGCTGCCGCTGACTGCCGTACTCGTCCTGAAAGCCAGCCCGTCCGAAATGGGCGTGCTCAACGCGCTCGGCGTCGTACCGTTCATCCTGCTGTCACTGTTCGCGGGCGTGTGGGCGGATCGAACGCGCCGCCGCCCGATTCTCATGGCTGCCGATTTCGGGCGCTTTCTGCTGCTTGGCTCGATTCCCCTGGCGGCGCTTGGCGGCTTTCTATCGATCCCCTATCTGTACGTCGTGATCTTCCTCATTGGGATCATGACCGTCTTTTTCGACGTGACGTATCAATCCTACCTGCCCGCGCTGGTCGGGCGCGAGCATCTGGTCGAGGGCAACAGCAAGCTCGAAATCAGCAACTCCGCCGCCGCGATTTTGGGGCCGGGGATCGCCGGTATGCTCGTGCAAACCCTGACCGCCCCGGTCGCCATCATCTTCGACGCGCTGTCGTTCCTCGTCTCGGCGCTGTCGCTGCGTCTGATCCGCGCTCAGGAAAGCGCGCCGATGGCCGCTCACGAAAGCGAGCGTCACGTGCTGCGCGAAATCCGCGAGGGGTTAGGCGTCGTCTTTGGCAACCGCCTGCTCTGGTCGATTGCGGCGTGTACGTCCACCGCCAACCTGTTCGGCAGCCTGTGGCAGGCCGTCTATATCCTCTATCTCACCCGCGCGTTGAACGTTCCGCCAGCGGTACAGGGGATCATTTTCGCGGCAGGCGCGCCGGGCGCGCTGCTGGCGGCGTTGTTCAATGCCCCCGTGACCAAACGCCTCGGTCTCGGCAGAACCATCGTCGCCGCGATCTTCCTCTCCAATGCCGCCGCTCTGCTGATCATCCTGGCAACCAGCGCCGCCCTGCCGTCCATCGTGCTGATGGTGCTGGCAGGCTTCCTCACCAGCTTCGGCAGCGTCATGTATAACGTCAACCAAGTCAGCCTGCGGCAAGCGATCACGCCGGATCGCCTGCTCGGTCGCATGAACGCCAGTATGCGCTTTATCGTCTGGGGGACGATCCCGCTCGGCTCACTGATCGGCGGCTTCCTCGGCGATGCGATTGGCCTGAAACCGACGATCATCGTCGGCACGATCCTCGGCCTGTCGGCGTTCCTGTGGGTATTTTTCTCGCCTGTGCGCCGCCTGACCGCCGTCCCCACAATGGCCGAGGCAACTCAAGCACCCGAAGGAGAAGCGCATGTCTGAACTCGATCAGGAACAGATGTGGGCGATCAACCGCGCCGGTTGGGACGCGGTTGCGCCGACCTTTTATGGCGCGGCTGCCCTGCCGACCTATGGCCCGCTCGCGCCAACCGAGGACGACCTGCATCTGCTCGGTGACGTGCAGGGCAAGACCGTCGTCGAAATCGGCTGTGGCAGCGGACACTCGCTGCTCTATCTGGCGCAGCACGGCGCTACTGATTTATGGGGAATCGATCTCTCGACCAAACAGATCGAGTTCGCGCGAGCGCTGCTGGCCGAGCATAACGTCAGCGCGCAGTTCTTCAACGCGCCGATGGAGCAGAATCCCGGCATCCCGACCGGGCATTTCGATCTGGCGCTCTCGCTCTACGCGCTCGGCTGGACGACCGATCTCGCCAGTACGCTGACGCTGATCTACAGCTATCTGAAACCGGGCGGAGCCTACGTCTTTAGCTGGGAGCATCCGGTCTACACCTGTCTGGGCTACGCCGATGGTCACGTGATCGTCAAGGGGCGCTACTACGAACAAACGATCCTCAAGCCAAGCTGGGAGAACGTACCCATCGTCATGCACCAGCGCAAGATGAGCACGTTCATCAATGCGGCGGTCGGCGTCGGCTTTCAGATCGAGCGGCTGGAAGAAGGCGAGGTCAACCGGGCGCTGGCAAGCGAAGCCGATTACGCGCCGGAACGCTGGTATTCGGTGCCGCGCGCCGAACGCATCCCGACGACCTTCATCCTCAAGCTGCGCAAGCCGCTGCTGCGGTGAAAACTTTAGCGCTGAATGTTGATGATCAGGACGTAGCTCCCGGCATTGCCATCGTATTCCGTGACTTCGACGTTATACGTCCCATCGGCTGGAATCTGGAAATTGACAATCTGCGGATCATAGTCGCCCAAGAGAAAGCCCGGATGATCGTGGTTGTCATTCTGCGCAAGCGTGTCGCCGTTGGGCGCGAGGATGGACGCAATGCCGTCGAAATCCAGCCCCAGGCCGCGCACGGTGACCGTGACCTGATCGCCTGCCTGCGCATCGAACGAGGTCAGCGACAGTTCCTGGGCGGCCATCGACTTGACGAACACGTATTGCGTCAAACCGCCGTCCGGTTCAGCCAGCGCAGGCGGCGCGGGGAACGTGAACGCCGTCACTGTGTTCGCGCCGTCAGGCGCCGTGATGTTCTGCGGCTGATTGAGATCGCTCAGGGTTACGTCGAGCGAGGCGCTGATCTTGAAAGCCGCGTCGGGAAAACTGCCCTGCGTCGGATCGATGGGCAGATCGAGTGTCAGGACGATCCGCTGAAGCTGGCTGTCGCTCAGGCCAACGTATTGATCGACCGTGACTTTGGCGTTGGCAAACATGGCGCTGTTGGCCTGATTGACCTGCTTGAACTGATCGTGATCGTAGGTGACCATGAAGGTGCCCTGCGCGTTGGCAAGGGCTATCATTGCCTTAACGAAGCTTTCGCTTTGGAAGAGCGCATGTAAATCGACGGCGCTCTGAAAATGCGCGTCACCGTTGGCATCGGTGAGCCGCTGGGTCGTCAGAAAGGCGCTTGAATCGCCGGAGGTCAGCGCAGCGATTACATCGGTTAAACCCGCCATGCTGGATAAATCCCATTGGCTCAGTTTCGCAGGATCGGTGTCCAGCCCCAGATACAGGCTGACCAGATTCGCTAGCGTGTCCGACGCGCCGGACATCGACTGCCAGCCAGCGCCGGGATTGAGATAGAGCGTATCCTTGAGCCAGCGCAGTTCGCTGTTCACGGGAATGGTTTGTGTCGTGCCGACCGTGATGTTGCCTTTTGCCGAAAGATCGAGCGCGGAGGCGGAGTGATCGAATGCGCCGCTGCCCGTCAAATCCGCTTGCAGCGCAAAGGGATCGAAGCCACTCACCGTCAGATGCGCCTCATATTGGAAAGCGGCGCTCGTGATCGCCGTACCATCCGCAGCCGCGAGCAGCTTACCGTCGCTTGCGCTCAAACCCTGCGCCTGCACCGAAACACCGACCAACAGCACGATCAGGAGGAGTATCCATCCAGCCCGTTTCATCACCTTTTCCTCATCACCACTGTTCATCTATTCATTTATATCGCCTGATTAAGTCTGTTGCATTTTTCCGTTGAGCCGATTCGTCTGCTGCGGTATCATCTGCGCGCATTAGGAGGGGATGATGACGCAAGAAATTGATCTTAACAGCGCGATGAGCGCCGACATTCGGCTGCTCGGCAACCTGCTCGGCGTTGTGATTCGGGAGCAGCACGGCGAAGCAGGCTTTCAACTGGTCGAGCAGGTGCGCGCCGAAGCCCGCGCGCGGCGCAAAGGCGATCAGGACGCGGAAGAAACCCTGCGCGCTACCATCGATCAGTTGGATACCCCTTCGCTCGACGTGCTGATTAAGGCGTTCAGCAACTATTTCCAGTTGATCAACATCGCGGAAGACCAGCAGCGTATTCGCGTGCTGCGCAGCCGCGAAGCGAAAGCGCCGCTCGGCGAAAGCATCGAGAGCGCCGTCGCTGACCTGCACGCCGCCGGAATCGACGCCGCGCAAATGCGCGCCCTGCTCGATCACATTCGCGTGCGGTTGGTCGTCACGGCCCACCCCTCCGAAGCCAAGCGCAAGGAAGTGCTGATCAAGCTGCGCCAAATCGCCGACCTGATGGCCTGGAAAGACGAGCAGAAGCTGCTGCTCCCCCGCGAACTGCGCGAACTGGAACAGGTCATCACCGAGGAGATCGAGGAATTGTGGCAAACGCGCCCGACGCGCGCGGCGCGCCCGAAAGTCGAGGATGAAGTCGATTTTGGCCTGTATTTCATCACCTCGGTGATCATGGACGTGGTGCTCGACATCTACAACGACCTGCGTTTCGTGCTGGAGCAGCATTATCCTGATGCGGACTGGTCGCAGCTTCCGCCCGTCCTGCAATTCGCTTCGTGGATCGGCGGCGACCGCGACGGCAACCCCAACGTCACCGCCGACGTGACCCTCAGTACGCTGGTGACGCTGCGGCACGCGGCACGCCAGGTCTACCTCAACGAGATTGCCTTCCTACGCGATCACCTGACCCAATCGACCGACGAGATCGGCGTGTCACCCGAACTGTTTGAGCGCGTACAGGCCAACCTGACGCCTGATCAGTCGCCCGATGAAGTCTACCGCCTGATGATGGGCTTGATCTGGGACAAGCTCGACCGCGACGAGTATGCCACCCACGACGATCTGCTGGCCGATCTGCACGTCGTCAGCGCCAGCCTGAAGGCCAATCAGGGCGAACACGTCGTCAACGGGACGCTGCACGGCCTGATGGAGAAAGTCCGGCTGTTCGGGCTGCATCTCGTCCCGCTCGACGTGCGCGAGGATGCGCGCCTGCATCGCTCAACGGTCGCCGAACTGCTCAAGTACTATGGACAGGTCGAAAACTACGCCGACCTGCCGGAAGCCGAGAAACAGGCGCTGCTGACGCGCGAAATCAGCAACCCCCGCCCCTTCTTCCCGCTCGACCCGAATTTCTCGGAGACGACCAACCGCATCATCGCCACCTGGCGCGTGATCGCTCAGGCGCATCGTCGCTACGGCAAAACCGTGATCGACAGCGTGATTGCCAGCATGAGCACCGCGCCCAGCGATACGCTGACGATGCTGCTGTTCGCGCGCGAGGTCGGCGTGCAGGATGATGTTGATCTCGTGCCGCTGTTCGAGACGATTGAAGACCTGCGCGACGCCAGCGAAGTGATGGCGGCTCTGTTCAATAACCCGGAGTATCACAAGCATCTGGAAATTCGCGGGATGCGCCAGCAGATTATGCTCGGCTACTCCGACAGCAGCAAGGACGGCGGCTATATCGCCTCGAACTGGAATTTATACATGGCGCAGCAGGCGCTGGCGGAAGTCTGCGGCAGATACGGCGTCAAACTGGAACTGTTTCACGGACGCGGCGGCAGCATCGGACGCGGCGGCGGCCCGACCAACCGCGCGATCCTCGCTCAGCCTCCGAAAGCCTTTCAGGGGCCGATCAAGATCACTGAGCAGGGCGAAGTCATTGCCTATCGCTACAGCAACGAAGCGATTGCCCGCCGCCACTTGCAGCAGGTGATGAACGCCGTGCTGATCTCGCTCGGCTCGCCGCTCAAGCCGGAAATCAGTTCCGAATGGCGCAGCGCGATGAATCAGCTTTCGCAGAACAGCGAAGAAGCCTATCGCAAGTTCGTCTACGAAACGTCCGGCTTTCTCGATTACTGGTACGGCGCGACGCCGATCAATGAACTGGCGCGCCTGCCAATTGGCAGTCGTCCGGCCAAGCGCAGCAAAGGCGGCTTCGAGTCGATCCGCGCTATCCCCTGGATGTTCTCGTGGATGCAGAGCCGCGCCATCATCCCCAGTTGGTTCGGCGTCGGCACGGCGCTGGAAGCATTCTGTAGTAACGGCGGCGGCCTCGACATGCTTCAGCAGATGTACCACGACTGGTCGTTCTTCCATGCGCTGATCGAGAACTGCGAGCTGGACATCGCCAAAGCGGACATGGCAATCGCGCAGTTGTATGCCTCGCTGGTCAGCGACGAGAAGATCCGCGAGCAGATTTTCAGCCGGATGCAGACCGAACATGCCCGCGCCCGCAAGCACATCTGCGCGATCATGGGCGAAAAGGAACTGCTCGATCATGCGCCCGTAATGCAGCTTTCCATCGAGCGGCGCAACCCCTACGTCGATCCGCTCAACTACATTCAGGTGTCGCTGCTGCGCCGCCTGCGCACGCTGCCGCCGGGAACCGACGAGTCGGACAAGCTGCTCGACGCGGTGCTGGCGAGCGTCAACGGCATCGCCGCCGGGATGAAGACAACGGGGTAAAATCAGCCTCCGGTTCGCGCGTGTCAGGACATCATCTATCCCGCAGTCTGAAATTACAGGCCACTTTGTCGCGCCTTTTCATGGCGTTTGAACGACATAAAGGCTTGTAAGCCGATCACCCCCACCCGGCCAAACCGAGCTAGGATGATCGACAGGATCGGATACCCTGGAATGAGGAAAGGATCATTGTGAAACGGCGATATGCTCTCTTAATCAGTCTGGCCCTGCCCCTGCTGGTGATCAGCAGCGCTGGCAGTCTTGCCCTCGCGCAGGATTCAACGCCTGAAGCGACACCCGGCGCAACCGCTGAAGCCACTGAAACGCAGATCACAACCCTCAGCTACGGCACGCCTGTCATGGGCAGCATCGACGACAGCAATATCAAGCAGGACTGGCCGCTGCAAGTTGCCTCGGCGGATCGCGTGCAGGTGACGGTGCAGCGCACCAGCGGCAACCTGATCCCCGAAGTACAAATTCTCGACGCGACCGGACAATCGGTTGCCGACAGTTACGGCGCGGACAAGTCCTACGCGACTGCCCAGATCGACGACACCACGCTGTCCACCGCCGGGACGTTCACCGTCGAGGTCTCGCGCAAAGATGACGAGAACGGCGTGACTACAGGCGGTTACTCGCTGGTCGTGACGCCGCTCGGAACCGCTGACGACAACCCGAACAACACCACCGTGATCGGCGACGTGCAAGCCGATACCCCGGTCGATGGCGAAGTCACCGCGACCCACTGGCTGCAAGTCTACACCTACACCGCGCAGGCGGGCGATACGCTCGACGTTACAGCCAAGCGCACGGGCGGGACGCTCGCCCCGGTCGTCTATGTCCTCGACGCGAACGGTCAGACCCTCGAAACGGGTTACAACAGCTACGACAGCGCCGATACAGGCAATTTCGATTTGAACGCTGCTGGTCAGTACACGATTGAGGTCAGCCGGTACAACGATCAGAAGGGGGATACGCTCGGCACTTATGAACTGACCGTCCATCTGATCGGCTCCGGCGAGGGCAGCCCGCTGCTCAACGTCGCTGCCGGGACAGCCGTCTACGATCAGGAACTCGACGGCAAAATCACGCCCGCCGCCTGGTATCAGGACTGGCAGTTGCAGACCGACGCCGGTGATACCATTACCGTGACGGTGAACCGCACCGATGGCGATCTCGTTCCCGAAATCGATCTGCTCGGCGGCAGCCAGCAAAACCTGACGACGGGCTACGAGGACAACACCTACGCCAGCGCGCAAATTGATCACTACAAGCTGGCAGGGCCAGGAACGTACACCATTCGCGTCACCCGCAAAGACGGCCAGAAGGGTGAAACGAGCGGCGCATACAGCCTGACGATTGCGCTCAACGGCACGGGCGACGGCAGCCCCAAACTCAGTCAGCCCGTCGGCGAAATCACCGAGGGGCAGGCGGCGACGGGCGCGATCACCAACACGCAGTGGCAAAACGTCTGGACGTTCAACAGCGCCGACGGCGGCCAGATTGACGTGAACGTCACCCGCACCGACGGCACGCTCTCCCCCGTGCTCGCCATTCTCGACGCCAACGGCCAGCAGATGACCAACTCGTATGCCTCGGACTCGCACGACTCGTCGCAAATCTCCGGCTACAGATTGCCCGGCCCCGGCAAATATCAGATTGTTGTCGGTCGTGAAGACGATCAGAGCGGCGGGACAACTGGCAAGTACAGCGTGACCGTCAGCGCGACGCCCGCCTCGTAAAGCGATCCGCATTTCCTGAGGACACCCTGAATTCGTTCAGGGTGTCCTTTTTTGTCTTATCAGAGCATAGGGTCAATTATGCTTGTAATTTTAGCGACTTGCGGTAAAGTTGAGTGAGATGTTGTGTAACGTTAGTGTGTCGGAATCGAGTGGAAAGAGAAACGGTATGAGATTTGGGTTAGCCTCTAGGCTCAGTTTGCTCCTGATACTGATAGCAGCGCTCGCGGCAATGCCGGTGAGCGCGCAGCAAAGCACGGATACGCCCACACCGGATTCCACCCTGCATACCCTCACGGTCGGCGGTACGGGAACAGCCTACGCCCCGCCTGACGTGGCTTACGTTGATCTCGGCGTCCAGACCATCGATACCGATCTGGCGACGGCCTTCTCCAAGACCGGCGACTCGATCTCCAGCGTCCTCAAGGCGCTCAAGGCACTCGGCATCGCCGACGCGGACATCCAGACCAGCGGCATCAACGTCAGCCCACAATATCAGTACGACAACAACGGCAACATCACAGGCAAGCCGAGTTATACCGTCAGCAACACCATTCACGTGACTGTCCGTCAGGTCGATCAGGTCGAGAAAGTGCTGACTGATTCGGTGGAATCAGGCGCGAACACGATTCAGGGACTCAGCTTCGGCATTCAGGATATGGACACCGTGGAAGCTCATGCCCGCGTTCAGGCAGTCGATGACGCCAAAAGCCGCGCGCAGCAGCTTGCCAGCGAACTCGGCGTGACGCTCGGCAAGCCGCTCGTCGTTACCGAAACGCCACAAACGACGGTGCCGACGCCGATCACCTTTGGGGCGCGTGCCGGAGTCGCGGCGGTCGCTCCCGCCGCCAGCCAGCCCGTGAGTCAGGGCCAACTGAGCGTCGAGGTGGACGTGCAGATAACCTTTAGCATCAGTTAGAAATTTGCGTATTACGATAGGACGGGTATAATCCGTCCTATCACTTAATAGATCAATGTAGCAAGTGTTCGATCCCATATTAATTGGGAGATTCTGCATCAACTACATTTAAATAACCACGCTAAAGTGTAAAGCATGGGTAGCGAAAACCGAATGCGACGCACGCCGCAGCAGGCACGTGGGCAGCGACGTGTTTCCAAAATCCTCGATGCAGCCGCCGAGGTCTTCGCCGAAATCGGTTACGAAGCAGCTACTACCAACGCCATCGCAATACGAGCAAACACTTCCATTGGCTCACTGTACCAATTCTTCCCGAATAAATTCGCCATCCTCAACGCGCTCGCCAAACGGTATCAGGTTAAGCTCAATAGTTTCCTCGGCGAAGCCCATGAGAGCGATCTCGACACGCTGCAAGCACATCTGAGCCGCCTGATCGACCGAACTGCCGAGTATTACGCGGCGAACCCGGCCTTTCAGCCGATGTTCTACGCCTCGCAAAGCTCGCAGGCGCTGGAGATCGTGGCGAAGGAAACCGGGCATTTGCTCGAAAGCCGCGTGCGCCATATCTTTGCCAAAACGCACCCGGCTTTGAGCAGCGAGCAGCGCGACTTTTACGCCGTGTTCGTCGTCTTTCTGCTGCGCGCATTGATCCCGCTGTGCAAGTCGGACGACGCGATAATCCGCGAGCACGTGCAGGGGCAGATCAAGCGCATGATGTTCGCCTATCTCGCCTCGATAGAAGCCTTCCGCGATCAACCATTTACGCTGGAAGACGAATAACCCCTTCCCGCTACTGGGCAGGCGCCGCGCCGCTGTAAGCCGGCAACTCATGTACCGTCGCGGTCTTGACCGTCAGGATCAGATCATCTTCGCCTGCCAGCTTGACCCAGTTCGACGGAATCAGCTTACGCTCCTTCAAGAGCAGACCTTTTGAGATGATCAGGTGTGTGACGTGGTTGGTGGCAGAATCGGTGAAAATGTCCTCGACGTGCCCGACCTGCTCGCCTTCGACGCTCAGAACCCGCGCGCCTTCCCTGACAGCGATCATCCCCACCGGGATATTCTCCTGAATCTGCTCGCGGTATTCCGGGTCGCTGGCTTCCAGTTCACCGTCAACGCTCCACCAGGTCGCGCCGAGCGGCGGGTAGCCGTAGAGAGGCGTGGCGACATGATGCGGCACCGGGGCGTAATCGCCGCTGCGGAAGTCCTCCGGGCGCGCAGGAACATAGTAGTTTTCCTCGAATTTCGGCAGCTTCGTCAGATCATGCTCGCTTCGCTTCAGCGTGACCCGCTCCGCACTGGCATCGTCGATCAGCTTGAGTGCGACGATCCGATCCTCTTTGAATAAGTGCCCTTCGCGAATGATCAGGTAGCTTACCTCGTCGGTTTGCGGATCAAGGACAACGCGATCCACATTGCCGACGTGCTTGCCATCCGAACTGTACACCTGCGTCCCACGTTTGAACTCCATCTGCCGCCTCCTTATCGATGTCCGAACAGTGCCGATCAATGCCTGCACAATACCGCTAAGTATAACGATATATGAATTTCGTTGGCACTCCTTGACTGGAAATTTACGTGGAAGCTCGTAGGCAGACCTGCTCATGAGGCAAGCAAAAAGCGGCGAGGTTCTGCTGCCCCGCCGCTTTTCGCGTTTATCGCTCTGCGTTATGTACTGCCAGATGTATATCTAGACGAATTCCGATGCCTTCGGCGCGACGGTTTCTGCGACCGACGAGCCAAGCGCCCCTTTCAGAAATTCCTTGACCGAATCGACCGAGACGGCCACGCCGACTCCCGGCCCCGTCATCAGGGTGTTGACGCCGATCATGCGCCCGTTGATGTCCACCAGCGGGCCGCCGGAGTTGCCGGGACGCAGATGCAAATCCGCCACGATCCAGTCGTGGTGAACGCCCGGCAGTTCCGTCTGATGTCCCACGCCGATCAACACGCCTTCGGTAGCGGCGTTGGTCACGCCCCAGGGATGGCCGACAGCCATCACCCACTGCCCGGGCTGCAAATGGCGCGCACTACCCACCTGAATCGTCGGCAGGTCGCGCGCGTCGATACTCAGAGCAGCCAGATCGCGCTGATCGTCACGGGCGATGACGCGCGCGTTGAGCACGCGCCCATCGTGCAGCGCGACCTTGAGCGGCCCGTGCTGAACTACGTGCGCGTTGGTGATGATCAGGCCATCGGCGTGCCAGATCGTGCCAGCCCCCGCCCCGCGCGACTCATCGCGCACCTGCACCACGCTCGCCGCCACGTTGTCGAGCACGCCTGCCAGCGCCCCGTTCAACTGCTCGAAGATGCTTGCCACCTTATTCGCGCTCCCCAATCGTGACACTCTTGTCCTGGGTTTCGCCGCCGCGCACAATCTTCACGGAGACAGCCATGCCCACGCGATCCCCACTGAGCGCCGCCATCAGATCATCCATGTGCCGGACAGCCTGCCCGTCCATCGAGATCACCACGTCGCCCTGAAGCAGACCGCCCTTGTCGGCGGGGCTGCCCTGCTCGACCGCCACCAGCATCAGACCCGTTTCCTGCCCGGCGCTCTCGGCGATGCCCTGCGGCAGACGCACCGGCTGGGCGCTCACGCCGAGGAAGCCGCGCTTGATGCGACCGTTCTGCGCCAGCGCATCGGCAACACGCCGAATAGTCGTCGCCGGGAGCGTCAGGCTGACACCGCGCGCCAGCCCGGAGCTGTTCATGCCGATGATCGCGCCGCCCGCACTCACCAGCGGCCCGCCGGAGAAGCCGGGATACATGACGACATCGGTCTGCACGTAGCTGTCGATCCGTCCGCCCGCGTGCGTGCGCCATTCCTTGTCCAGTGCGCTGATCACGCCGAGCGTAGCCTGCACGTCGGCCTCCGGGCGACCGAGCGCCAGCACCAGATGACCGACCTTGACCGAGCCGATCTCGACCCAGTTGGCGGCGGTCAGACCAGCCGACTGCGCCTTCAATACGGCGATGTCGGTCGTCGGGTCGCGCCCGACGAGCGAGGCCGAGACGGTGCTGCCGTTGGGCAGACCAATCGTGACATTCTCGTCGCGCTCAAGGACGTGATGCGCCGTCACGATCAGGCCATCGGCAGACCAGACGATGCCGCTCGCCGACTGGCGACGACGCCCCTCGACGCGCACAATGCTCTGTCCAGCGGTTTCGACTGCCGCCGCCAGATCGTCCGATAATCCCTGCAAAACATCCGCCATGAGAATGTTCCCTTCTATTCGTTTTCAGTCATCCCATTGACCGCAACCCCTTGCGGTATGTTTCTATTAAACAGCACAAGGGCGGCTTAAATCACCGCCCCTTGTGTGAGGACTGCACCTGATAAAAGGGATAGGTCGGCGCGCGACCCTTTCAGCGCTGCACAATGAAACCAGAGCCTTCAGCGTTCTTGCGGAAGCCCAACTGCTCATAGATCGCTATCGCGCGCGCGTTATGCGGATCGACATGGAGGAAGGGAATATCGCCCTCGCGCTGCTGGCGCGCAGCGACCCGGCTGACGAGCAGACGAGCATAGCCCTTGCCCCAATGATCGGGATGGGTGCAAACCGCGCTAATTTCGTGATAGCCGAGCGGATAAAAGCGCTCGCCCGCCATCGCCACCAACTGCCCATCCTTGCGGATGCCGATGTAGCGCCCCATTTCTATCGTGCGCGGCAGAAACGGTCCCGGCTGCGTCCCTTCAATCAAGTGGAGCATGTCCGCGACATCAGCACTCGTAAGATCGACCACCTGCTCGACGCTTTCAACCTCAATCACTGGCTGATGACAGATCATGCGACTCACATGCAGTTCATAGACGATTGACCAATCCGGCAAATCGGCTGGCAGATTGAGACCCTGAACCATGAGGGCTTCGCCTTTCGCCACGATCTGATTGAGATCGTGGACAGCAGCCTCGCTCGGAGCAGCTACCGCAGCAAAGATGCCTACATCTGGCGGATAACGCTTCGCCAGCGGCGTTCCAATTG
>DASZXN010000379.1:0-2339 GCA_035545875.1 Phototrophicaceae bacterium
AAGCCGAAATCGACGTGAACGCCGATTCAGTGGTGAGTGAGGTCACGGCGGCAGGTTGGGACGCGGCGCACATCGAAGCGCATACGAGCAGCGCGACTAATCCGCGCAGCCGCAGCCACGTCGCAGCGTCAGTATCACCAGGCGATGTGGGCGCGGCGAATTCCATTTCGTTGGTCGATCTCGGCGTCGAGGACACGCCGCAGGTCGAGGGGCTGGCGCAGGCCGAACTCGATTATCGCTCGGCACGCACGATCAGTCTGCGCGGTACGGCGGAAGGCGATCCTCGGCTGCGACCCGGTGCGCTCGTGAGTGTCGCGGGCGTCGCGCCATCGGTCAGCGGGACGTATGTGCTCACAACGACGACTCATCGCATCAATCAGATAGTCGGCTACGTCACCGAGGTGAGCAGTTGGCCTCCAGCGCGCCGCCAGATCGAGCGGCGAGGGCGCGGCACGATTGCCACGCCGGGGGTGGTCACGGAAATCGCTGATCCTGAGAATCTGGGCCGCGTCCGCGTGGCGCTGCCGAGCTTCGAGAACGTCAACACCGACTGGATCAACGTGGTCAGCATCGGAGCGGGCGCGGGCAAGGGTTTGATGATCCAGCCGGACGTAAACGACGACGTACTCGTGCTGCTGGCGCACGAAGACCCGGCGCAGGCGGTCGTGATCGGCGGGCTGTATGGGCCGCACGGCACACCTGACGCGGGGATCGAGGACGGCAGCGTCAAGCGCTACACGCTGCTGACCCCCGGCGGTCAGCGTATCCGGCTCGATGACGCGGGGCAGGTGATTCGGCTGGAGAACAGCGACGGCAGTTTTGTCGAGCTTTCGCCGCAGAAAGTGACGGTTCACGCGGCGCGCGATTTGCAGATCGAAGCGCCGGGCAAAGCGATTGTCATTCGCGGCAACACGATTGATTTCCAGAGGGGCTAAATGCAAGTCATTACTGAAGACGCGCTGCTGATCTGTTCGCACGTGACCGGTACGATTGAACTGAAGCCGAAGCAGGACTGGGTGACGATCAACGGGCGGCGCGTGCTGGTCGAGAACGATCCCGAAGGCCGCACGATCAAGGGCTGCTCGAATGCCAACCCGGTGATCGGCATCGTGCCCTGTACGCTGACACTCCCGGTCAAGCAGGGCTATTCGGATTTCATCCGCGTCGATGGGCAGCGCGTCTGCCTCGATACAGTGCGCGGCCTGACCAACGGGACTCCGGCAGGCGAGCCGACCTATTACGTGCGCCAGCCGGGGCAGGATTTCGTCGGAGGGTCGGAATGAGCAGCGTGCCGCACTACCGCTCGTGGCGCTTTCTGTACCCGCTGCTCGACGCGCCGGAAGCCGACGCCGGACTGCATTTCGCGCCCAGCGGCGGGATCGACATGGTGCAGTACAACGACAGCATCCGGCAGGCGCTGCTGCTGCTCTTTTCGACGCGACCGGGCGAGCGGGTCATGCGTCCCGATTACGGCTGCGACATTCACCGCCTGCTGTTTTCGCCCAATGACGACACGACCGCTGGCCTGGCGATCTATTACGTGCAGCAGGCGATCAATCGCTGGGAGCCGCGCATCGACGTGCTGCAACTCGACGCCGGACGCGATCCCGACGAGCCGGAGCGTCTGAACATTCTGCTTCAGTATCGCGTGCGCGTAACATTGCACACCGACGTTTTGTCTTTTTCGCTGAATCTTTCGGAGGGCGGCTGATGCCACTTCCACTGCCTAATCTGGACGACCGGACTTTCGAGCAACTGGTGGCTGAGGCGACTCAACGCATTCGCCAGTCGAATACGGCCTGGGACGATCTCGCGCCGAGCGACCCCGGCGTGGTCATGCTCGAAGTGTTTGCTTACCTGACCGACACGATGATTTATCGGCTCAACCGACTGCCGAGCAAGGTCTACGTGGCCTTTCTCCGGCTGCTGGGCGTATCGCTGCATCCGCCGTCGGCGGCGAGCGTGACGCTTCAGTTCAGCCGAGCACGCGGCGCGGACGGCGACATTGTGATTCCGCGCGGCACACGGGTGACGCTTCAACGCAGCGGCGGCAGCAGCACCCCGCCGATTTTCATGACGACGCAGGCGGCGACGCTGGCACAGGGCAGTGATTCGGTCGCTGTGCCTGCGATTAACGCCGAGCAGGTCGAAGCCGAGCAGGTTGGCGCGGGAACGGGGCTGCCCGGTCTATCGCTGACCGTCCAAAATCCGCCGCTGATCTACGGCACCGGCGACCCGCTCGATCTGATTGTCGGCGTCGAAGCGGCGGCAGGCGAACTGGGCGACCGCGTTCCGGCGATCCAGTTTGACGGCAAGCCCTATCGCATCTGGCGCGAAGT
>DASZXN010000380.1:0-6323 GCA_035545875.1 Phototrophicaceae bacterium
CAGCGATTGTTGAGTTCGACCGTTTCGAGCGGCTCGATCCATAAGGTCGCGCCGCTGGATGATGAATCGTGGATGATGCCGGGAATGCGGCCTTTGTAGTCGGCCTTGAGCGGGATCACGTAGCGACCGTTACGCATGGTCACGAGCGCTTCTTGCAGCAGCGGCTGATTGGTGCTGCTGCTGATCATGCGCTGGAGTTTGGTTTGCAGCCGATCAAACGCGATCTTCAGGTCGCGCCGGATGATCGCTAACTGTGGGCTGGCGCTGTCCTTGACGACCGCGTTTTCGTCGAGCACGCGCTCGATTTCGGTTTGCAACGGCTGACATTCTTCGAGTTCGGCGGCGATCTCCGCGAGCAGCGGGTACGTCCCTTTCATGCGACCGAGCGTGCGCTTGAGCGTGGTCGCACGGCGCAACGTCATGCGAATGTCGAGCAGCACGCTCGCTTCGATCATGATGCCGCGCGTCGCCAGCAGCGCCGGTTCGCGCACGTCGCGCGCGCCGCCCATCGTCGCGTTGAACTGGTTGGCGAACATCAGCCGCGCCTCGGCGGTTTCGTTCTGCCAGATGCGCGCTTCTTCCAGATCGCCCGTCGGGAACAACTCGCGCGCCAAGTCCGCTCCGGCGGAGAAGGTCGTGTACTTGGCGAGGCGATTGAGTACCTTATTCAGTTCAAGAACATGAATTGCTTTTTCGTTCATCAGGGGAAATTTCGCTTAAAGAAATGATCGCTGTCATTATAGCAGGTGAGCGAGGCGGAAACAACGGTGAGGTTCGCAAAAGACTGTTAAGGGTTCAGGAAGGTTATTGCATTCTCCAGTTGACATGCTGGATTGGGAGGAGTCGGCAGGATCCATACTACTAGCATACAACACGAAGTGGCATTATCGACTGGCTCGATAGACAAACCCACGCGAATCGCCTAGAATCCGCTTGAATAACATTGTTCGCTTGAGATCGTAATCTGCCTATGACGAAAGACACATTCCATGCTTGAGCAAACCCAGTCCACCACCCGCTCCCTGCCAGTGATCCCGATTTTCGCCCGTTCAATTGAATTTACGACCGATTTAGCGCCCGACGCCGCTTTAGATCGCCTGCTGGCGTTATCCGGTCAGCCGGTGACGGCGGCGTGGCTGCGCGCCAACCTCACGACCGAGCGCGGCAGCAGCGATCACGGCGCTTACATCTTCCGTGTTGGCGTTGAACGGCACTTGGGCGGTGCGTTTACCAACGCGCAGTTCATTGGAGCGGTTGTCCGGGAGCCTCAGGGCGGGAAAACGGTCGTGCGCGGCAATTTCACGGCTACTCCCAGCCACATGATCGGTTTGCTGATTCTCCTGCTGCTGCTGGTGGCTGGGCTGGTCGTCGCCCCTTTCCTGATTATGATTGTCCTGATGACCGCGATCATCAGCACGTGGGAAATCTACGGCGATTATCGCGAACTCGAAACCCACATCGACGACGCGCTGCGTTAAACGCTGCCTATTTGCGCAGATTGATTGAAAGGACAGCGCATGTACATTCCCAAATCGAATCTGGAGATCGACATCGCTGTCCTGTATGCCTTCATGCGCGAGCATAATTTCGCCACGCTGGTGACGCAGCACGAAGGCCGCCTCGACGCGACCCATCTGCCCGTGATGATTGACAGCGAGCGCGGCGTGATCAAAGCGCATCTGGCGCGCGCCAACGATCAGTGGAAGGTGTTCGACGGGGGCGAAGCGTTGATCATCTTTCAGGGGCCGCACGCTTACGTCTCGCCGACGTGGTACGAGACCCATCCGAGCGTTCCAACCTGGAATTATGCGACCGTTCACGTTTACGGCGTGCCGCGCCTGATCGACGACGACGCGACCGTGCGCGCCATGCTGCGCGAACTGGTCGCCAATCACGAGCATGGCCGCGATCCCGAATGGATGATGAACCTGCCCGAAGATTATCTGCACAAGATGATGGCAGCGATTGTCGCCTTCGAGCTGCCCATCGAGCGCATCGAGGGCAAATACAAGCTCAGTCAGAACCGCTCGGAAGTTGATCAGGACAGCGTGATCGAGCATCTGCTCGGCAGCCCGTATCCGGTCGAGGTCGAGACAGCCGAATTGATGGCGAGCCGCCGCCCACAGGAACAAATCACCACGTAGGGGCGGGTTTCAAACCCGCCCTGATTAGGAATCTTCTAGCCTAAAAACGCCGCGATCTGCGCTGCCATCTCATCAGGCGCTTCGGCGGCGATCCAGTGACCGTTGTTGGGATAGTGCTGAACTTGCTGCGCGCCAAAGCGATCCGCGAAGCGCCTGTCGATAAACGGGTCTTGATCGCCCCACAGCACAATCATCGGGACACGCCGAGTCAGGTCGAGCAGCTTCGGTTCCCACGTGGCATAGTCTTTGGTATCAATCGCGCGGTAGAGGCGCACGATGTTGCGCTTGACCGCCGCGTTCGCCAGCGAGAGGGCATAAACGTCGCGCCAATGCTGCGGAGTGAGCAGCGGCGCGGACGTTTTCATCGTGTTGGCGAACATGCCCTCGTTGAGCATCATCATACTCACTTCGCCGAGGATCGGCGTGCGCCACATTTTCGCGGTCGAGTGCCATTCGTAATCGGGCGTGAAGCCGACGCTGCCCGCCAGCGCCAGCTTGCCCACGCGCTCCGGGTAGGTGATGGCGAAGGCCAGCGCGTACAGACCGCCGAAATCGCCAAAGACGAGGTTGATCGGCTCGTGGATAGCGAGCGCCGTGACGAAATCGTTCAGCCATTGTGCCATGCTCGGCAGCGTGAAGTCGAAGCCCGTCGGCAGCGCCGAGCGCGTCGTCAAACCGGGTAGATCAGGCGCGATGCAGCGATAGCTTGACTGAAGCTGGTCGATGATCGGCCTCCATAGTTCCGCCGAATCGGGGACGCCGTGAAGGAAAATCGTCGGCGTGCCGCTGCCGCGTTCGTGGTAATAGACCTGCGTGCCCTGCACCATCGTCTGCATGATTACCGCCTGTATTCGTGAAATTGAGCGCAATCATCATAAGTGATTGTGAATAAAAACACAATACCGGGTGAATAGCAACGTTCACGACGATTTCGCGGCGCGTGCCAGGCATTAGATGAACAACTTGAGTTTTTCGAAGTCCTTGCGCAGCGTCTCTTTCTGGCTGGCGCTGTAGAGCACAATCGCAGGGTGATAGAGCGGTAGAATGTGAATCTCGCCGTAGGGAAGCTCGGCTTTGGCGAGCTTGCCGTGTACGTTGCTGATCTTGGCGCGCTTCTCCGGCAGATCGAGCCGTTTGAAGATGTATTCCATCGCGAAGCGACCGAGCGTTGCGATCACGCTCGGCTGCACGATGTCGATCAGCCTGTCGAGGAATGGCGCGTAGAAGGCGATCTCTTCCGGCGATGGGTCACGTTTCTCCGGCGCGCGATCCATCAACACGTTCGTCAGGAACACGTCCTCGCGCTTGATGCCGATGCCCTTGAGCATTTCTTCGAGCACATCACCGGATGGCCCGATGAACGCCCTCCCGGTTTCGACTTCGTTTTTGCCGGGCGCTTCGCCGATAAAGAGGATATTCGCGTCGGGATTGCCGTCGCCCAGCACGGGGAAGGCGCGGCTCTCGACACGGAATTTATAGAGTGGCGATCCGGTTGCGCCGACGACTTCGATCCGCAGCGCCTTGAGCGCCTCGGCTTTGCGCTGGACAGTTTCGCTGTCGGCGCGCGGCTTGTTGAGCGCGTTGGCGGGCGCATAGGTCTTAATCGCGCTGACCAGCTTGTCGGCGTCGTAGACAAAGCGCTGATGGCTCAGTTCGATGGCGTTGCGCCGCGCCAACGCCGTCAGATCGTCGGGCAGATCGCTGGGGGCGGGCATTCGCGCCCGCCCGACCAGCACCGGAATGACCATTTTGCCCTGCTTGAGCGCGCTGGCGATTTCGACGCGCACGAAATCGTTCCAGTTATCCAGACGGCGGCTGCCGCTTTCGTCGGCGATGGTTGACCAGATGGGGCCGATCACGGCGATGAACACGTCGCAGTTGGCAACGGCGTCTTCCAGCACCTGCACGAAATCCGCGCCCGGCGGGATGCTGTCCACGTCCATGAACACGTCGCCCGGCTCGAAATGGCGCATCAGGTGATCGTAAAGCCGCCCGACGTAGCCTTCGGTGTCCGCTCGGCGATAGTTGATGAAGATGCGAGTCATGCCTGCTCCGATGGGTGATACGCGCTCATTCCATTGTACTGGAAAGCGCTGCCGCACAGCGCAAACGATCACGCGGGTGATAGGGCGCTGGTAAATTGGGGCAAGTGTCACCGGGCAATCGTGATCTCTGTCACTTCAATCGATTCAGCATCCGTCATATGCTAGGGATGTAATTCAAGCCTGATTTGGGAGCGGTGTTATGAAACTGCAAGGCAAAGTCGCATTGGTGACAGGCGCAGGTTCCGGGATTGGTCGCGCGATTGCCAAACTATTCGTCGAGGAAGGCGCGCTGGTGGTTGCCAGTGACCTGAATTCGACCGGGTTGGAAGCGCTGGTGAAGGAACTGGAGGCGCAGGGCTGCCTGCCGCCCGCGCTGGTGCACGGCGATGTTTCCAAGCGCGCTGATGCTGAGGCGATGGTCGGGGCTGCCCTGAGCTTGTATGGCAAGCTCGATATTGTCGTCAACAACGCCGGCATCATGGACGAGTTCATACCGCTCGCCGATTTGGACGACGCGCTCTGGCGGCAGGTCTTGGGCGTCAACCTGGATGGCCCGATGTTCATCAGCCGGAAAGCGCTCGAAGCGATGCTGCCCAAAGGCAAAGGGGTGATCGTCAACGTCGCCTCGATTGGCGGGCTGTTCGGCGGGCGCGCGGGGGTGAGCTACACCGCTTCCAAGCACGCGCTGATCGGCCTGACGCGCAGTATCGCCTACGAATATGCGTTGAAGGGGATTCGCTGTAACGCCATTTGCCCCGGTGGGGTGGCGACCAATATCAGCGTGACGAATCCCAATCCGCTCGGCATGGAGCGGCTGCAAACGACCCTCTCCTCGGCAGTTCGTACTGCACAGCCGGACGAACTCGCCAGGGTTGCTCTATTTCTTGCTTCGGACGACTCCTCGTTCGTGAACGGGGAAGTTCTGGTTGCCGATGGCGGTTGGACGGTCGGCTAAAACCGGATTTCCCTGCCTCTCTTCCCCGGCGCTCACGGTCATCGTGAGCGCCGGGTTCTTTTTGTGTTAATCTACACGTTCACGCGATCCATCATCGTTTCGGCGTAGCGCGTTCCTGCCGCCGCGCCTGCCGGGAATGCCGCGTTGATCGCCGCCAGATCGTCCGGCGTGAGCGGCACATCGACCGCGCCGCTGTTGTCGCGCAGATATTTCTCGCGCCGTGTGCCGGGGATCGGGATGATGTTCTCGCCTTGCGCCAGCACCCACGCCAGCGCCAACTGAGCGGGTGTGCAGCCCTTCGCCGCCGCCAGTTCCTTGACCTGCTCGACCAGCGCCAGATTTTGCTCCAGATTGCCCTCGCGCCAGCGCGGATTGTGCTTGCGGAAATCGGTCGCTTCCAGTTGATCCGGCTGGCTGACCTGCCCGGTCAGGAAGCCGCGACCGAGCGGGCTGTAAGCGACAAAGGCGATGTTCAGTTCGCGGCAGGTGTCGAGGATTTCGCCTTCGGGATCGCGCGTCCAGAGCGAGTATTCGGTCTGGAGTGCCGTGATCGGGTGGACGGCATACGCCCTGCGGATTGTTTGCGCCGACGCTTCCGAGAGGCCGAGGAAGCGCACCTTGCCCGCCTTGACCAGATCGGCCATCGCGCCGACGGTATCCTCAATCGGCACGTTGCGATCCACGCGGTGCTGATAGTACAAATCAATGTGATCGACGCCGAGCCGCTTGAGGCTCATGTCGCAGGCCGACCTGACGTACTCCGGCGATCCATTCACGCCGAGAATCGCGCCATCGATGCGGCGCATGTTGCCGAACTTGGTGGCGATCACGACCTGATCGCGGTGATGACGGAGCACTTGAGAAATCAGCATCTCGTTGTGACCCGTGCCGTACATGTCGGCAGTGTCCCAGAAGTTGACGCCCAGTTCGAGCGCCGTTTCGAGCAGCGCCAGCGACGCCACGTCATCCGACTTGCCGTAGAAGTCGGACATGCCCATGCAGCCCAGACCAATCGCCGAGACGGTCACGCCGCTGCTGCCGAGGATTCGAGTTTTCATACCGCTGTTTTCTCCGCTTGTGCTTATGCTTTGACTTTCCTCCAGAGTCTACAGCTTTGAGTTGACTCGAAGTCAAGAGGGCGGCTATGGAACGGACGCCGACACTGCTCATCATAGGCGG
>DASZXN010000381.1:0-5929 GCA_035545875.1 Phototrophicaceae bacterium
CATCAGCCTCGGTGGAGATCGATACAGTCGTATCCTGCGGGCTGTACTTGATCGCGTTGCTGACCAGATTGCCCACTACCTGATGGAAGCGCGCCGAGTCCGCTTCGACCACGCCTGCCAGCGCGTCGGTTTCGACCGTGATGTTCTTGCGCAGCGCGTTGACCTTGTTCTCGGTCACTACCTCGCGGATCAGCGGCTCCAGCGCCAGTTTTTCCAGATGCAAATCGAGCGCGCCGGTTTGCAGCGCCGCCGTATCGAGAAAATCCTTGATCACCATCTGCATCGTATCGCACGACGACGACATCGAGTCGAGCAGCATCGCGCCGTCCGGCGCGCACTCAATCGACGTTTCCAGCAGGGTCGCCGCCATGCGGATGTTCATCAGCGGGCCTTTCAGGTCGTGCGAGGCCATCCGCAGCAACTTGTCCTTCATCTCCTGAGCCGCGCGCAGTTCCTGAATCGTCTGCTCGCGCTCATCCTGTAATTTCTTCAGCGCGATCTGTGTCTGTACCCGCGCCATCGTGATGTCCATGTCAATCGGCTTGGTGATGTAGTCGTTCGCTCCTACGTCCAGCCCGTGCGCCACTGATGCGCCGTCCGAAAGTGCCGAGATCAGAATGACGGGAATGCCGGCAGTGTTGGGATTGCCGCGAATCGCTTGCAGCGTCATCAGGCCATCCATTTCCGGCATCATAATGTCGAGCAGGATCAGGTCGAACGGAGCTTGCGCCAGCGTATCGAGCGCGGCCTGACCGTTCGTCACGCTGACGACGCGGCAGGAGCGGCGCAGGATGCGTTCCAGCAGGGTCAGATTAAAGCGTTCATCATCGACAGCCAAAACGAGAGGTAAAGCTTGTTCGGTCATAGGGAACCCTATCTATCAACGGCACCGCCCTGTCTCGATGGATGAACTGCTGGTGGACGGCATAGGCTTCTCATGCCATTATATATCCCCCTGCCGGATCAAAAATTGAAGTTTGCTTGAGAGGAGTTTCCGGCTACCAATCCTGCGGCGAGAACAGGCGGTAGAGCAGCCGGGTGCTGTTCGCGGTCACGAAGCTATAGACCCAGTAGCCGGTCAGCAGCGCGACGTGCGGTCGCCTGACTGATGCTTCCGCGCCTTCGGTCAGGCGATAGATGATCTCGTCGCCGATCCACAGCCGAATTCCGTAGAAAAATCCGCCCGCGAAATCGCGCGGGAGCGTGCTCGTGCGCGTCGCGCCATAGACGAGTCCCATCAGCACGCCAGTGCCCCAGCGCGCGCCCGCTTCCAGCCGGTGCTGTTCTTCGGCGGATGGGATCGTCTCGGTCAGCAAGGTATAGGCCATCGGCACGCTGACCTCGGGTGCTGTTGCTTTCAGATCAACGTCGGGAAACAGCTTCGGCAGCACATCGCGCTGATAGCGCCGCATGGCATATGCGCCGATCAGCCCGCCGACGATTCCGATCACCAGCCCTTTACGGCGGTCAGGAATGCCTTCAAACATCGCCGCTCACCTGATAGGGAGACCAAAGTGAAATAAAAATAACACGGCTTGCGCCGTGCTGCGGTGAGCACTCGATAAATAATTTTTAGAGCGTAACGGCGGCGGCGATAGTCGCGGCGATAATCAGCAGGGCAACGGCGACGGTCGTGTAGAGCAGAAAATGTCCCTGAGGTGCGTTGTTGGCCTTGATCGGACGGATCACGTTGGAGGCTGCTGGGGGATTAGTATTCGCCGCATTGACGGCTTTCTGCTCGCCCGTCGCTTTGCTTGCGCCGACCGCTTTGAGTTCAGCCGTCGCTTTGGTCGCGCCGAGCGCTTTCAGTTCGCCGGTCGCTTTGGTCGCGCTGATCGGCTTATGTTCGCCGGTCGCTTTGGTCGCGCTGACGGCTTTAACCTCGTTGGTCGCTTTCCGTTCCTGGTCAATCGCGTTGAGCATCTGGCGCGCGGGCAGGTTATCCGGCTGAACCCGCAGCAGCATGTTGAGCGCGTTGCGGCGTTCGCTCAACGAACTGGTCGAGGTCGCCACGATCCACAGCGCTTTTGCGTTGCGTCCATCCTCGCGCACGACGCGCATGGCGTACTCGCGCGCTTCGTCGTAGCGTTTCGCTCGCTGCGCCGCCGCTGCCCGCTCCAGCCATTCTTCGTGTTCGGATGTCATGTGCGTCTCCCTGAACTGGTTTACGCCTTTTATTTTCGTGAAAAATTTGTCAAAATGCAATATACGAAAGTCATAGTTAGTACCTTACGGCTATCGTGCCTACGGGACGAATAAACTTTGCAATGAGAATCTCGCGTAAATTTTTCCAAACAATTGAAATTCGCCGCTTGTTTCAAGCAGCGTCTCCGCGCTAACCGATCAGCCAACAGAATGGTAGCGTGGATCAAGTCTCAGCGACTTCTAAGCGGATTGCAAATCCGGGCTAACCCCTTTTCCCCGTTCACTTTTATACTGATAGCCTGTCACTTGATGAGATGTAGGGGCGCGCCTGTGCGCTCGCATCGAGAAACAAGGAATTGCCGTGTCTGATCTGCGTTCTGCGCAGCCCTCGCCCCTGCTGATTACTGTGCGCAAGGTCGTCGTCTCCGCTGCCGTGATCCTGATCTTCGCCGCTTACGTGATCAACCAGCGCTTCGCAGATCACGCGGCTGCCGATCTGCCGCCGCTGCTGATCACACCTGCGCCGACCACCGTTAGCCCGCGCGGGATCATCTCCAGCAGCGTTGTCGGTCAACCGAGTCCGCCTGCGCCGACCATCGTCTCGAATGCCACCTACCGCGACGGCATCTATTCGGGGAATGAAGCCGACGCTTCCTGGGGACTGGTGCAGGTACAGGCGACCATTCAGGGCGGCAAGCTGACCGACGTGCAGTTTCTCGACTACCCGCGTGACCGCCGCACCTCGCAGCAAATCAACGCGATTGCCATGCCTTATCTGGTGCGCGAAGCGCTTCAGGCGCAGAGCGGTCACGTCGATGTCATTTCCGGCGCGACTCTCACCAGCCAAGCCTTCGTCGCATCCCTGACCGACGCGCTCAACCAGGCTCAAACAACCTCATGATCCTGCGCCGCATCGACAGCCTGCTCAACCGCATCACGATGTATCGCCTCGTGCTCTACTATCTGATTGTGTTGATCGGTGCGGGTGTGCTCTTTTCGATCCTGCATCTGCTCTCTTACGATCCGCTCGGACTGGTGTTCACGACGCTGTTCCTGATCGCCGCCTGCTATGCGACCAACAAGCTCTTTGCCTGGGCGTTTCACCTCACGCCTAACGTCGAGTCGGTCTACATCACGGCGCTGATCTTCGCGCTGATCATCACGCCGCCGACGACGATGGATGATTTCTGGTTCGTCATCTGGATGGGCGTGCTGGCGATGGCCTCCAAGTACGTGATCGCCTTCCGGCGCAAGCATATCTTCAACCCGGTCGCCTTCGGCGCGTTGATCGTCGCCGTCGCGCTCAACCAGACGGCCAGTTGGTGGGTCGGCTCCGCGCCGATGCTGCCGCTCGTCGTGATCGGCGGCCTGCTGATTGTGCGCAAGCTGCGCCGCTTCGATCTCGTCTTCAGCTTTTTCGCCGGAACGCTGGTCACGCTGCTGATCTTCTCCAGCCACCAGAACATCACTTCGGTGCTGCACAACGACGTGCTCTATTCGCCGCTGTTCTTCTTCGCCTTCGTCATCCTCACCGAGCCGCTGACCACCCCGCCGACGCGCCGCCTGCGCATCATCTATGGGCTGCTCGTCGGCGTGCTCTTCACGCCCGAATTCCACGTCGGCGCGTTCTTCCTCACGCCTGAACTCGCCATCGTGATCGGCAACGTCTTTTCGTGGCTGGTCAGCCCGAAAACCCGCCTGATCCTGACCCTGCGCGACAAGCTTCAGTTATCGCCCGATACGTGGGAATTCAGCTTCACGCCGGGGCAGAAGTTCGCCTTCGCCCCCGGCCAGTACATGGAGTGGACGCTCGGTCATCCCTACACTGACTCGCGCGGCAATCGGCGCTATTTCACGCTTGCTTCCGCGCCAACCGAGCCGATCATCCGGCTCGGCGTCAAGTTCTACGATAAGCCGAGCAGCTTCAAGCGCGCGCTGCTCAAACTGGATGACACTCGCCCAATCGTCGCCGCACAAATCGCAGGCGATTTTACCCTGCCCGGCGATCCGCACCTGCCCGTTGTGCTGATCGCCGGAGGCATCGGCATCACGCCCTATCGCAGTATGCTCAAATATCTGCTCGATACGCAGCAGACGCGCCCGATCACGGTGCTGTACACCAACAAAACGCCCGCAGACATTCTCTACCGCGACGTGCTCGACGCGGCGCAGCGCGAACTCGGCGTGAGGGTGATTTACACGCTCACCGATTCGGCGAGTGCGCCGCCTGACTGGGGTGGCGAGGTCGGGCGCATCGATCAGGCGATGATCGAGCGCGAAATTCCTGATTATCCGGTGGCGACCTACTATCTGTGCGGCTCGCTCTCGCTGGTCGATGGCATGAAGGCGCTGCTGCACCAGATCGGCATTCCGTCCAGTCGCATCAAAACCGACTACTTCTCCGGCCTCGCCTGAGCAGAGGCCAGCGCTCTGGATTGTAGATTTCCCGCGCTCGTCCGATAATGAGCGCGGAAATTCACACCACTTGATCACATATCACGGTGAACTATGCCTATTTTGAGCGTGCTGGCGGTCGTTTTTTCGGTGGTCTTCATCATCGTCGTCATCGCCTATGCGATCACGCGCCCCGATACCAAAACCAAGACTGCTGCCTACGTTCATGCCAAAGCGGGCATACAAAATCATGCGGCGGGCGATCTGGCAGGCGCGGAACGGGAATTTGCCGAAGCGCTCGACATCAGCCCAACCCTCATCACAGCGCATCTGGGGCGCGCCGATCTGTTCTACGCGCAAAAGCGTTACGATGAAGCGCTTGCCGATCTCGATCAGGTCATCGCACTCGACCCGTCCGCACGAGCCTTGTTCCTGCGCGGCGAAACTTATGCAGCCCAGCAGCGTTTCGACGAGGCTATTCGGGATTTCGATCAGGCATTCTCATTCCCGCTGGATCGCAATTGGGTGGGCATCGTCAACACGCAGCTTGGCTGGGCGAAACTCTCGAAAGCCTTCACCCTCAGCGCAGCGGAGGGGCGTGCCGCCGCCGAGGACGCGCTGATCGATTTGGATGAAGCCGTTTATTTAGACCCGCGCAATCCGTCCGCGCTCCTGTTTCGGGGACAGGCTTACCTGCTGACGCAGCAGAATCAGGCCGCCCTCAGCGACTTTGAGCGAGCCGCCGAACTCAAGCCCGATCACAAACTCGCGCTTGCAGGGCAGGCGGTGGCTCAGTATGCGCTCGGCCATCTCGATGAAACCAAAGCGCTCTGGGGAAAACTGCTCGAACTCGACGCGGACTACGCCAACCCCGATAAGCTCAGAGACGAGTATCGCTGCGCCGACTCGTTTCTCGAAATCGCCCGCAAAGTCGCTGCGCTGTAGACGTTACTTCTCCGGTCTCGCCTGAATCAAAAAGCAGCAAATCCCGGCATTTTAGAGTTCTATTGCTCAATCAGTCAAAGTAGATGTTTATTCGATTAAGTCATCGAACGTTAGTTGACCAGAAGCGTCAGGATCAAGCTTTTGCGCGATGATTACGCCACGAGTTACGCGCTTAGTTCGGTCATTTGTACTTTGGAATATAGCAGCATAATACGCATCTAACTCTGTACGAGAGTTTGTTAGTTCGCTATCTTCCAACGCCGTGTAATGATCTACTTCAAAATAGAATCTGGCTAACTTGCCCCCAATTTTTTCTGGACTTAATGGTAAATTTTCATCAACGATTTTTCGATAAGATTCAACAATTAGGGTAAATAAATCGGCCTCCTTCCAAATTCGTAGTCGATGTTCAAACTTACAGCCTTCTATAAAAGTCAGAACTTTT
>DASZXN010000382.1:0-9525 GCA_035545875.1 Phototrophicaceae bacterium
TGCGAGGCGAACGGCACGGTATCGGACGAAATACGATAATAGAGCAGGCCGTGTTGGATGTTATACGTGAGGATGCGCCGCAAACAAGCCAGATTCTCGCTGACGACGAGCCGCAGGCGCTCGGCGCTGTAAGATGCCAGCCGGAAGGTGCTGGATGGCGTGCAGTCGAGCGAGAGATTCTGGGCGACGTAGCCGATTCTCACGTTCTCAGGACGACTCCCTCATTGGGGCGCAGATCGAGCTTCTCGACCCTGCCCTCTCGATCCAGATAAGTCGAAAGCACGATCTCCCCGCTCAGGTCAAGTGATTGGGACAAATCGCTGAAATTGAGCGCGACAATATACTTGCCGCCGCGCTTGAACGCGAACACATCTTCAGGTGCTTCGAGCGACTCGTAATCGCCGAGGGAGAGGGCTTCGTCGGCGCGGCGCAGGTCGAGCAGCGTCTTGAACAGCGTCAGTGGCGAACGCGGATCGGCTTGCTCGGCCTCGACGTTGACCTGTGTGTAATCCGGCGCGACGGGCAGCCACGTTTCGACGGCGGAAAATCCGGCGTGCGGCGTGGCGTTCCACTGCATCGGCGTGCGCTCCGGGTCACGGCTGATGCCGAGATTGATCCCCTGTGGGTCTTGATACTGCGCCGCCGGGATGTCCACGTCGCGCATCCCCAGTTCGTCGCCGTAGTAGATGAAGGGCGTGCCGCGCAGCGTCAGCAGCAGCATTCCGGCGAGGCGCGCCTGCGCGTCACCGATGCGAGTGGCGACGCGGGTCTGATCGTGGTTGCTGACGACGTAAGTCGGCCAGCCATACGGCGGAATCATGCCTTCGTAAGCATCGACGAAGGCGCGCACGTCCGCCGCCTGCCACTGGAGCAGGATCAGCGCGAAGTTGAAGGGCAGATTGAGTTCGCCGCCTTCTTTCGGGTCGCCATAAAAGCCCGTGATCAGGCTGGGATTGAGCGAATAGGCGATCTCGCCAATCGAAACGCGGTTTGGGAATTCGTCAAAGACGGCGCGCATCTCGCGGATCAGTGCGTGGATGCCGGGGCGGTTCTCGCTGAACAGGCGCAGATAGCGATGCGCTGGGTTGTCGCGCCCTTCGACGTAATGCGGGTCAGGCGGATTGTCGCGTAGTTGTTCGTCCTTGAGCATCCGGTCAATCACGTCGATGCGAAAGCCATCGACGCCGCGCTTGAGCCAGAAGCGAATCTGGTCGAACATGGCCTGCTTGACTTCAGGATTGCGCCAGTTGAGATCGGGCTGTTCTGGCAAAAAGCTGTGCAGATAATACTGCCCGGTTTGCTCGTCGAACGTCCACGAGGAACCGCCAAAATAGGCCAGCCAGTTGTTCGGTGGGCTGCCATCCGGCTTGGGATCACGCCAGATGTACCAGTCGCGCTTGGGATTGTCGCGTGACGAGCGCGATTCCTTGAACCAATTATGCTGGTTCGAGGTGTGATTGGGCACAAGATCGAGGACGATGCGAATATTGCGCCGATGCGCTTCTTTCAGCAGGTGATCGAAATCGGCGAGCGTGCCGAAGATCGGATCAATATCGACGTAGCTGGCAACGTCGTAGCCGAAATCCGCCATCGGCGAAGGAAAGATTGGCGAGAGCCAGAGCGCATCGACACCGAGCCAGACCAGATAATCGAGTTGATCGGCAATGCCGCGCAGATCGCCGATGCCGTTATTGTCGCTGTCCTTGAAGCTGCGCGGGTAAATCTGATAAAAGACGCCCCGTTTCCACCAGTCGGACGATTGGGTCATGAACCAGCCTTCGTTTTAGTCTTGCCTGCGAAAAGTGACCTGCTGCCGCTGCCGATCCACGCCGAGTTTTTCCCATCCAGCGGCGAGCCAGGCGGTCGCCTGCGGGCGTTTCTCGTTGCGGGTATTCTGCCACCACGTGCCTTTAGGATTGTAAGCGTCGGGCGGCAAATTCGCGCCGATGATCGCCTCGATCTGCGCGAACGACAGCACGATCTCCGCCTCGTGATCCGGGACTTGCTCCAGATAGCTTTGCAGCGGATCGTATTTCTTGCCCATGCGCCGCTCCGATGCGGTAATGACGGTTAAGCAGCGCCGCCGGAGGCTCGAAGCCTCCGGCTAGCAAACCCAAGCCCTCGCCGAAACAAGTTTCGTATAGAGGGCTGAAAAGCGGTAGACACTAGCGCTGACGACGAAAGCGAACCCACTGCGCTCGTTGATCGACGGTATCTACTTTCCATCTCGCTGATTGCCAAGAATGCGCGTGTGTATGTTGTCCATCAACTTCATTTCCCCCACCAGGGACGATACTCGTGTGCGCTTCTAGGTAATGGCTCACCGAGTATTTGCTCAATTTGCGTGAATGACAACAGGACATCAGTCTGCTGCATTGGTACTTGCTTTAAAAATTGCTCAAGCGGGGTGTATTTTCCCATAATGGCTTTTACCTGATGAGTGTTTAGCGCTGGCGGCGAAAGCGAACCCACTGCTCATTCCAACTGACAATATCCTGCTTCCAGCCCGCCGAGAGCCACGCCCACGACTGCGGTCGCGCTTCGTTGCGCGTGTTGCGCCACCACGTGCCTTTGGGGTTGTAGGCGTTCGGCGGCAGCCTCGTGCCGATAATCTGCTCGATCTGCGCAAAGGAAACGACCACGTGCTTGAGGTGTGACGGTGTTTTGGTCAAATAATTTCCCAAAGGCTCATATTTACCCATGATCTTTGTGTCCGATAGACGAACATCAGCGCGGGCGATTTGGTTGGGATAATTTGAGCATAATCAACTGCAAGTCGCCAATGGTTCCTCCGGCAGCGGCAGCCGAGGCGATGATCACGGCGACGGCGATTCCAGCCTGATTAACGGTTTTCGCGTCGATCAACCCGACCGCGCCGAGCGCCAGACAGCCGAAAAAGACGAGGGCTGGTAATCCTGCCACAAAGACGTACTGACCGGTCGTCAGATCGTCGGGGATGATGACGTGATCGGAGGCGGCTTTGAGCGGCTTGCGCCCGATCAAGGCCAGCGCGAATACGTGCAGGAGTTCGTGCGGCGTGCTGTAGACGCGCTTAAACTGCTCCCACATACGTTAGCTGCTCACTTTGGGGTAGCCGAGCGCGTCAATCGCGGCGGCAGCGTCGAAATCGGCGTCGGTCAACTGACTGCCCGCGTCGTGGGTGGTGAAGCTGACCGTCACTTTGCGCCAGCCGATCATCATATCAGGATGGTGGTTGCGCGCCTCGCAAATCACGCCAATGGCCGAGGCCAGCGCGATCCCAGCGAGATAGGTATCCAGCTTGAACGTTTTGGTCATCGTGCCGCCCTCGCGCGCCCAGCCGTTGAGCTTGCTCAGGCGCTCGGTGATCTGGCTTTCGGATAAAGCTGCTGCCATCGCTCATTCCTTCCCCAACTTACAATTCACATGACTGGCGATTATAGCGCCGCAACCTCTATTGTAAAATGAGGCAGCAGTTACTATCATTGTAGGAAAGTTGAACGTTGAAAAGAGGTTGAAATGGTTGAGGCGGCAGTCGAGAAACAAACCGGCGCGGAAGATGTGCTCTGGGATTTGTCGATTTTCTACACCGGAATTGATGACCCGGCAATCCAGCGCGATCTGGACAAAGTGCAGAGTATGGCCGACGAGTTCGCGGCGAAGTATCGCGGCAAAGTTGCCAGTCTGGACGCCGAGTCGATGGTTGACGCGCTGGTGGAACAGGAAGCCATCGGCGACCTGTTTGGTCGGCTTGGCTCGTTCGCGTCGCTGAATTACGCGACCAACACGACCGATCAGAAGCTCGGCGCGCTGATCCAGAAGATCACCGAGGCGAGCGCGGAATTGAGCCAGAAGCTCGTCTTTTTCGATCTGGAATGGAAAGACGTGCCGGAGGAGCAGGCGCAGCAACTGCTCAACGACCCGACGCTGGGCAAATATCGCCACCCGCTCGAAGCGGATTTGCGCTATAAGCCGTATACCTTGAGCGAGATCGAGGAGCAGTTGCTGGTCGAGAAATCGGTCACGGGCAGCAGCGCGTGGGGCCGCTTCTTCACGCAGGTCACCAGCGCCATGCGCTACGATTTCGACGGCGACAAGCTCACCCAGTCACAGGTGCTGGCGAAGCTCTACAGCCCGGACGTGGAAATCCGTCACAAAGCGGCTGACGCGCTCACCGCGACGCTGCGCGAGCGCAGCATGGAACTGACCTACATTTTCAACGTGCTGGTCGCGGACAAAGCGATGGACGACAAGCGGCGCGGTTATCCGACCTGGATTTCGGCGCGCAACCTGTCGAATAAAGCGCCGGACGCGGTGGTCGAGGCGCTGATCAAGGCGGTCACATCGCAGTACGATCTGGTGGCGCGGCACTACACCCTCAAGCGGATTTTGATGGGCAGCGACGAACTGTTCGATTACGACCGCTACGCGCCGCTGCCCATCAAGGGGGAGGACGCCGATTACAACTGGGACGAGGCGCGCAGTATCGTCCAGAACGCCTATAGCGCTTTCAATCCGCGCGTCGGCTCGATCATCGAGCGCTTCTTCAACGAGAACTGGATTCACGCGCCGTTGCTGCCCAACAAGCGCGGCGGAGCTTTTGCCTCACCGACGGTCGCCTCGGCACACCCATTCGTGTTCCTGAACTTCACCGGGCGCTCGCGCGACGTGCAAACGCTGGCGCATGAACTCGGTCACGGCCTGCACATGGTTCTCTCTGGCGAGGCGCAGGGCAATACGGGCCTGTATACGCCGCTGACGACGGCGGAGATGGCCTCGACTTTCGGGGAAATGCTCGTGTTCACTGACCTGATGGACAAGCAGAGCGATCCTGAAGCGCGGCTGGCGATGCTCGCCAACAAGATCGAGGATAGCTTCGCCACGATTTTCCGCCAGATTTCGATGAACCGTTTCGAGGATGGCCTGCACAACGCGCGCCGCGCCGAAGGCGAGCTTTCGACCGAGCGCATCAACGCGATTTGGATGCAGTCCCAGCGTGATATGTTCCAGGACAGCGTCACTCTGCGCGACGAATACGGCCTATGGTGGAGCTACGTCCCGCACTTCATCCAAAGCCCCGGCTACGTCTACGCCTACTCGTTCGGGGAACTACTGGTGCTGGCGCTGTTCAACCTGTATCAGAAGCAGGGCGAGGCGTTCGTGCCGAAATACGTCGAAGTGCTGGCGGCGGGCAATTCCGACTATCCCGACCAAATTCTGGCGAAGGTCGGCCTCAACCTGAGCGATCCGTCGTTCTGGAACGAGGGGCTGGAAGCGCTGCGCAAGCTGGTCGATCAGGAAGAAGCGCTGGCGCGGCAGGTCTACCCGGAGAAGTTCGCTAAGTAGTGGCTGAGGCTGAATATTTTCGGTAGGGGCGTAACATGTTACGCCCCTGCTTATTTGGGGAGACCTCGATGATCCTCGAAACCGAACGCCTGCTTCTGCGCCCGCTCGAACTGCGCGACGCGCCGACGATCTGCGACCTGGCGGGCGACTACGACATCGCTGCGACCACACTCAACATTCCGCATCCTTATCCCGAAGGCGCTGCTGAGGAACTCATTCAGTCGCTGATCGAGAAAGGCGAGAGCGCCAATCTCGTGCTGGGAATCGTGCGCAAAGCCGATCAGCAGTTGCTCGGCATGATCGACGCGCGACCGAACGAGCGGCATCAACATGCCGAACTGGGCTACTGGATTGGCAAGCCCTACTGGAATCAGGGGTACGCCAGCGAAGCCGCGCGCCGTCTGGTTGATTACTGCTTCGCGGAACTGGGTCTACAGCGGGTTTATGCGAGCTACTTCAGCCAGAATATTGCCTCGCGCCGGGTGATGGAGAAAGCGGGCATGACCTACGAAGGGACGCTGCGCGAGCATCTGGAGCGCTTTGGCAAATTTCAGGACATCGGCTGCTGTGGAATTCTGCGCCGCGAATGGGAAGCGCGTCAATCCTGACCATTTGTACGGGGCGATTGCGCGTGATTGCGCGTAAACTCTGGTCTGAAATGTGCGGGAAGGAGTGAATGATGCGCTATAAGCTGTTAGGCAAAAGCGGCGTGCGAGTGTCTGAACTCGTGCTGGGGACGATGACGTTCGGCGAGGCGTGGGGCTGGGGTGCAGCGCCGGAAGAATGCAAGCGTATGTTCGACCGCTACGCTGAGGCGGGCGGAAATTTCCTGGATACGTCAGTCAACTATACCGATGGTCAGGCAGAAACGATCCTCGGCGATCTGTTGAGCGCTGACCGCGATCATTTCGTCGTGGCGACCAAATACACGCTGACCCAGCGAGATTCGACTGATCCGAATGCGGGCGGCAACAGCCGCAAAAACATGATGAAGTCGGTCGAGCGCAGCTTGAAGCGCCTGAAAACCGACGTGATCGATATCCTCTATCTGCACGTCTGGGATTACACAACCCCGGTCGAGGAAGCGCTGCGCGGCCTCGACGATCTGGTGCGCATGGGCAAGGTCAATTATGTCGCCGTGTCGGATACGCCCGCTTACATCATCGCCGAAGCGAACACGCTGGCCGAACTGCGCGGCTGGTCGAATTTTGTCGGCGTGCAGGTTCCCTATTCACTGGCGAACCGCGAGATCGAGCGCGAGGTGCTGCCGATGGCGAAGCATTGGGGCATGGCGGTGCTGCCCTTCAGCTTGATTGGCGCGGGCGTGCTGACTGGGAAATATACTGAAAGCAGCGAACCGACCCGCTTCAGCCGCGAGCAGATGAACATCCCGGAGCGCACACAGAAGATTATCGACGAGGTGCGCAAAATCTCAGAGGAAGTCGGCAAGTCGCGGGCGCAGGTGGCGATCAACTGGGTGCGCCAGCAGCAGGGTCGCGCGCAGATCATCCCGATCCTCGGCGCGCGCACGCTTGATCAACTGAACGATAATCTCGCCGTGCTCGACTGGGAACTGAACGCTGATCAACTCAAACGGCTGGATGACGCGAGCCAGATCGATCTGGGCTTCCCGCATAGCTGGAAGGGCAGCGCTTTCGTGTTCGGCACGACCTATGGGCAGATCGACAATCATCACGTATAGCGGTTCGCAATTCGCCGTTAGCTAAAAACAAAGACCGGATGGCTGCTACAGTCACCCGGTCTTGTGCCAATTGCTAAAAGCGAATTGCGAGCGGCTTCTTCCCTAACAAAAAAGTGACCCGACGTGTAGAGGCACGCCGGGTCGGTATTGCAGGTCTCAGGGAGCTGATCCCGTATGGGGACGCTCACAGAGAGGTGAGCGTCTTAGGGGGTAGCCCCCTTATGACTGCGACTATCCACGCGATCACCTCCTTTGTCTAAGCCGTCGATAAAAGCAGTATAACACCAATAAGTGAAAGGTCAAGAGGGTTCAAGAGTCCGCCAGATTAAGGTTTGATGATTGTGCCGCTCTGCACCACCTCGAAGGCTGTTCCCGGCACTTTTTTCAACTGATTGAGATCATCGTCGTTCCAGCGCGGATCGGTTGCACCCGTGACGAACCAGCTTGTGCCGTTGTCGGCGACGATCATGCCGTAGGTCTTGAGCGCCTCTAAAATCACGCGCGCCTCGCCTGTGTATTTGGATATGTCGTAACCCGCTTTGAGGCGCAGACGCAACCCCATCGGCGGCAGGTCGGGATTATCGTCGTCCGAGGCGTCGTGAGTCGCGGGATGAATGTAAGCAGCCTGCGTCTCATCGACGGTGAAGCGCAGCGCATGATGAATTGCTCCGGCGGTCACTTCGTCATAGCGGACGAGGCCGGGGAAGATTGGCAAGCCAGCGGCGTCAGCCGAAGTCCAGCCTTCCGGTCGCAGATCATTCGAGCGCAGGTCAAAGACTGCGCCTGATCCGGCGTCCCAGCCGTCGCCGTTGTATTCGGCGTCGTACAGCTCGTAGAGCTTGCAGTTGCCCGCATCGACGACCAGCACGTGAGCATCGCCGCCCGCCTCGACGGGCGCGTCTTTCGGGACGGGATAGGGGCCGGGGTCGCTCTCGTCGCCGTAATCGGTGAAGTTGATCGGCACGAACGGCTGCGACTGATCGACGACGACATAAGGGATGCCGTAATCGGGTTCAGCGCCGAAATCGGCGTGCAGGTGAGTCGCGTCTTCATTGATGCTGGCGATGTAAGCATCCGAGCGTGGATCGACGGGATAAGCCGAAATATCAGTGTTCCATGCGTTATCCGCCGGGAAGATGGGGCAGTTGCCGATAGTGGGCGGCGCGGTCACGCCTTCGGTTGGCGTCTGCGCCTGCACCGCGAAGGCAATCAGAAAGAGAGAGGCGAATGCAAACAGGATTCTCATCGCTAATCGAGATTCATCAAGTTGTAAGCAAATGCCTCGAAGTATTTCAGAAGTTTCTTCGCTTCTTTTTGACCGCCAAATGTATGAGCGGCTGCACTTGCCCGTGTATAGGTGTCACGTATCAGGCTACCGATCATTTCGTCTAGCGTACCAATATCTTTGACAACTTTTTCTTCTGCTGAACCAACTTCATGTTGTTTAAGAATATAGATTACACGCTGCTTTTGTGTAATCCGTTTTTTCTTTTCTTCTGGGGGATCCTTCTCTTCTTTATACCAGCCTGATGAAGTTACCTCATCGTCGGGTGCGAGCGTCCGTAAAAGTGTTGCTAGAATTTCGCGTATTTCATGTGCAGTGCCCGCCCAACTGGTTCTATCTGAACTCTCCACATCGTTTTTGACTTGAAGATAACTTTTCGCAAGGGGTTCCCCAACTTGAGATAAGGCTCGGTAAACATCATCCGGCGTGACTTTCTTTTTTTTCACTGTCACCGTAAGGGTTTCGGAGTTGAGCGCCTCAAGTGCATTTCTCGTATCCTCAACCCTTTTCTGCGCAAATCTTAGATAATCAAGAAATTCGTCGGTCATTCTTGAACATCATTTCGTCCAAGTAAATACTTGCCAATACTTTTGAATATTGCATCGTAACTCTGAGGATCAGCATTTTCGGGCAGATGAATCTGAATATTGAAATGGAATTCAGGTTGTAGACCGCCGACATTAGCCGGTATAGGATTTCCTATGGGTTGAGGCAAAGGTGAAAGAATATCCCTCGTCTCCACATCTACCGGGGCTTCTTCGGTAGTAGTTGGTTCGTCTTCTTGGCTGATTGAACCTGGTATCGCTTCAAACGCTACTTCGCGGGATACGATAACTTTCTTACCCGAAAATTCCTGTACAAGTTTGTATGTGTTTATGTTATCCGTAATTACCGCATAAAACGATTTAGCATCAGCTTCAGATAACTGCTGCTCAGATTTCAAGAAATCAATAGCCACGTCTTCGTGGGGGATACTCTTGTCTTTAAAGCGATTGACGTATGCCGAAAATATCCCGTTCGAGAAGAGCGCATCATAAATAGCTTTATACTTAGTTTTTTCATTTTTAGCAGTGATTAGGGCTTCACCCCTAGAGGTAAGTTGTAAATACTCAGACGTATAACTACCATCTACCAGTCCATAACCGCTCACCGCTACTGTTACAAGTTGCTTGCTATTTCCACTATCGTGTGCTTTTCCTAATTTACCAAAAAC
>DASZXN010000383.1:0-20533 GCA_035545875.1 Phototrophicaceae bacterium
GAGCAGCGCACGCCGCCCCTGCCGATGACCGCTGTCGCTGGCTCAGTCGATGTTCAGGGGAACGGATTATTTCTGCTGCACCTTACGGTGACGATGGCCTCGTGATAAGTACCTCAGGCTGACGACCAAATCAAAAGGGCGTACAGCCGGACGCCCATAGGCATCAAGTTAAGCCCTCACTCTAAATCTCTCTCCCTCAGAGTGTTTCTGGAAAGCGGGAGAAATACCGCCCATTCGAGGGAGTTTTCAGAAACCCTCTCAGGGCGAGAGACTTCAAACCCCTGAAGCGGAGTTTCTCCCTTCTCCCTGAGGGAGAAGGGCAGGGGATGAGGGCAAAAACACACTGGCTCAATCCTTAAGTTGATGTGAATGGGCGCACAGCCGTACGCCCTTGCAATTCGCGGATTTTGTCGTCGTAGGGGCGGGTTTCAAACCCACCCCTACCCATTCCCTACCCATTGGATTAATTCGTGTTCTTGCCGCACCAATCGGCCTGGCAGTTCGTCCCGCCGCTCAACCCCACATCCGGCAGCGATGCGAACTGTTCCAACGTGACCTGGGTCGTCGTGTAATCGACAAACACCTGGAAGCCGTCACCCTGAATCAGCATCATGTTCGAGAATTCAACGTGACTGCTGGCAATCGGCTGGAAGCCCGTGCCAATCGGCAGCACGCCGATTTTCTGGCGCGCATTGCGATCCATAAATGCAACCACGAACGGGTTATCGACCTGGAACGGGTAGCGTCCCTGATTGCCGGTCACGCCTGTGCCGGAGGTCTGCGCGGGCGGCGGCTGAAGAATCTGGCGCTCGACGTAGAGCGAGGCGGCAGTTTCCGCCTTGTCACAGTAGTTCGGCTGGGTGAAATCAACCTTGATGATGATGCCGCGCGATTGCAGCAGCGTAAACAGCGATTGGGTGGCGCGGTCGCAGCGGAACATCGGGTCGTCGCCCTTCCAGCCTGCCGGACGCACGCCCGGCGTACCGACGACCACGTCGGCCAGCAGTTCGAGGTCGTGGCGGATGTCGCGCGCGATTGCCAGCGGCACGCTCGGCACGACGCCGAACCAGCCGGGCGGACGCTTGTCCGCGCCCATTACCGCTCCGGCGAGCGTTTCCAGATCGAGGCGAATCCACAGCGGCAGATTCGGATCAGTCACGTCGATGCTGCCGCTCCAGCCGACCGGACGCTGCTTCGAGCCAATCGCGGTATCGGCCAGCAGTTCAAGATCGGCGCGATCCGCGATCAGCACGGGAATGGCTTCGGTCTGCTCGACGCCAAGCGAAGAGGTCGGCACTGCGGTTGGTTGCGCTTGAGCGGCGGTCGGCGCTTCGGTCGCTTGAGCCGCTTGGGTCGTTTCAGGCGCGGCGGGCGCTTGTGTCTGCTCTGGGGCGGCCAGTGTCGCCAAAATAATGCCACCGGGGGTCGGCGAGGCGGCCAGCGGCAGCGTCGGGAAGGCTTGAGGATCAGGCGGCGCGGTCGGCGCATTCTGAGCAGCCACCGACCAGACGCCCAGCAGGAGCAGGACAAGGAACGATATACCGACAAGGCGATGTCTGATCAAACGCTTCACGACCATGCTCCTTTGCGCATCCCGATGATCAGTTTTCCATTATAACCGTGTTCCCCTGTCACCGCCTTTGTGGATCGCGCGGGGGCAGCGGCGGCGGGACATTCGTCCCGTTGGTATTTGTCCCACGCGGCGGCGTGCCAGGGCTGAAAAAGAGCGGCACGGCGTCAGGGTCGAAGCGGCGCGGTGCGGATTCGGGTGTGGAGACAGGCGGTAAAGGCGGTGATGCAGGCGCTGCCGCAGGCGGCACAGACATTTCTTCAGGCATGGTTGCGGGCGGCGGCGGCGGTTCTGGCAAGGTGGTCGGCGCTGGCACAGACTCAGGCACGGAGATCGGCGGGGCCAAGCGACCTTCGGTCGCCCGCTGCGCCGCCATGTCATCGAAGATCGGGCGAGCGGCAGGTGTGAGCGGAAGCTGACGCGCGCCGCCTTCGAGCAGCCCGCGCAGCACCGCCGCGCCGTCGTCGCGCAGACGGCGATACTCCTCGCGCGGCAGATCGGTCGCTTCGAGTTCATCGAGGATCATGTCCATCATGCCGAGGATTTCCACGTCGGAGGGGCGCGTCCCCTGCCGCGCGACGACGTAGGGCACGACGAAGCCCGCCAGCGCCAGAATCACGGGGGTCGCTTCGCCGTAGAGCGCGACGATCAGCGGCGGATTCTGATCGACGAAGAACGCGCCAATCCGCGTATACGACGGAAAGAGCGCCGCGCACATCGTCTGATAGAAGCTCTGGTAGCCGTCCGTCCAGCCTTTGACGGCGGTCGGCTGCGCGTCACCGATCATCACGAGGACGTTATAGCTCGCCAGCGCGCGCGCCAGATCGGGCGGCGTGCCGGGATAATCGCCCGCTTTCTGCCAGCCCGCCGGGATCAGCGCGGGGGCGTAACGCCGGGCGACGTGGATCAAGCTGTTTTCGAGTCGTGTGTTGTCAATCATGCCATGACTGCCTGTTCTCGCTCAGTTTCAGGGATAGGTGCAACCGTAGCGGCGCGAATCAGGCTGATAATCGTCTGTCCCGGCTGCGGTGAGAGCGCCGCGTCGATGGCAAAGACGAACAGCCGATGATTCGCCGGATCGACTAGGAACAGGGGGAGGGCGCTGCTGCCGTAAAGTGCCTGATACGCCTGATAGTCGAACTCGCGCGTGAGCGGAGTCGCTTTGACGACCGCGCCGTTATCGAAGCGGCGCGTGAGTTCCGCGAAGTTGGCTTCCGGGCTGAACAACAGCCGTCCGCGCAGTTCACGGGAAACGGTATCGCGCTGATGGCCTTCCTTGTGCGGCAGCGGCAGTTGATAGACCTCGGCGCGTCCGAAATCCTCGATGAAGTGGATCGCCGCCAGCGCGTTGACCTCGTTGTTCGAGGTGATCGCCAGCAGCCGACCAATCCCTTCCAGTTTGAGGCTGTCGCGCACGTCCGAAGTCGCGCTGCCGTAATAGGCTTCCAGCCCGCTCAGGCGCGCGGTCTGCACGTTGGCGAAGTTGATGTCGAGCAGGATCACGCGCTGTTTGGCGTCGCGCAGTACCTCGGCCATCTGCCGCGCCCAGTCGTGCGCGCCGACGATCAGTACGCCCTGCGGGTTGGCCTGCGAGAGCCTGAGCCAGCGCGCCAGCGGCAGCGATGACAGGCCGTAGACCGCGCAGGTCACGACGATCACCGCGAAAATGGTTGGGATGAGCAGGTCGGCCTGCGGGTGATGGATCGCTTCCAGCCGCAGCGCGAAGATCGAAGCGGTCGCCGCCGCCACAATTCCGCGCGGAGCCATCCACGCGAGAAAGAGGCGCTCCTGCCAACTGAGACCGGAGCGAAAGGTCGAGAGCAGCACGGCGGCAGGGCGCACGATCAGGATCAATACGACGAGGAACAGCACCGTTTCCCAGCCGAGTCCCTGTAAATCGCTGATCTTCAGCCGCGCCGCCAGCAGAATGAACAGCCCCGAAATCAGGATTACGCCGATATTCTCTTTGAACTCGGCGATATGACCAATCGTGACTTCCTTCTGGTTGGCAAGCGCGATCCCCATCACCGTCACCGCCAGCAGCCCGGCCTGACTTTGCAGCGCCTCCGCCACTACGAAGGCCGCGACTACCAGCATCAGCGTGACGGTGCTTTGCAGGTAATCCGGGATCAGGTAGCGGCTCAGCGCGGCCACCAGCACGCCCGCGCCGATCAAGCCGATTACACCGCCGACGAGGATCACACCGGCAATGGCGATCAGGCTGGGCAGAAAAGCGCTCTGCACATCACCGATCAGGATCGCGTCGAATACCAGCACCGCCAGCGTCGCGCCGACCGGATCGATCAGAATGCCTTCCCAGCGCAGGATCGATCCTAACTGCGCGGACGGTCGCACGTGACGGAGCAGCGGGCCGATCACGGTTGGCCCGGTCACGACCAGCACCGCGCCGATCTGCACCGCCATCGACAGATTGAGATGCAGGATGTAGTAGGCGGCGGCGCTGGTCAACAGCCACGTCGTTAACGCGCCGACCGTAATCAGGTTGCGGATCACGCGACCGGTCGTGCGGATGTCGGCGAGTTTCAGGCTGAGACCGCCTTCGAACAGGATGATGCCAACCGAAAGCTCGACAATCGGGAATAACAGATCGCCAAGCAGGTCATCCACATGGAGAAAGCCAGTCACGGGGCCAGCGAGGAAGCCAAAGGTCAGCAGGACGAGAATCGACGGGAGCCGCAGCCGCCATGCGATCCACTGCGCCAGAATCCCCAGCACGAGGACGCTGGCAAGGCTGACGAGTACTCCTTCGGTCATAACACCTCTACACGCTGGTCGTGCGATGGAGGCATTATACGAAGGATCAATTCAATTTGCATGATTTCAGATTATTCCGACTCCATGCCCGATCAGCGACAGGCCAAAAACCACCAGCAGCACCGTCAGAAACAGCAGCAGCCCGCGTGTGATGCGGGGGTCAAGCGTGCGCACGCGGTTAAAGACGAGGATGAAGAGCACCAGAATCACCATAAACGTTCCGTAGAACGCGACCAGAAACGCCAGCCCATGCAGCGCCGATTCGTGCATCCCCTGAATAAACAGCGGCCCGTTGACCGTGCTCCAGAAAATGTACGGGCCGGGACTCAGCCAGTTGACCAGCACGGCGCGGATCAAAATCTGGCGCGTCGTCATCAACAGCGGCTCGCCGCCGGCGCCGATCACCACGCCAGCGCGAAAGCTTTGCCATGCGCCGCGTGCCAGATACAGGATGAACAGCCCGCCCACGATTTGAATCAGGCGGACAAAATCGGCTGGAATCTGCGCCAGGATCAGGACAGTCACGATAATCACGGGAATGTCACACAGCATCGGCGAGAGGACGAGGACGAGACTGCGCCGCCAGCCCTGGGTCAGCGTGGTCTGAATCAGATACGTTTGCAGCGGCCCCGGCGACATCCCTGCCGTGAAACCCAGTGTACAGCCCTGTGAGATCAACGCGAGCATAAAACCTGCTTTCTGTGCGCGGGCAGGTTTAACCTAGAAGTCCATTTGTGTAAAGAGATGGCCTGATTTTGCACCTACCTCACACCGCCCACGTTTTTCGTAGGGACGAGACTTGTCTCGTCCGTTGAAAGATACCTTCGAGGGACGCGCTTCTCAGCGGACGCGATCAATCGCGTCCCTACGAGATCGCAATGTAAGTTTCTCCCTTTCTCCCAACTTGTTGGGACACCCGCTTGCGTGGGAGAAAGGGTTGGGGATAGAGGGGTAAGTTTTACCCGTTTTGACCCTTTGAAACGTCTATTTTCGTGTTAATATCCTCATATCGCCGAATTAATCAGAGAAGGAGGGAGAAACATGACGAGTCGCCCGATGTGGAGAGACCAAAACCGATTAACCCATCTCATGGAGGAGCAGGTTGTTCAATTCACGCGGCAGAAAGTTCTTCTCGTACTATAAGCCCTATCGTCGTCTCCTGTTCGCAGACCTGATCTGCGCGTTCATCGTTTCGGCGATCACGCTGATCTTTCCCCTGTGTGTCAGCTACATCACCCAAAATATCATTCAGGCCGGAGTCGCCAATCCGCTCCCGCAGATCGCCGCCGTCGGCGTGCTGATGCTGGCGCTGGTCGTGGCCTATACCCTCTGTAACACCTTCGTGGACTATCGCGGGCACATGATGGGCGCGCTGATGGAAAGCGACATGCGCGGCGAGCTGTTCGAGCATTACCAGCAGCTCTCGTTCAGCTTTTACGACGAGCACAAAACCGGGCAGTTGATGACGCTCGTCACCAACGACCTGTTCTCGCTTTCCGAACTCTACCATCACGGGCCGGAAGACCTTCTCATCGCCGTCCTCAAGCTGATCGGCGTGCTGATCATCCTGTTCAGCATTAACGTCACGCTCACGCTGGCCGTCTTTGCCTCCATGCCGCTCATGGTGATCTACGCGCTCTATTTCAATCGCACGATGAACCACGCGCTCGCCCGCAGCCGTGACCGCATCGGCGACGTGAACGCGCAGGTCGAGGACACGCTGGCCGGGATTCGCGTGGTCAAGTCGTTCACGAACGAGGCAATCGAGCGCCAGAAGTTCGCTTACGAGAACAGCCGCTTTGTCGAAAGCCGCCGCGATGGTTATCGCAGCGAAGCCTACTTTTATCAGGGTATGAGCGCCTACACCCAGTTGATGACCATCGCAGTCGTCGTCTTTGGCGGCATTGCCATTGTCAGCGCCTCGCTCAACCTGCCCGACCTGATCACCTATTTGTTGTGTGTTGGCATCCTCACTGAACCGATCCAGCGCTTCGCCAATTTCGCGCGGCTGTATCAGGAAGGGATCACGGGCTTCAACCGCTTCATGGACATCCTCGAAGTCCAGCCCGACATTGTGGACGCACCCAACGCCGTTGATTTGCCACGCGCCGAGGGGCAGATCGAGTTCCGTAACGTCAGCTTTCGCTATAAGGAGGACTACGATTACGTGCTGCGCGACCTCTCGCTGACCATTCAACCGGGCGAATACGTCGCGCTGGTCGGATCGTCGGGCGTGGGCAAAACGACGCTCTGCTCGCTGATCCCGCGCTTCTACGAGGTCAGCGCGGGCGAGATTCGACTGGATGGAGTGAACATTCGTGACATTCGCCTCGCCGCGCTGCGCGCCAATATCGGCATCGTTCAGCAGGACGTTTACCTGTTCGCCGGAACGGTCGCGGACAACATTCGCTATGGCAAGCTTGACGCGACCGACGCGGAGATCATCGCAGCGGCGAAGCAGGCCAACGCCCACGAGTTCATCATGGCGCTGCCGCATGGCTACAATACCGACATTGGTCAGCGCGGCGTCAAACTGTCGGGCGGGCAGAAGCAGCGTCTGAGCATCGCGCGGGTGTTCCTGAAAGACCCGCCCGTGCTGATCTTTGACGAGGCGACCAGCGCGCTCGACAACGAGAGCGAGAAAGCGATCCGTGAATCACTCGAAACGCTGGCGGACAACCGCACCACGCTCGTGATCGCGCACCGCCTCTCGACCGTGCGCAACGCGCAGCGCATCATCGTGCTGACGGACAGTGGCATCGACGAGCAGGGCACCCACGATCAACTGATCGCGCTCGACGGCGTGTATGCCAGTCTCTACAACACGCAGTTGAAGGTCTGAACTCAGTTTCGAGGCTACCGCCATTTAGGTAACCTGAATTTCGGATAGCGAATTTTGAGGGAAGGTTTTTGTAGGGGCACGACATGTCGTGCCCCTACGGACAGGCTCTATCCGAAACTGAGGTTAGGTAGGGGCGCAGCACGCTGCGCCGTCATTGCTCCTTCAGATATGAACATTCAAATGGCCTCTGTAAAGTCTCATCTGGTGTTCTATGGGAAAAATAGAACACAGGTTCTATCATTCACACGTCTGTTTGTTCGTCTTAATCTGAGCGAAGGATTGAGCAAAAGATCATGAGAAAAGTGATCGCACTCGAATTCATCACCCTGGATGGTGTCATTCAGGCCGGAGGCGGGCCGGACGAAGATACCAGCGGCGGTTTCGCCTATGGCGGCTGGCAAGCTCCCTATTCCGACGAGGTTATTGGAAGCGTCATGAATCAGCAGATGCACCTGCCGTTTGATCTGTTGTTAGGGCGCAAAACCTTTGACATTTGGGAACCGTACTGGCCGAAGCATACGGACTTCTGGCCGGAAGCCACGACCGCGACCAAGTACGTCGCCTCCAACACCGTGACTTCGAGCGAATGGCAGCCCACTGTGTTTTTAAGCGGAGACGTTGCTCAAAAAGTCAGCCAACTCAAGCAGCAGACCGGGCCGGATTTGCACCTTTACGGCAGCGCAAAGCTTCTTCAGACGCTCATGAAGCACGATTTGGTCGATGAGTTCTGGCTCAAGATTTATCCGCTGACATTGGGCAGCGGAAAAAAGCTGTTTGCCGATGGCACGATCCCGGCGGCGTTCAAGGTGACAGAGAGCCAGGTTTCCCCTAATGGCATCATAATCGCCAATTACGCGCGTGCAGGCGCTGTCAGCACCGGAAATTTAGGAGTTTAGCTACGATACAGCGATTGCTCGTAGGAAAACCCTGACTAGCGCCGCAAAGCGCTCCGGTTGATCATACTGAAGCCCGTGACCCGCATCCTGAATCGGTTCGACCCGCAGGCGCGGGTTGAGATTTTGCAGGTCGCGTGCGGTTTCCAGAGACACAACGCCGTGATCCGCGATCACGAGCAGAATCGGGACGGGAATGGCGCTCACTAAGCGGCGATAGTCGGGATTGGGCGGAGTCAGCACGTCAAACACGGCGACGGGCGTATTCATCCTCGCCTCGGTGACGAGTTCGACAATCTCAGGGCTTCGATGCGCGTGCCGTGCCCGCGCCTGAGCCAGCACTTCCGCCCGATCTGAACGAAGCAGGCGGCGATGCTGCTCGACGGCATCACTCGCGTAGACTTCGCGCTGCTGTTCGGGACTCAGGAAGGTAGGATCGGCCAAAACCAGGCCGCGCAGCGCAGCGCCCATTTGACTCGCCACCAGCGCCGCCGTCAGGCCGCCCATCGAATGCCCCAGCAGCACCGGAGCGGCCAGTCCCAGCCCTTGAATGAGTCCAACCACATCGGCTGCAAAATCCTCGTAACGATAGCTATGCAGCGGGGCGCTCGACTCTCCGTGTCCTCTGGCGTCGGGCATCACGATGTCGAACTCCGCTTCGAGCGCGCGTGCCAACGGACTCCAGCAGGCTCCGTTTCCGGTCAGTCCATGCAGGAGAACCACCGGGGGTTTGGCACCTCCGGTTCTCAGATAATGGATGTCGATGCCGTTGGCTGCGCAGACGGCGCTCGTCCAATTCCTCATTCAAAATCTCCAACCTGTAATCATGCGCTCGACGTTAGCGGTTAGCCGTTTGCAAAACAAAACGGATTGCTCTTTTCACATTCTATCTGATTTGGCACATAGATCACGGCAGAGTGTGAAAGGAATAATCATGACCGAACAAGCGAAACGCCGCCGCCCGTACATGCGCAACTATGGCATCGCCACCGACGAAACAGGCTTGATCGCGTGGGAATGGGTCGATGAGCAGATGACGAAAGCGCGCAATTACTGGATCGGCTCGACGCGACCGGATGGCCGACCGCACGCCGCGCCGGTCTGGGGCGTCTGGTACGAGGGCGCGCTCTATTTCGGCAGCGATCCGGGATCACGGAAGGCGCGCAACTTCGCGCAGCAGCCGGAGATCGTCGTGCATCTCGAAAGCGGTGACGAAACGGTGATCCTCGAAGGCAAAATCGAGCAAACGACTGATCCCGCTCGTATCGCGCCCGTCGATCAGCTCTACGCCGCCAAATATCCGCCGTTTGATCCCACGCCGAGCCAGTTCTATTTTGTGCTGCGCCCGCATACCGCCTTCGCCTGGCACGAGCGGAATTTCCCAGAGTCCGCCACGCGCTGGGATTTTGATTGACCCTGACTTATTTGAGCCACGTATGTTCTCGGATGCCGAAATCGGCATCGACGTAGCCGAGCTTGCGATAGAGGCTCTGCGCCATGTCCGATGACCAAATCCACGTTTCGGCGTAACCGCGCTGGCGAATTTCGCGCATCAGATAATGTGTGAGCGCTCCACCGAAGCCCTGACCGCGAAAGGCGGGCGGCGTCGAAATATCATAAATCGTCGCCCCGCCGCCCGCGTCGAGCAGCGTGCCTGAGGTCACCGTCACGTCCTTCATGCAGCCGATGTAGTGCAGCGAGAATGCCCCGTCCTGATAACCGTGCGATGCGTAGGCTGCATAGAAATGCGGGTATTCGCCGCCGAAACCTGCTTCCGAGGCGCGTGTCCACGCCATCATCTGCGCATCGCTGCGTACCTGTTCGATGCGAAAACCTGGCGGCACCGCAGGCGCGGCACCGAGCCGCTTTAAATCTGCCCACAGCCAATGTCCCGCCTGGTTCGTCGGCATCCCACGCGCCGCCAGCCGCTCGTTCAGATCGGCAGGCTGATCGCCGGGAAAAGTGAGCCAGCCAATCTGATCAATATGCTGGCCGATCTCCGCGAACAAGGCGTCAAGGCGCTCGTCAATGCGATCCGGCAGATCAGCTCGCAAAATCACATCGCCGGGGGCTGGATGGTGGCTAATGAACCAGAAGGTCGCGCTGTCCTCCAGCACCATCCCCGGCAGCCCCGCGAACAGGCGCATGTAAGCGATCAGGTTGCCTTGAATCTGGCGCGGCATGTCGGTATGGGACAAATCCAAAACGCTCGATGTCATAAAGAAGCCTTTCAAATAAAGAGAGTATTCTAGATATGAGAATAGTTCAGAACGGTCAGGGGTACAAGCCGGGGAATATTAGGAAAAGCTGCGGCTGACGAATAGCGTTCCGCTCTCAGGCTGGGTAAATCCCGTTCACAAGCGTCAAATCAGCGCCAGCGAATCTTCATTATGAATTGTTTCCTCGGTTAAACAGGCCGTACAATGGATGTAAGGTCATCAGAGTACGCATCGTCGGCGCATTCAAAACGTCACATACCCAACCCTATGACTTGGAACTTCTCCATTTTTACGCTTATCTTCATCCTGAATGTTGGCTTATCCCTGTGGATAGCCATCATCGCCGGGCGACACAAAAAAGTGCCCGGCGCGCAGGTCTTTGCGGTCATGATGATTGCGTCTGGCTACTGGACATTCCTGGCGTTATTAGAATTCGGCGTCAATCAAGCCTGGGCCAAAATATTCTGGAGCAAAATCGAATATGTAGGCGCGGTCTGCGTTGGGCCGGCCTGGTTCATTTTCACCTGCTATTACAGCCGCCGGGTGAAGCACGTTCCGATTCGCGCTATCGTTTTGATGATGATCATTCCCGCCATCACCGTGCTGCTCGCCTGGACAAACGATGCCCATCATTTAATCTGGACTTCGATCACCCCTTCCCTAACCGACCCTAACATTCTGATTTATACGCATGGCGTGTGGTTTTGGCTTGCCACGATTTACGATCACAGCCTGGTCGTCGTGGGCATAGGGTATGTATTCCAGGTAGCTCGCAGCGCGCCCAGAGGTGAGCGCTTACAGCCGAGAGCGATCCTGATTGGGGCGTTCATTCCCGTCTTCGGAAATACGCTGTACGCCATAGGACTTAGCCCAATCCAGGGCGTGGACATAACCCCTTTCCTGTTAACGGTTACGGGCATCATTTATCTGCTGGCGGTGCTGCGCTTTCGGCTCTTTGACGTTCGACGGGTCGCCCGTGCCACCATTATCGACAATATGCGCGACGGGATGCTGGTTATCGACGAGAAAAATCAGCTTATCGATGTGAATCCGTCCGCCTTACAACTCCTGGAGGTAGCCGGGACGATGATCGAACAGGACATTTCCCTGTCCTTAGCCCAATACCCGGTCATTCTGGACATTATCCATCATCCTCAGATGCAGGCCGCCACCGTAGCAATCGGTGACCATTCCTCCCGTCATCTGGAGATCCAAGTATCCGAGCTTAACGACACTTTGGACAACCCGGTCGGTAAGCTGATCGTCCTGCGCGACGTTACCGAACGGCTCGCGGCGGAAAAAGCGGCTTTTGAAACGGCCATCGAGCAGCATCGTCATCAGCTTTTGACTCAATTTATCCGCGATATTTCGCATGAATTCAGGACGCCGCTGTCCGTGATTAATACCAGTTTGTACCTCATGGAAAAATCGACTGATCCCGTCCAGCAGAAGAATCGTCGTGAGGTCATCCAACTTCAATCGAAACGGCTCGAATCACTGATCAGTGAAATGTTGATTGCCGTTCAACTGGACTCCAATTCTACGCTTGACTCCACCCGCATCAATCTTGGCAGGCTGCTGCAAACCGTGACGCAGGAACAGAAGCTTATTTTTACGGCGAAAGAGCAGTCACTGACCCTGCATCTGCCAGAGGAACCGATTCAACTCGTCGGTGACGCGCTCATGCTTCAGAAAGCGCTGACCAATATCCTTCAGAATGCCAGCCGCTATACGCCGGAGGGGGGCACGATTACCGTCACAGCCAAAAGCGCCCCTGAGATGGCGAGCATCGAAATCCGGGATACGGGGATTGGGATGAGCACAGAAACGAAAGCCCGGATTTTTGAACGCTTCTTCCGCGCGGACGAGGCGCATTCTACGCCGGGCTTCGGGCTGGGGCTGCCGATTGCGCAAACGATTATCGAAAAACATCGCGGTCAGATCGACGTTGAAAGCGCCCTCGGCACCGGCACGACCTTTACCATCCGTCTGCCTCAAGTGACAGGCGATCCGACTGCCGTTCCCGCCGCGCAATTGACCACCACCTAATCCCCTGATCGGCACCTCTCCGCGAGGATAAGAGATTTCAAAGCGCTTATTTCAACGCTTCGAGCGCATCGCTGCTCTCAATACCGCAGGGGAGTATCTCCTGATAACAAGGACGCAGCACGCTGCGCCCCTAGAGTACATGTCGTGAAGGAAGAATCGCCATAGTAGCATTCCCTGTGCTCTCGGCAAGACTCACAAATGGATTCGCAGACTTCACCCCCAGAGTTTAAAATTACATTATGAAGATTCGCTCGATGCTGCCGGATGACGTTCCGGCGATCTCCCGCTGGATGGTCGAGATGCCGCTCTGGAAACGCTACGGCGTGACCGAGGCGAGCGCCAGCGCTCAGTTCAACGACGCGCTGAAGCGCGGCGATCTGCTGCTGGTGGCCGATGCTGACGCGGCGGCTTGCGGGTTCGCGTGGTGTTTGCGCGGCGGCGCGTTCGGGCGCAGCGACTATCTGCGGCTGATCGGCGTGCGTCCCGACTGCGCGGGGCAGGGTATCGGCGCGGCGCTGCTCACCGAAGTCGAGCAGCAGGCGCACAGCCGCGATCTATTTCTGCTGGTGTCCGATTTCAACGAGGGCGCGCAGCGGTTCTATCGACGGATGGGCTACGAGCAACTTGGGGCAATTCCCGGCTACGTCGTCGCCGACGTGACCGAGTTGATTTTCCGCAAACGGCTGCATGAACTCATGGAAGCAAACAAGTGAGATTGGAGAAGAAAAGAAGATGAAAAAATTAGCCCGGATTTTATTTATTGTTGCTGTCCTGGCGCTGGTGGCGCTGCCCACCTTCGCCCAAAGCAGCACCGCCGAGCCGAACATGCTGGTCATGGCGCGCGCCGCCGACGCGACCGGCCTCGACCCGCATACACAGACGGCCTTCGCTTCGTTCCGCCTGCTCGAACTGATCTACGAGCCGCTGGTCAACCTTGACGCGAACCTGAACGTCGTCCCGGCGCTGGCGGAAAGCTGGGAGTTCTCCAGCGATGGCCTGACGCTGACCTTCCACCTGCGCCAGAACGTCAAGTTCCATGATGGCTCGCCGTTTAGCTCGGCGGACGTGATCGCCAGCTTCACGCGCATCCTCGACCCGGCGACCAAAGACGCAGCGGCCAGCAATTACGCCAGCATCAAGTCGATGGAAGCGCCCGACGCCAATACCGTCGTCTTCCACCTCTCGCAGCCCGACGCGCCGATCCTTCCGGCGCTGGCTTCGGTCAACGCCTCGATTGTCCCGGCGGCGATGGCAAAGAGCGGTGATTTCAAAGCGACCGCTGACGGCACTGGCCCCTTCGAACTGACCCAGTGGACGCCCGATCAGGAAACCATCCTCACCTCGAATAAGGATTGGTGGGGCGGCGCGCCCAGCTTCGACGGCATCGACATCCGTATCATCCCGGATGAAACCTCGATTGTCGCCGCCATGCGCGCGGGCACGGTCGATTTCGCCATCCTCAACGACCCAACCGTCGCCACCCAGCTTGAAAACGACTCGACCCTCCAGTTGAACAAGGTCGGCTCGCTTTCCTACAACGTGCTGCAACTGAACCCGTCGCGCCCGCCGATGGACAAGCTCGAAGTCCGTCAGGCCATCTCCTGCGCGATTGACCGCCAGCAGGTGCTCGACACCGCCTCGTTGAGCGAAGGTAAGGTCACGGGGCCGATCACCAGCCCCGCTTACCAGATTCCCACCAGCGATCTGTTCTGCTACACGCCAGACCTCGATAAAGCCAAGTCGCTGCTGGCGCAGGCGGGCGAGTCGGGTGGCTTCTCGCTCGGCGTGATCGCCGCGACGACCGAGCCGCCGTATGCCGAAGCGGAAGCCGAGAACATTCAGTCGCAGTTGGCGCAAATCGGCATCACCCTCAACATTGAAAAGCTGGAGGACAGCGTGTACGTGGATCGCTGGCTGAAGGGCGATTTCGATACCGCCGTCGCGCTCAACGGTGGCCGCCCTGATCCGTACACCATGTACGCTCGCTACTTCACCAACAACGGCAACCTGCAAGTCGTCTCCAACTTCAAGGACGACACGATTGACGGCCTGCTGACGCAGGGTCGCGCCGAGACCGATCCGGCGAAGCGTCTGGACATCTTCACCCAGTTCCAGAAGCAGATCACCGAGGATTCGCCCTGGATTTGGCTCTACCAGAGCTATGACTACACAGCGCAGCAGAAATACGTGACGGGCTTCGTGCCGAACCCCAGCGACTCGATTCTGTCGATTGCGCAGGTCAAGCTCGACAAGCCCGCTTCATAACAAGGTCTGTCGTAGGGGCACGGCGCGCCGTGCCCCTACAGGAAACACAAATCGTTTTATGTAGGGGCGTTCAATTGAACGCCCCTACCAATTCACCGGAGTCTGAATGCTCCGCTACCTGACCCAACGCGCCATCGCTTTCATTCCCACGCTGATCGGCGTCTCGATCCTGATCTTCGCCGCGATTCGCCTTGTTCCCGGTAACGCAATTGAAGCGCAGTTGGGCACCGAAGCCGGAATGCTCACGACCGAGCAGCGCGCTTCGCTGGAAGCCTACTATGGGTTGGACAAGCCCGCCGTCGTTCAGTATTTCACCTGGGTTGGCGGTCTGCTGCACGGCGATCTCGGCCTGTCGATGCGCTTCGGTCAGCCCGTGCTCGACGTGGTGGTTTCGCATTTCCCGGTCACGCTGCAACTGGCGATCATGGCGCTGGTGATTGCGCTGCTGATCGGCGTGCCGCTGGGGATTCTCTCGGCTACGCACCGCAACACGATTATCGACCTGTTCGGGCGCTTATTTGCCCTCTTCGGGCTGGCGATGCCCAATTTTCTGCTCGCCACGCTGATTATCTACGTGCTGTCGGTCTATTTTCACTACCTGCCTAATTCCGGCAATTACGTCGATCTGTGGGTCGATCCCGGCCTCAATTTGCAGCAGATGATTTTCCCGGCGATCACGCTCGGCTTTGCCTTTTCCGCGTCGGTGATGCGCACGACCCGATCCGCCATGCTCGAAGTGCTGGGTCAGGATTACATGCGTACCGCCCGCGCCAAAGGCTTGCGTGAACGGATCGTGATCAACCGCCATGCGCTCCGCAACGCCCTGATCCCGGTCGTGACCATCACGGGCGTTGAACTCGGTTATCTGCTCGGCGGCACGGTGATCGTCGAGCAAATCTTCTCGCTGCCGGGGATCGGACGGATCGTGTTCAATGCCATTTCCCAGCGCGACTATGCCCTCGTGCAGGGCGTCGCGCTGTTTGTCGCGCTCAATTTTGTGATTGTGAACCTGATGGTCGATGTGATTTACACGGCAATTGACCCGCGTATATCGTATGAAGGATAAAGCATGGCTACGCCTGACACCAACGCACCGATTCAAGACCTGGTAAATTCGGGTTTGAACCCGCGCCTCGTGGAGCGTTTACAGGACATGAACATTAATACGGTCGGTGATGCGCTCGCCCTCAACCCGGCGCAGGAGTCGCGGCAGTTCCCGGATGATCTGCGACAGGCGGTGCTCGCGGCGTTGCAAAAAGCCGGGTATTTGTCGTAATTTGAAGCCAGATTCGTCATCGAAACGGTAATGCAAACGACTGCAACGCTCAAACGAAGTAATCTCATCAGCGAGGACAGCGTTCTGCGCCGCCTGCTGCGTAATCGATCCGGGGCGGTCGGCTTCGTAATCATTGTGATCTTCGTGATCCTCGGCATCCTCGGCGCGCTTCACGCCACGCCCTATCCGCCCGCTGCCAATCACCCGAAAGATCGCATGAAGCCACCGAGCGCGCAGTACCTCCTCGGCACCGATCAGCTTGGCCGTGACGAAGCCAGCCGCCTGATGGAAGGGGCGGCCAATTCGCTGCGTGTGGCGGTGTTCTCGGTCGCGCTGGCGGGCGTGATCGGCACAGCGCTCGGCGCGATCTCCGGCTACGCGGGCGGCTGGGTCGATACGGTGATCATGCGCATCATGGACGTGTTTTTCGCGCTCCCGGCGATTCTGATGGCGCTGGTGATCGTCAGCGTGCTCGGCGCGGGCATCAACACGACGATTCTGGCGATTGCGATTGTCTACACGCCGATTTTCGCGCGCGTGGCGCGCGGGCCAGTCCTATCGCTCAAGTCGATGGAGTTCGTGCTCGCTGCCCGCTCGATTGGCGTGCGCGGCGGTGGGATGCTCTGGCGGCATATCCTGCCCAACACGCTCGCGCCGCTGATCGTGCAGGTCAGCCTCGCGCTGTCGTGGTCGATTTTGACCGAAGCGGGCTTGAGCTTCTTAGGGCTGGGCGTTCAGCCGCCCGCCTCATCGTGGGGCGTGATGTTGAGCGACAGCCGGGCGCTGGCGATCAACGCGCCCTGGCTGATGTTGTTCCCCGGCGCGGCGATTGTGCTCGGCGTGCTCGGCTTCAACCTGCTCGGCGACGGCTTGCGCGACGTGCTCGATCCGCGTCTGCGGGGGTTAAGTTAGACTTCAAGCAGGTGATCACATCTTCTTGTAGGGGCAGACCTGTGTGTCTGCCCGCTTTGGGCGAACACGTAGGTTCGCCCCTACAAAATCCCTATTTACACCAGAACAATGCAACCTCAGTGATTTCTCGGATGCCGCTGTTGGTGGGATGTGTTAAAATCTCCATTAAGCAAACAGGAGAGAACGCTATGGCACGCGGCAAAGATTTGAACGCCGACGCACACGCGCGGCGTGAGGTGCTGGTCAATTCCCCGGTGATCGCTATCGTCGGGCGCTCGAACGATCACTACTACACCAGCTATCAGGTCGGTGAATATCTGATTCTGGAAGGCTTCACCGTCTACAACGTCAACCCGATGATCGACGACGTGGACGGCGCGCCGAGCTACAAGTCGCTCAAGGATGTGCCCGACAAGATCGACATCGTGGACGTATTCCGCAAGTCGGAGTTTGTGCCGGGAATTGTCGATGAGGCGATTGCGATTGGCGCAAAGACGGTCTGGGGACAGGAGGGCGTCGTCAGCGACGAAGCGCGCGAGAAAGCGCTCGCCGCTGGCCTGAACTACGCCGATGACATCTGCATCCGCAAGGAACACGAGCGCATGTTCAAGAACATGGTTCACGGCGAGGTGTAGCGCTCTTATTCCGCTATCTAAGCCAGTAGTCGATTGTCGTCAAAACGGGCGAGGCACGCCTCGCCCCTACACGATACCCTCACAGCGGCGTGTTCTACCATCTCCAATTCATGCGACTTTCGAACTGTGGCTTAGGTATTCTGTGTAGGGGCGACCTGCCAGGTCGCCCCTACGGAATTCCCCTTCTGATTATTTCAACGCAATTTCCTATAGGAATTTTTGACAAGCTCGTTTCGCGCGCTAAAATGAACACCGTTCAGTGAATTAACATACGTCAGAATGACACGTCAGCAGCGCTTACGCGAAGGCTCGCAGAAACGGCGCGAGCAGCAAAAAGAAGACCTGTCGCAGTTGATCCTCAAGGCCGCCGGGGAAATTTTCCTCAGGCGCGGCTACGAGGGCTTTTCGCTGCGTCAGGTCGCCGAGGAGATCGGCTACTCGCCGGGGACGATCTACCTGTACTTCGCCAACAAGGACGATTTGCTGCGGGCGCTGGCGCATCAGGGGTTTGACGACTTCAGCCGAATGCTCGAAACGGTCAGCGCCAGCAGCGCCGACCCGCTCGACCGGATGATCGCGCTCTGGCGCGGCTACGTGGTTTTCGGGCTGCAAAACCCAGCCTTCTATCGCCTGATCTTCATGGAGCGCCCGGATTTCTTCGTCAACGATCAGGCGGAAAACGCGCCCAAATGGGAAGAAGCGTTTGCGATCTGGTCGAGCGTCATGAATGACGCGGTTCGGGCTGGAAAGATTCGCGCTGATGATCCCGTCAAAACTTCCGACGCGATCTGGTCAGCACTGCACGGAATCGTCGCGCTGGCGAACCGGATGCCCGATTTCACAGCGGAACGGGCGCTCGGCGCGGCGGACGCGGCTATTGAAATGATCATCAAAGGCTTGCGTCCGTAACTAACGCCAGTTGTAGATAACGGTTTTAAGCGATGAATTTTACCGTAGGGGCACGACATGTCGTGCCCCTACCAGGGAAAAACCCGTTTCTGCTGTGGCTTAACCATAGCTCAAGTTAACTATTGAAAACTATTTCGTTCATACCGAGCGTTCAACCTATGTAGAGTAAAGAGGAGAGCAACGTGAGTAACTTACAAGCAGGTCAGAAAGCGCCCGATTTCGTCTTGACCGATCAGAACCGCCAGCCCGTCCACATTGCCGACCGCATCGGCAAGAAGATCATCGTCCTCTACTTCTATCCGAAGGATTTCACGGGCGGCTGCACCAAAGAAGCCTGCGGCTTCCGCGACAGCTACACCATTTTCAGTGACGCGGGCGCGGAAGTGATCGGCGTCAGCGCCGATGACCCGGAGACGCACGCCCGCTTCATCGAGGAATATAAGCTGCCTTTCACCCTCCTGAGCGATCCCGAACACAAGGTCGCGGATACTTTCGGCATCGGCAAAATGATGGGCATTTTCCCCGGTCGCGTGACCTTCGTGATCGACCGCGAGGGCGTGATCCGCGATGCGTTCGAGTCGAACACCGATATGGACGCGCATATTCAGGAAGCCAAGAAGGTTGTCCTTCAGCTTGACCAAGAGTCGGTCAAGTAAGGTCGAAGGGAAGCAATCGTGAAGCTTGGCCTGAATATTGTCGGCGTACTGGTTTTGCTGGTCGGCGTGGTCTGGTTCTTTCAGGGCATCGGCGTGATCAAGGGCAGCTTCATGACCGGCTCGACCGAATGGCTGCTGATCGGCCTACTCTGCATCATCATCGGCGGCGGGCTGTTGTTCTATAACAATCGGCGCAAGCAGACGCCCGCCTGATACTTCCCAAATCCTCATTTTCGCGCGCGAGCGCAGGCTTCCCATGCTCGCGCGCGGTGCTATACTCAGCCCTCACCCCGAACCGGATAATTTCGTTTTTCAGCTTCCTCTCTCGACGCAGTGGAGCGGGGACTGAGGGGTGAGGTTTGGTTGGTTGATGAGGAGATTAACCTCTGTGAAACGCCTCGCTTTCGTCGTGTTGATCGCTGTGCTGTGCGGCCTCGTGATCGTGCCGCTTCAGATCGCGCCGCTCGCTGCTCAGGATACAACGAACCCCATCGCGCCGACGCCCGAACCGCTGCCGACGCGCCTGCCGCGTCCCGCGCCGTCCTCGTCGGTGACGGCGGGCAATGCCACGCTGCAACTGTTCTTCCAGACGCTGCCGCAGGGCGATACCGGGCTGATGCGCGTCACGCCGCTCAACGGCAAGACGATTGCCAACGCGCGCGCCCGTTTCCTCAACGTCCTCAGCGATTTCTGGCAGGACACCGACGGCTATTACGGCCTGCTCTCGACCGACATGGAGCAGCAGACGGGCAAGAACAACGAACTGGACGTGTTCGTCACCTACAGCGACGGCACGCGCGATACGATCAGCACGAAAGTCGAGATCACGCTCGGCGGCTTCATCCGGCAGGACGTGACGCTCGGCCCCTCGAAAACCTATCTGCTCGACGCCACGCTCGAACGCAACGAGATCGCCGAGCAGGAGAGCGTGTTCACCGTCTTCAACGATCAGAAATACTGGGACTCGTCGGGCTTCCAGTTCCCGCTCAACGCCACGCTGACCTCACCCTTCGGGGCATTCCGCACCTTCAACAGCTCGTATAACACGCGCCACACCGGATGGGATTTTCAGGCCGCGATGGGGACGCCGATTATGGCAATCGCGGCGGGCAAAGTCGCCTTCTCCGGCCCGATGCAAATCTACGGCAACCACGTGATCGTCGATCACGGCTACGGCGTTTACTCGACTTACTCGCACTTCTCGGTCGTCCACGTCACGCAGGGCGAGACGATCCAGAAAGGCCAGATTATCGGCGAAGTCGGCGACACGGGTCGCACGACCGGGCCGCACTTTCACTGGGAAGTCGCCGTTAACGGCAACTTTGTCGATGGCGTGCAGTTCGAGCAGATGTGGATGCCGTAAATGAAGTGATGAGTGACGAGTGATGAGTAAGTATAAGTCACTCGCGCTGACACTCAATGTACGATGAGGTTGAAGAATTTGAACAGTGTTGACTGGGTGGCGCTTGGTAGTCCAGAGATGCCACGTTGGTTGGAAGGAATGGCCTCTCATGATATGGATATAAGGGAAA
>DASZXN010000384.1:0-7273 GCA_035545875.1 Phototrophicaceae bacterium
TGAATAACCCAACCGGGCGCGGATGGTCATTCCCGCCGCGCCTGAACGACCGTGACCGTATCTCTACGGTGCAGGATGACAATGACCTGCGCCAGTCGATCTACATCATTATCAACACCGCGCCGGGCGAGCGCGTCATGCATCCTGATTTTGGCTGCCTGATTCACGACCTGATCTTCGCGCCCGCCAATTACCAGACGGCAGCGACGGCAGAACGCTACGTGCGCGAAGCGCTCGATCTGTGGGAGCCGCGAATCGACCTGACCAGCGTGAAGGTTACTCCTGGTGGAAATAAGCGCGGCGAATTGGTCATTGAGATAGAATATCGGCTCAAGGGTCAGCAGACCACGCGCAACCTCGTTTATCCGTTCTATCTGCTGCCGCTCGAATAGGAGGGCTGATGCGCTTCGAAACCCCACGCCTCGATGATCGCTCGTTCGCAGACCTGACTGAAGAAGCTCGTCGGCGGATTGCGCTGTACTGCCCGGAATGGACAGATCACAACCTGAGCGATCCGGGCATTACGCTGATCGAGTTATTCGCCTGGATGACCGACATTGTGCTCTACCGTCTCAACCGGGTGCCGGATAAGCATTACGTCAAGATGATGGAGTTGATCGGAATTCGCCTGCGCGAAGCGGAACCCGCGCGCGTGCCGATCACCTTCTGGCTATCGGCGCCGCAGCCGACGACGCTCACGATCCCCGGCGGGACTGAAATTGCCACTGTGCGCACCGATACCGACCCGGCGATTGTCTTTATGACCGACGCTTCCGTTGACATTCTCGTACCGGAACTGACCAACTTCATGACCAGCGCTCGCGGGCAGGAAGGGCGTCAGTTCGAGAACTACGACGTTGAATCGCTGCAAGAAACGGGCGAGCATATCCCCCTGTTCGCCTCGAACCCGCCGCAGCCCAACGACGCCTTCTATTTCGGGTTTGACCAGAACCTCAGCCATCACATCGTCGGCTTTGAGCTGACGCTCGATACGGCGGAAGGCGCGGGCGTTGATCCCGATCATCCGCCCTACGTCTGGGAAGTCCTGTCCTTCGAAGATACCAACAACTGGGAACCCATCGCCGTAGATTACGACTCGACGCGCGCCCTGAACGTCTCCGGCCTGATTCGCGTGCTTCTGCCCGAACTGCGCCGCGCTATCCGCAACGACATCTCCGCCTATTGGATTCGCTGCCGCCTCAACCCACCCGACGACCTGAACACGTATCGGGTCAGCCCGGAGCTGCGCCTGCTGGCGGTCGAAAGCTGGGGCATCACCGTCAACGCGACCAATGCGCAGCGCGTCGAATACGAAGTCTTGGGGCGCTCGGATGGCACTCCCGGTCAAACCTTCTTCCTGAGTACCGTTCCAGTGACGCGGCGTGAGCCGGGCGAATATCTGATCGTACGCACCGAGGACGGGCGGGAAATGCGCTGGACGGAAGTCTACGATTTCTCGACTTCGACGCCCAAAGACACACATTACACCATCGACAGCCAAACCGGAGAAGTGCGTTTGGGGCCGGCCCTGCCCGAACGTGATGGTCACATCCACTGCTTCGGCGCGATCCCCGAACAGAACGCCATGCTGCTCATGCGCAGCTATCGCAGCGGCGGCGGGGTGATCGGCAATGTCGCCAAAAACACGATTAACGTCCTCAAGTCCTCGATTCCCTACATCGAGCGCGTGACCAATCGCGAAGCCGCCAGCGGCGGCCTGAACGCCGAGACACTCGAAACGGCGAAAATGCGCGTTCCCGGCTATTTGCGCTCGCTGGCACGGGCGGTCACGCCGCAGGACTTCGAGTATCTGGCGGTTGAAGCGGCTCCCGGAGAAATCGGGCGCATTCACTGTTTGCAGCCCTCGATGACGACGCGCGGCGAAGTCAACCTGCTCGTCATTCCGAGCATTCCGCGCCTGCAAGGGTTTATCGCGCCGGAGAGCCTGAATCTCTCGGATGATCTGCGCGACCGAATCGTTTCGTATTTGAACGAGCGCCGTCTCGTCAGCACGCTGCTGAACGTGGTGCAGCCTGCCTACCAATGGGTCGAGACCGAAATCCGCCTGCGCCATAATCCGCTCTACGATGGTGCGGCGGTTGTGCATGAGGTTGAGAACCGCCTGTTTACCTTCCTGAACCCGATCATTGGCGGCACCGACGGCAAAGGCTGGCCGTTTGGCCGCGATTTGTTCGTAGCGGACATCATGGCCGTCCTGCTCGCCGTGCCCGGCGTTGATTACATCCGAACGGTGAAGCTCTACCCGGTCAGCTACAACCGGGGGCAATTCACCCGCACGGGTGACGCCGTGACCGAAATCTCGGTTGTGCAGCATGGCGTGATCGTCTCCTATAAGCACGATGTCCGTATTGACTGACGAGGTAAGTAGTGGCAAGCGAACGAGAAATCAACGCGCTGTTTCGCCTAAGCGGATTCGAAATCGAACCACGCGAGCTAACCATCACCCGCGACGGCTTAACGATTGGTCGCGCCAACGACAATGACCTCGCCCTGAATCATGCGCAGTTGAGTCGCAAACACGCGCGCATCTTCTGGAAAGAGGGTCAATACTGGATCGAGGATTTAAACAGCAGCAACGGCGCGTGGGTCAACGACTCCCGTATTCGTCCCAGTGTGCCGCAGCAGCTTCGCCCCGGCGACGCGATTCGGCTGGGGCCATACCTGCTGACGTTCTTAAGCCTGCTCACGCCCGCGCCGCCGCTGCCGGTTGATCCGGCCTTCCGGCAGGAACTTCCGCTGCCGCCCGTACCTGCGCCGGTGCTCCCGCCTGCGCCGGAGCTTCCCCCTGCACCTGTACAAGATTCGGAAGAGTCCATTGCGCAGCTTTACGCTTCGCTTGACTCGGAAGCCGTCATCAGCGAAGCGGAGAAGCCACCCGTGAATGGCGCGGGATCAACGCTCATCGACGCCTCGACCAATGGCGCTCATGCCATCGGCAGTAATGCCGATACGCCGCCGCCGCCCCTGCCGTCGCTGCCCGCCCACGAGCCAGTGAATGACTACCCGGTCGGTATTCCGCGTCAGCGCAGCAGTTGGCTCAATTATCTGCCTGCCATCTATTCGGATGACGAGTTCCTGGGGCGCTATCTGCTGATCTTCGAGTCGATCCTCGACCCGATTATCTGGATGATCGACAACTTCGACCTCTACCTGACGCCGGATCTCGCCCCGGAAGAGTGGCTGCGCTGGATGGCAAGCTGGTTCGACCTGCTGATCATTCCCGATTTGCCAAGCGAGCGCCAACGCGCTATTGTAGGACAGTTAGGCTGGCTGTTTCTGCGGCGCGGAACACGCTCCGGGCTGGAACGCCTGTTGGAACTGTATTTTGGAGTTCGCCCGGAGATCATTGAGAATCGAGCGGAACCGGGTCATTTTGTGGTAAAATTACCGTTAAGCGAAAGTAATGTGCGCGTCGGGCGCGAAGTTGTCGAACAACTGATCGCCTCACAAAAACCTGCTTTTGCTTCCCACACGCTGGAAACGACATGAGGTAAAAACCATTATGGCTGAATTTAAGCACGTTTCCCTCCCGGCATTTGCTGAACACGGGACGAGAACCAACGCCCCGGCAACCGAGACGCCAGCGCCTCAGACCAACGAGATTGATGATCTCCAGCACGTGATCGGCAATCACGCTGTGCAGCGCTTACTGGATCAAAGCAATCCCAATCCCATCGGGGCGCGGATTCAGACCAAGATGCACGTCGGCGCGGCTAACGACAGCTACGAGAAAGAAGCTGACAGTGTTGCCAGCGCGGTGATGTCGATGTCTGACACTCAGGTTCAGCGCAGCGAGGACGACATTCAAGCCAAGCGCAGCGACCGTATTCAGCGTGAAGAGTCTCCTGAAATGGAAGACGAGGAGCTTCAGGCCAAGCGCGTCGAGAGCATCCAGCGCGAAGAGTCTCCTGAAATGGAAGAAGAAGAGATTCAGGCCAAGCGCGCCGATATTCAGCGCGAAGAAGGCTCGGAGATGGAAGAGGAAGAACTGCAAACCAAGCGTGTCGATATGATGGGCGAATTCGACGTTAACAGTCAGGTTGAAAAAGGCATCCAGCAGACAGCGGGCAGCGGACAAGCGCTGCCGGAGTCCACGCGCAGTTTCCTGGAACCGCGCTTTGGACATGATTTCAGCAGCGTCAACGTTCACGCAGACAGCAGTTCCGACTCGCTGAACCGTTCCATTCAGGCACGCGCCTTCACCAGAGGCAGCGACATCTATTTCGCCAACGGGGAGTATCAGCCGGACAGCAGCAGCGGTCGTGAACTGCTGGCGCATGAGCTTACCCATGTTATTCAGCAGACGGGCGGCAGTCCGAAGCGGAAATAAGAAGCCATTTGAACATGAGCATTGCAGGGGAATGTAGAGGCGGGAAGCGAAACAAAGTTTCGCGTGAACCCGCCTCTACGAAAATAATTCGGAATATTCAGACGGCTTCTAACACCTTCTAAATCACAAGTGACATGGCTGATCAAGGATTAGTTGGAAAAACAATCCAGTATTACCACATGGATCGCTTCCTTGGTCAGGGCGGGATGGCTTCCGTTTACCAGGCGACCGATTTACGCTTGCAGCGTCCGGTCGCCATCAAGGTAATGCACCCGCAGTTTGCCTCACAGGAACTGTTCCGACAGCGTTTCATGCAGGAAGCGCGCGCGGTCGCGGCACTTGATCACCCGAACATCGTCCGCGTCCTCTCGTTTGATTCGCTCGATGGCGAGTTGTTCATCGTCATGGAGCTTATCACGGGCGGCAGCCTGCGCCAGTACATCAAGAGCTTTCAGGATCAGGGTCAGCTCATGAACATCGCTGAGGTACTCGACCTCAGCATTCAGATGGCTGACGCGCTTTATTATGCGCACCAGCAGGGCTTGATCCACCGCGACATCAAGCCCGATAACGTCGTGCTGCGCCAGGTGGATGGCAGCGCGACCAGTCATTATCAACCCGTGCTGACCGATTTCGGGCTGGCGCGGCTGGCGGAAAGCGGCGACATCTACGCTACCGATCAGCCGATTGGCACGTATCCCTATATGTCGCCGGAACAATGCCTCGCCGAGCGCATCGACACCCGCAGCGACATTTACAGCCTCGGCGTGATGTTCTACGAACTGACGACCCTGCGCCTGCCCTACGCGCCGCGTTCGCTGGCCGAAGCCGTCCGTATGCACACCCGCGATCCGCTGAAGAAACCATCCGAGTTTCGCGCGGGTCTCTCGCCGATGCTGGATCGCATCGCGCTCAAGTGTCTCGAAAAAGACCCGAACAATCGCTATCAAACGGCAGCGGAAGTTGCGCGTGATTTGCGTGAAGCACAGGCTACACTCAACCGCGAGGACGACAAGGACGCCGTTAACGCATCCGCCGACCCGCTGACCGAGACATCCATCGACAGCCTGACCACGCAGATGATGGATGCGCCGCTCGGCGATCAACCTGCCTACCATACGCCGCAGCCTGTCCCACCGGATCAGGTTGGCTTCGACCGGATCGTCATCTATAACGAAACCGAGCCAACCGTTTCCTTCCTCCTCAAGAAGGATATTGTCAACATCGGGCGCGACAGCAGCCGCGACGTGCAGCTTCCCAGCCGCAAGGTCTCGCGGCGTCATGCCCGCGTTGAGCGTGGCTTTGACGGCAAATATCGAATTGTCGATCTGGGATCGACCAACGGCACTTACCTCGGCGACGCACTGCTAATTCCGAATATCGCTGAAGTCTGGGACGACCAGAAAACCGTGCGGATGGGCGATTACTGGGCGCGGCTGGAACTCGCGCCGGAATCCCCGGCCAAAGCCGAAATCGAAGATGAAATTATCAACCCCTCGCGCGCGCCCTCACGGGTTGGCAGCGTCCCGTACGCGCTGACGCGCAGTCAGGTTGGCAACGCCCCGACTGCTCCCGTGCCAGCCGCCGCGCCAGAGCATGATCGTATCGGCGTATCACTCGCTACGACGCTGGTCAGAGTCACGCCGGGTTCCCGCGCAACGCTGGCGCTGGAAATCGTCAACCAGACCAAGCTGGTCGATCACTTCACGATCACGGTTCAGGGGCTTCCCTTCGACTGGTACAGCGTGCCGGAACAGGCCCTATACCTCTTTCCCGGCACGCGCGATACCGCCTCCATCGAGTTCCACCCACCCCTCAGCAGCGACAGCACGGCAGGCGCGCACGCGTTCGAGGTTCGTGTCAGCACCCGCGCCCAGAATGTCACTTCACCCGCGATTCAGGCGGCGCTCGACGTTGCGCCCTTCTATGATTTCCTCGCGGATTTGGAACCTACGCAGATTTATCGGCGCGGCACGCCGCTGCTGACCATCAAGAACACCGGGAATATTTCCTGCACCTACAACGTCTCGACGCGGGATCGCAGCAAAGCGCTCAAGCTTGCGGTGGTCGGCAAACAGTTCACGATCCTGCCGGGTCGTACCGAGTACGTTGACATTCGCGTTGGCGTCAAACGCCGACCGATCATCGGCAACCGACAGAGCAAGAACTTCGAAGTCGAGGTCGATCCGCGCGAAGTCAAAGCCAACTCGAAGACGTTGATGGGCGAACTGATCGTCATCCCATATATCCAAATCTGGATCATCACCAGCCTGCTGGTCGCCATTGGCATCTGCGCGATTGTTGGCGCGCTGCTTGTGCCGCCCGTCAAGGGCATCATCGACGCCAACAACACATCGACCAGCGTCGCCAGCGTGACGGTCGGTGCGGCCAGCTTCACGCCCACGCCCACCATCACGAACACGCCGACATCGACGCCGACGGCGACGGCCACGCCGACCGAGACTTTACCGCCCACGCCGTTCCCGACGATTTTCGGCAGCAACGGGGATATTTGCCCCGGCTCTCCTCCCTCGCGGCTTGTCCTCGGCGAACACGCCAGTGTCTCCAATGGCGGCGTGCCCAATCGCCTGCGCGATCAGCCCGCGCCCGACGCCAATCAAATCGGGATGCTCATGCCGGGCACGCAGTTCGACATTATTGGTGGCCCGACCTGCGATACCACCAAATTTCTGCGTTGGTGGCAGGTCAATGCCAGCGGACATATCGGTTGGACAACCGAGGGCGAAGGCCAGAACTACTATCTCGACCCGCCAGCACCGACCGGAGTATTTGGCAACGCCTTCCCTGGCCCCACACCGCCAGCAACCACCAGCAGCTAGAACCCAACGAAGGAAGTCTGTTTCGTGCAACAGGCTTCCTTGCCTGCCCGCACGCGATTTGAACATTCCATTAACGTGAATT
>DASZXN010000385.1:0-10085 GCA_035545875.1 Phototrophicaceae bacterium
GTGGCGCACTCGCTTCATCGGGATTTGCAGAAAGCGGCTAACGGCGTGCTGCGCGCCATTGGCGCTGTCGCAAATACCGACCACGCGCTTGATGCCTGCGTAAGTCAAGCCCTGTGCGACCAGCCCCGCCGGGTTCGTGAAGTTGTAGAGCCACGCGCCGGGAGCCGCAATCTCTTCGACCATGTGGGCATATTCGAGGATCGCGGGCAGGCTGCGCATCGCCATCGCGAAACCCGCCGCGCCCGTCGTCTCCTGACCAAGTACGCCGTGCTTCATGGCGATTCGTTCGTCCGTCGCGCGCCCCTGCTCCTTGCCGGGGCGAATGCTGGTGATGATCGCGTCGGCATCCTGGATTGCGGCGCGCGCGTCGGTTGTCCAGATCATCTTGTAGGTCGCGCCCGCCTGATCCGCCAGTGTTTGACAGAGTTCACCGATCAGGTCAAGCTTTTCCTGATCCTGATCCATGAACCAGACTTCTTCCAGCTTGAGCGCTTGGGCACGCTTCGCCAGCGAAGGGATTAATCGGGGAGTGCGGACGCTCCCGCCACCAATAATTGTGAGTTTCATAGGCTGATTGGCCTTCGTTTGGTTTTCTTGACAGTATTACACACAGATGGTACATTTTAGCGCAAAGTTTGCTAGAGCCAACGGACATGCAAATCAACTCCTCGGCCATGATGTGTTGTCAGATGTGTCGCCGCTAACCTGCCGGGTAGTTGAGCTGCGTCTGCATCACAATTTTGCGCACCGCCCCGGATTTTTCCGGGGTTTTTGTTTCTGTAGACACAATGAGGTGATGTATGAAGCAACTACGTTTTATCGTCATTCTCCTCGCGCTCACAGCAGTCTTTTCGACTGCCTTCGCGCAGGACGCGACCAGCCTGACGGTTGCCTTCGATCAGTCACAGCCGAACACGCTCGACCCGGCTGCGGTGGGCATCGCGGACGAGTTCTTCGTCCTGCGCAACGTCTGCGAAGGCCTGGTGAGCTACGATCCCAAGACGCTCGCGCCGACCCCGGCGCTGGCGACCAGTTGGGACATCTCGTCCGATGGCCTGACCTACACCTTCCATCTGCGCGACGGCGTGACCTTCAGCGATGGCAGCAAGTTCGACGCCACCGCCGTCAAGTACACGTTTGATCGTCTGGCAAACCCGACGACTGGCACGTCGTACACGGCTGGCCTCGTCCTCGGCAGCGTGGCCGGCTGGTCAGATGCCCGTCCGTCTGCTCCGGCAGTCGGTCAAGGCACGCCAACGGTTCCCGCGCCCGCGCCGAGCGACGGCATCAGCGGCGTGAAGGTCGTTGATCCGAGCACGGTCTCGGTCACCCTGACCGCGCCGAAGCCGTCGTTCCTCGAAACTCTGACCCTCCCCGGCGCTTACATCGTCGCCAACGGCGAAACCGACTTCAGCAAGGGGCCGACCTGCACCGGGCCGTACACCGTCAGCGAGTGGACGCCCGATCAGCAAATTGTCCTCAAGGCCAATGACAGCTATTGGGCGGGTGCACCGTCTGTCAAAACGGTCACGATGAAAGTGATCCCGGAACAGTCGCAGCAGGAAGTTGAATACGAAGCGGGTGGTCTCGATCTGGTCACGGTACCGCCGTCGGACATCAGCCGGATTCAGGGCGACGCGACCCTCTCGAAGCAGCTTCAGCAGGTTTCCAACCTGACGACCGTGCTGTTCCGCATCAACCTGAAAGACCCGGTCATGTCGAACGTCAAGGTTCGTCAGGCGTTCGCCGCCGCGATTGACCGCGAAACGATTGTCAAGACCGTGCTGCAAGGCCAGGGTGAACCCGCTTACGGCTTGTATCCGCCGAGCATGAGCGCCTACGATCCGAACTTCAAGCCGTTCGTCTACGACCCCGCCGCGATCAAGCAGGCGCTGGCTGACGCGGGCTACCCGGATGGCGTGACGCTCACCATTCGCACCGATCAGGTCGAGGCAACCAACGATGTCCTCAACGCTATCGCGCAGACCGCCGCGCCTGCGGGCTTCACGATCAAGGTTGATTCGACTGAGGCGTCGGTCTACACGCAGGATCGCAATAGCTGCAATATGCAGCTCGGTTCGATCATCTGGGGCTTCGATTATCCCGATCCTGAGAACGTCGCTACACAAGCGCTGGCTGGAACGTCGCTCTCGCGTATCAACTGCGGTTACGACACGCTGGCGGATGCGAGCGATCTGCAAGCGTTGAACGACAAGGCCGCCGCGACCCCGCTCGGCCCGGATCGTGACAAACTGTGGCAGCAGTTCGATCAGCAAGCCGTCGGCACCGATGCCGCTGCCATCCCGGTTTACTTCCCGACCACCAGCGTGCTGATCAACCCGCGCGTTGGCGGCATCCCGTATGATGCTCAGGGCAATATTCAGTTCTACCTGATCAAGCTGAGTTCATAAGACGGGTAGACTAGCAAGCAATTCGTTTCGTAGGGGCGACCTGACAGGTCGCCCCTACCCATATGACCGCCCCTATTGCGAACGTAATCCATGCTGCGATACACACTCAACCGGGTTTTGCAACTCATCCCGACGATCCTGGGAATTTATACGCTCGTCTTTCTGCTGATGCGCGTCCTGCCCGGCGACCCGGCGCAGTTCCTTGCCGGAGCGCACGACGACGCGCAGACGATTGCTGCCCTGCGCGCCAGCCTGCACATCGATCAACCCGTCTGGACGCAGTATGTCGGCTTCCTCTCGGATATGCTGCACGGCAATCTCGGCAACAGCTTCATCACGCGCCGCCCCGTGCTCGACATGATCGGGCTTGCCCTGCCCAACACGGCGGTGCTGGCGATCACCGCCATGCTGATTGCGGTCGGCATCGGCGTGCCGCTCGGCATTATCGCGGCGACGCGGCGCAACTCGCTCTGGGATACGATCTCACGCCTAATCGCCCTGATTGGGGTTTCAATCCCCGTGTTCTGGCTCGGCCTGCAACTGCAAATCCTGTTCGGTTTGCAGTTAAAGCTCTTCCCCGTGAGCGGCCTCGGCTTCGACAATCATCTGGTGCTGCCAGCCATTTGCGCCAGTATGGGGATGCTGGCGCTGATCATGCGCATGACCCGCTCCAGCCTGCTCGACATTCTCAATCAGGACTACATTCGCACCGCCTACAGCAAGGGGCTGACGGCGCGCCGCGTCAACGTGCGCCACGCCCTGAGCAACGCCGTACTGCCGATTGTCACCGTCTGGGGCACGAGCGTCGCCGGGTTGTTGAGCGGTACGCTGCTGGTGGAAGTGATTTTTAGCTGGCCGGGAGTCGGGCGGCAGTTGGTCGATGCGATCACGCAGCGCGATTACCCGATGGTGCAGGGACTCGTCTTATTGTTCGCACTGATCTACACGCTGATGAATATGCTGATCGACATTGCTTATCCCCTGCTCGATCCAAGGATTCGCTACAATGGCTGACGTTTCGCTTCCGACGCAGAACGTCGCCGCAATCGAGGTTCAGCGCGAGACGAGCGGCTGGCGACGAGCGCTGCGCCGCATCCTCGGCAGCCCAACGACCGTGATCGGCCTGCTGTTGGTCGGCTTCGCCATCGCCCTGGCGATCCTCGCGCCGATGATTTCGCCCTACGACCCCATCTTCGGTAATCTGACCGATCACCTGCAAGCGCCGTCGGCGGTTCACGCCTTCGGGACAGATGAGATCGGGCGTGACATCCTCAGCCGCGTGATCTACGGCTCGCAGATTTCGCTGCAAATCGCGCTCTCGGTGCAGATGATCACGCTGGCGGTGGGGCTGGTGCTCGGACTGGTCAGCGGCTATTACGGCGGCTGGGTCGATGTGATCATCATGCGCATCGCCGATATTGTCATGTCGTTCCCGCTGCTGATCATCGCCATCGCGCTGGTCGGGGTACTCGGATCGACCGAGATCAACATTATCGTGGCGCTGGCGCTGGTCTCGTGGCCTTACGTCACGCGCCTCACGCGCAGTCAGGTGCTATCGCTCAAAGAACAGGAATACGTCACGGCGGCGCGCAGCCTCGGCGCGAGTAACGCCGTGATTATGTTCCGCCACATCCTGCCCAATCTGCTCACACCGGTTGTCGTCTACGTGACCCTGAGCATCGGCGGCGTGATTTTGTCCGAAGCCGCGCTCAGTTTTCTTGGACTCGGCAGTGGCGACCAATCGCAGCCGAGTTGGGGTAAAATGCTCAATGAGGCCAAAGCCTATATCCGCTCGGCATGGTGGATGCCGTTCTTCCCTGGCATGGCGATCATGCTGACGGTGCTGGGCTTCAACCTGCTCGGCGATGGTCTGCGCGATGCACTCGACGTAAGGAGTCAATAACACACATGGTCAACGTACTCGCGATTGGCGCTCACGGCGACGATCTGGAGGAGTTCTGCGGCGGCACGCTGGCAAAGTGCGCCGAACGCGGCGATCAGGTCTTTATGTGCGTGGTCACGGATGGACGCGGGCGACCGAAAGGTGATCCCGACCAGATTGCCGCGATTCGCAAAGCCGAAGCCGCCGCGTCTGCCGAGGTGATTGGCGCGGAACCGATCTGGCTCGGTATCCCCGACGGCGGCTTGACCGTCGATGAGGCGACCCGCCATAAGTTCATCGAGACGATTCGCTACTGCAAGCCGGACGTCATCATTACCCACCCAGCCGACGATTATCACCCCGATCACCGCAACACGCATCAACTGGTGCTCGACGCGGCGCAGGTCGCGCGGACGGCCAACTACCCGTCGCAGTATCCGCCGCATCGCGGAACCGTGCCGCTGGCCTTCATGGATTCCGAGCGCGGTATCAACTTCGTCCCGGAGGAATACGTTGACGTGACCTCCGTCTGGGCAAAGAAAATGGCGATGCTCGACTGCCACCTGAGCCAGTTAATGGACGGCGCCTACGATCCGAATTTCCAGCTTCCGCCGCCTGAACTGAACGAGTTTCACTATTATGCAGCGGCGATGGGGCAGTTTCGCGGGCTGGCCGCCAACGTGCGTTACGCCGAGGGCTTCCGCTTCTGGCAGGCCGCCAATCGCATCGTGACTTACCGTATTCTGCCGTAACGACCACGAAAAAGATTCAACGCAAAGGCGCAAAGGGTCAGATCAAAATCCTTTGCGCCTTTCTTTTTACCTTTGCGTCTTTGCGTTAATGATTTTCCGCTTCCAATTCAGATTCCGATGCTTCAAACGACTGCTCGCCGCGCTCGATGCCGAGCAAAATCTGCTTGCGCCACAGACCGCCGCCGTAGCCGCCGAGCGCGCCCTGTTTGTTGATCACGCGGTGGCACGGAATGACTATCGCCATTCGATTTGTCCCGTTCGCCTGACCGACCGCGCGCTGGGCGTTCGCGCCGCTGATTTTCGCCGCGAGTTCCTGATACGAGCGCGTTTCACCGTAAGGAATGTCTAGCAGTTCGTTCCAAACCTGCTCCTGAAACGGCGTGCCCGACATAACAATCGGCACGTCGAACTGCTGGCGCTCGCCAGCGAAATACTGCGCCAGTTCTCCCAGTAGCTGTGCCAGATGCTCGTTTTCGCCGGGAACCAGCGCGCAGCCGAAGCGTTTTTGCAGCGCCGCGAATTGCGATTCGAGAATGGTGCGGTCGGTGAATTCGAGCAGGCAGAGACCCGCGCTGGTCGCTCCGGCGACAACTGGGCCGAGCGGCGTTTCCAGCCACGCGACGGCGATAGTCTCCTCATTGCGGCTCTGTCCCGGCGCTTGACCGAACAGCCGCGCGAATGCCTCGCGAAAGCCGCTGTGCGACTCATAGCCGTAGCCGAGCGCCGCCTCGTCGAGTGACGCGCCGTTCTGGATCGCCTCGAATGCTTTGCCAAGCCGACGATTGCGCGCGTAGGCGTGAAAAGTCAGGCCGTAGCGCTTGAGGAAGAAGCGGCGCACGCTGGCCGGATCGAGGCCACGCACCCGCAAATCCTCATCCTTGAGGCGCAGCGTTGGGTCGGCTTCCACGTCGTGCAGCAGTTGATCCGCCCACAGCGGCAGCGGATTCGCCCCTTCGAGCGGCTGGCAGCGTTTGCAGGGGCGGTATCCCGCGAACACGGCTTCCTGCGCCGACGCGAAAAACTCGACGTTTTGCGGGTAGGGTTTGCGCGCATGGCACGAGGGCAGACAGAAAATCCCGGTCGTGCGCACGCCCAGAAAGAATACGCCGTCGTAGGCGCTGTCGCTGGCCTGATACGCGTGGATCATTTCCTCCATCGGCGGCAGATGCTTCATCGCTGCTCTCCTTCGCTGCTCAATCGACAAGCTCATTGTACGAGCGTGACCGTGAGGGTTCCACCGAAAAATGATCACCAATCTTTCTCAAACCATTGCCCGACAAGCGCTTCAATTTTCTAATTAAGGTTAGAAATTCTTTATGTATGGTATAATAGAGATCAAGAGAATCGAGGGGCATTTTGCCTCTCCGAGAGGATACCTATGCCAACACAAGATGAATTCCTCGCCGAAATCGCTCGCAAGGTCGCAGCCAGTGACGCTAAAGCCGACGCCGATCTCGCGGATATTCTCGCCGGGCGTCCGTTCCATCGTTCGCATCCACCGAAGGCGGAAACCGAGGCCAATACAGCGCCGCCCGCCCCCAGGAAGCCGCGCGCGAAACGTGCGCCAGCCAAGCGCAAACCCGCCACTGACGACCTGGATTAGTCCAGCCACAACCCAATCGAATAAACAAAAAGCGACCTCATTCCTTGCAGTGAGGTCGCTTTTTTGCGGGATGGAAAGATTATTCCGTAGCGCGCGGCTGCCGCTTATTGCTCCAGCGGCGGCGTTTGTGCGATGAGGACGTGCCGCTGCCTTCTGAGGGGCACTCTGCTGAACGATTCGACGTTGAAGCTGGCGCAGACGATGTGCGCGCCGCTGTTGCGGTGGAGTTCCCCTGACGCGGCTGTCGTGATCGGGGCTGCGGCGCAGCTTTCGGCGGGGCTGCGACCAGCGGCTTGGCGTAGGGATGCTCAGTCACAACCGGGACGTGCAGGCGAATCAGCTTCTCGATGTCGCGCAGATATTCTCGTTCTTCAGCATCGCAGAAGGAATAGGCTTGCCCCGACGCGCCCGCGCGCGCGGTTCGACCGATACGGTGGACGTAGCTCTCCGGCTCGTTGGGCAAATCGTAGTTGATCACGTGCGTCACGTCGTCGATGTCGATGCCGCGTGCCGCGATGTCGGTCGCCACCAGCACGCGCGTCTTACCGGATTTGAAATTGGCTAAAGCGCGCTCACGTGCGCTCTGTGACTTGTTGCCGTGAATCGCTTCCGCCTGAATGTTGGCACGATCCAACTGCTCGGCGAGCTTGTTTGCGCCATGCTTCGTCCGCGTGAACACCAGCGCGCGCCGGATCTTCTGATCGGCCAGCAGATGTTCGAGCAGCGCCCGCTTGTCCTGTTTGTTGACGAAATAGACCGACTGCTCGACCTTCTCGACCGTCGTCGCCTGCGGCGTGACTTCGACGCGCATCGGCTTAATCAGGATGTCGTGAGCGAGGTCTTGAATCGCTTCGGGCATGGTCGCGGAAAAGAGCAGCGTTTGCCGCTGGGTTGGCAGCACGTCGATAATCTTGCGCACGTCGTGGATGAAGCCCATGTCGAGCATCCGATCCGCCTCGTCGAGCACGAAAATCTCAATCGTGTTCAGGCGAATGATGCCCTGCCCCATCAGATCAAGCAGGCGACCGGGAGTTGCCACCAGAATGTCGGTGCCCCGCCGCCACGCATCGACCTGCGGCTGCTGTCCAACGCCGCCAAAAACGACGATGGATTTCAGCCGGGTATGGCGACCATAAGCCGTGAAGCTCTCGCCGATCTGCGTCGCGAGTTCGCGCGTGGGCGACAAGACCAGTACGCGCGTGCCGCGCTGATGCTGTGTCTGTTCCGTCAAACGCTGCAATATCGGCAGCGCGAAGGCGGCGGTTTTGCCCGTGCCCGTCTGCGCAATGCCGATTAGGTCGCGCCCGGTCAAAATGTGCGGAATGGCCTGCGCCTGAATCGGCGTAGGTTCAGTATAGCCTTCGGCGCGCACCGCGCGCAGCAAAGGATCGATCAGATTCAAGTCCTGAAATTGCATGAAACCTCAGTGAAATAGCGAAAACGCGATTGGCTCGCGTTCTCAAATCGACAAGTCGTGGGGAATTTGCAAGCGCATAAATGATTACCCACGAAGATTATAGCATAAATTTCGCGTAAAGAACGCTTCTTACCGTGTGGATTGCGCTAAAATGGAATCATGACGATTGAAGAACACCGCCCCGACCCCGATGCGCTGCTGGCCGCAGTTCAGCGTGAAGAAGCGCGCCAGCAGCGTGGGAAACTGAAAATCTTTTTTGGCGCGACGGCTGGCGTCGGCAAGACGTTTGCCATGCTCGAATCTGCGCAGACACTCAAAGCGCAGGGCGTGAATGTCGTCGTCGGCTACGTCGAGACGCACAAGCGCGCCGAAACTGAAGCGCTGCTCGAAAATCTCGAAATTATCCCGCGCCAGAAGATCGAATATCGCGGTACGACGCTCGAAGAGATGGACTTGGACGCCATTCTCGCGCGCAAGCCGGATCTCGTGCTGGTCGATGAACTGGCGCATACCAACGTCCCCGGCGTGCGCCATAACAAGCGCTATCAGGACGTGCTTGAAATCCTCGACGCAGGCATCAGCGTGTGGACGACTGTCAACGTCCAGCACGTCGAGAGCCGCGCCGATACCGTCCGCCAGATCACCGGCATCACCATTCACGAAACCGTTCCCGATTCGATCCTCGAAATGGCCGACGAAATCGAATTGATCGACCTCGCGCCCGAAGAACTGCGCAAGCGTCTGTTCGAGGGCAAGGTCTATACGCCGGAGCGGATCGAGACAGCTTCGACCAACTTCTTCCGCACGGGCAACCTGACTGCCCTGCGCGAAATGGCGCTGCGCCTGACCGCCGAGCGTGTCGATCACCAGCTTCAGGACTACATGCAGATCAAGCACATCGCTGGCCCCTGGAAGTCGGCGGATCGCTTGATGGTGGCCGTCAGTCCGAGTCCGCTCTCCGAGCGTCTGATTCGCTGGACGCGGCGCATGGCCTACAACCTCGAGGCCGAATGGCTGGCGGTTTACGTCGAGCCGCCGCGCCTGCTCTCCGAGGATGATAAGGCGCGGCTGGCGCGCAATCTGGCCTTGGCGCGGCAGTTGGGCGGCGAAGTGATTTCCACCACCGGCAGCGACGTGATTGAGGGCTTGCTGCGGGTCTCGCGCCAGCGCAACGTCACCCAAATCGTGATCGGCAAGCCTGCCCATTCGCCCGTACAGGAATTGATGCGCGGCGGCTCGATAGTCAACCGGCTCGTGCGGCAGAGTGGCGACATCGACGTATATGTCGTCACAGGTGATTCCAGCGAGACGACCGTGCAGCCGCTCCTGCCGCGTCCGCAGCCGCACTCCAACTGGAACGAATATTTCGTCGGCACGCTCATCATCGCCATCGTCACGATTATCAACCTGATTCTTCACCCATTGATCGGCTATCAGGCGGTCGGCCTAACTGATTTGCTCGCCGTCCTCCTGATTGCGGCCTACATCGGGCGCGGCCCGGCGCTGGTGGCAGCCGCTTTGAGCGCGGTAACGTGGGACATACTTTTCATCCCACCGCGCTTCACGCTGGTGATCACGCATCTGGAGGACATCATCGTCCTCGTCCTCTACTTCGTGATTGCTATCTTCACGGGCAACCTGACCGCCAAGCTGCGCGCGCAGGAGCAGCACGCCCGCAGCTACGCCGAGCGCACCCTCGCCGTCTATACGCTGGCGAAAGAGACTTCGACGGCGGTCAATATGGACGACGTGCTGCAAACCGCCATTGACCAGATTGGCCGCGTGTTCGATGCGGAAGTCGCCGTCTTCCTGCGTACCGCCGCCGACGCGCTCTCGCAGGAACCGCATCCTCTGAGCAACCTGCCGATCAACGGCAAGGATTTCAGCGTGGCGTTGTGGGCGTTCGACAACAGCAAGCCCGCCGGGCGCTTCACCGATACGCTTTCGGCGGCTGACGCGACCTATCTGCCGCTGCTCACGCCCAGCGGCACGGTCGGCGTGCTGGCCGTGCGCACACGCA
>DASZXN010000386.1:0-5087 GCA_035545875.1 Phototrophicaceae bacterium
GTTTGCCTAGCCGCCCGCATCGCTGCGGACGCTGGTGGTCGCTTAAGCCACCGTTTCACCCTTACCTGATGCCGAAGCATCAGGCGGTCTGTCTCTCTGTTGCACTCTGCCGTCGGATCACTCCGCCTGGTCTTATCACCAGCACCGTTACCCTGTGGAGGGCGGATTTTCCTCAAGCAGCATGACCTTGGTCATGTGCCCGCGATCACCCGGTCAGCTTGGACACAGTTTTTATTATATCTGATAGAACGCCTGTATTTATAGGTCGAATCATCGCCGTCATCCGACCTTGATCCGCTGAATCCTGCATTTCTGTATCGACTCGACGCAATTGGACGCGAACAACGGAAATTATCGGATGAGAACAACGGAAAGCGCTTCCCGTGCTTCCCGTCCGCTTTGAGCGCATTTTCTCGGCTAATTCTCCCGTCCATTGGTCAGGCGTAGCTTGTCAGCGCCCCGCCCGACCGCTACAATGAGGGTCGTGATAGGGTATAGGCTTACTGGATGACCACTCTTGATGTCCATCTGCCCCGCTGGACACGGCGGGTCAGCAATGCCTGGCAGCACCTCTTCCCGCCGGGTGACCTCAGCGCTCTCATCATTGCTCTCGTGTTGCTTCTCATGCCCGCGCTCTCGCTGACGGCGGCGGGCTGGCCGCTCATGCCCAACGTCCTCCTGATCACGAGCGTCCTCAGCGTATTGTTCGGCTTTCTGCTGGCGCGCAGCCAATATAACGAACTGCTCGGCCTGATGATCAGCGGGATTTACGGCGGCTGTTTTGTTCTGCTGATCGCGGCGCTCAACCAGCCCGGCGATCTCGGCAGCGGGATTTACAGCGTCTTTGCCCGTGTCTTTCAGTGGATTCTCGACGCGACCAACGGCGGCATCAATCAGGATGATCTCGTTTTTACGCTGATGGTCGCGGGGTTGTTCTGGTTTCTCGGCTACAATCTCTCGTGGCATCTCTTTCGGGTGGATCGTGTCTGGCGGGCGATTTTGCCGCCGGCGCTCATCCTGATCAGCAACAGTGTGTACTACACGGGCAGCGCCGACCTCGACGGCTACATGATTGTGTTCACCTTCCTCGCGCTGCTGCTGGTCATCCGTTCCAACCTCGACGCGCGCGAGTGGGACTGGTATCTCAACGGGATTCGTGTACCGCGCAAGCTGCGCAATCAGGTTTTTCGCGTGGGCGCGCTGCTGGCGCTGATCGTGCTGGTCGCGGCGTGGGCAGTTCCGCGTCACGACATTGAGCAGCGCCTCGAAAACTTTCAGGAGTTTTTGCAGTCCGAGCCGCTTCAGCAGTTGAGCGAACTGTGGAATCGGCTGTTCTCGTCCGCCGAGACGGAAGGCCCAACCACCGCCGACTACTACGGCGGCGATTCGCTGCAACTGGGCGGCGCGATTAAGCTTGGCGACCAAACGGTGTTTCTGGTATCCGCGCCACAGGGACGCCGTTACTACTGGCGCTCGCGCGTCTTTGACAACTACGATCACGGTCGCTGGACATCGGCAGCCGACACGCGCCTGACCGATCCGTCGTCGCCGCTGACGATCCAGAATGAAACCTATCTGCCGGGTGCCCGCGTACCTGTTCAGCAGACCTTCACGATGGGCTTGAGCGCCTCGCGCCTCGTCTATACCGCGCCGCAGCCTCTCAGCGTTGATTTATCGACGCGCACCGATCTCAAATATGTCCCTGATCCGAGTACCGGCGCTCAGGATATGCTCGTCTCGGTCATTCGTCCGGCGCAGGTGCTCTACAGTGGTGACAGCTACACCGCGACCAGCCTGATGGACAACGCCACAGCGGAGCAGCTTCGCGCCGCTGGCACGAACTATCCGCAGTACATCAAGGACATCTACGGCAGCTATATTCCCTCGGTCACGGGGCGCACGATTGAGCTTGCCAGCGAGATCGTCCAGCAGGCCAATGCGCAAACCCCCTACGACAAGGCCAAAGCCATTGAGACGTGGCTGCGCGCGAACATGGCCTACAACGAGAGCATCCCGGAGCCGCCCGAAGGTCAAGACCCAGTGGACTGGTTCCTGTTCTCGATCAAACAGGGCTACTGCAACTACTACGCCTCGGCGATGGTTGTCATGCTGCGCACGATGGGCATCCCGGCGCGCATGGCAGCGGGCTTCGCCGAGGGCACGTGGAACGATCAGGAGCAGGCGTTTGTCGTGCAGGAGCGCGATGCGCATACCTGGGTCGAGGTGTATTTCCCCGGCTACGGCTGGATCGAGTTCGAGCCGACCGCCGCGCAAGCGCCGATCAACCGGGGCGATGAACCCGCCGCGCCGCAGCCCCAGCCGACGCTGATGCCGCCAACCGCCACGCTGACGCCGACCTTCACGCCCACGCCGCCGCCAACCGCTACGCCGCAAGCGCCGCTCAACAGCGGCTCGAATCAGACGCCCACTCCCGGCACGCCGACCATCACCGCCACCATGACTCCCTCGACCACGCCCTCGCCGGTGATCGTGCCGACTCAGCCGCCGCCGCTGCGTCCGCAGTCACGCAGTGACACGCTCTCGCTGCTGCCTGCGCTCGGCATTGCTTTGCTGATTCTGTTCGTGATCGTCGGGATTCTGCTGGCGTCCGTGTTTCTCTACTGGTACTGGGAGTGGCGCGGCATGGGTGGCCTCAGCCCAATTGCCCGCGCTTATGCCCGGCTTGAGCGCTATCTCGGCCTGGTCGGGATTCATCTGCGCCCGGAGCAAACGCCCGACGAACGCCGCCAGACGATCATCCACGATTTACCCGCCGCCGAGCCATCAGTCACGGCGATCACGCGCATGTACATCAGCGAACGCTACGGCCCGGATCGGCGCGTTTCGACGCCGGAGACTCCGCAGGGGCAGGTCGCGGATCGCGCCTGGGCGGATGCGCGCGGCAACATCTTGCAGCGCTTCCTGCGCCGTACCTTCATGCCCTGGCGACGTGATGCCAACAAGCAGTTCCAGCCGCCACCATCACAGAAGCGCCGCCGCCGACGATCCCGCCGCGACGATAGCTAAATAACCTGAATTTCGGAGAGCAAATTTTGAGGGAAGGTTTTTGTAGGGGCACGACATGTCGTGCCCCTACGGACAGACCCTATCCGAAACTGAGGTTAAATAAGACACAATCGATCTTCGTAGGGGCACGATACATCGTGCCCTTTTGATTTCTTTCCGAATAGAAATTATGTGCTATGCTTTGCATAGTTCGAATACGCCGAAAGGGAACCCCGATGAGCGAACAACCCTTAGATCGTCTGCGCTATATCTGCATGGCGCTGCCCGAAGCGGTCGAGGATACGGAAGGCGTTGGCAGCCCGGCCTATAAGGTCAACGCGAAAATTTTTGCCATGCACCACCCGATGAATGATCGCCCGTCGCTGTGGTGCAAGGCGCAGAAGGGCTTTCAGGAAGTGATCGTCGCCAACGAGCCAGAGCGCTTCTTCGTGCCGCCCTACGTCGGGCAGCATGGCTGGATCGGCATTTATCTGGATGTCGAACTCGATTGGGATTTGATCGCGGATTTCATTGAGGACAGCTATCGAATGAGTGCGCCAAAGCGGTTGATCAAACTGCTCCCTATACGCTCGTAGGGACGGAGACTTGTCTCGTCCGTTGCTGTGCCCGAAGCAGTGAGGTTTACTTATCTTTACCCGGTCGGCGCAGCGGTGCAATCCTGCGCCCGTTCTCTGAATCCTCGATCAGCGTCGCCATGCGCTTTTGCTGGGTCGCTTCCTGCTTGGCGCTGACGACCCACCAGATCGCGGGCTTGCGATACGAGGGCGGCTGCGCCCAGAAGAACTCCCATGCTTTTGGATACCCTTTGAACGTGGCTTCCTGTTCGGCGCTGAACTGGGCTTCCTCGCGCTCGAACGAATATTGATTCGTTTTCGCTTCGTCGCGCGCTTCAAAGATCGCCAACCCGGAGGGCTGCATCAGGCCGAGCTTGCTTAGTTCCTCGACGCGCCTGATGTTGACCTGACTCCAGATGCTCGTCGGCTTGCGCGGTGTAAAGCGAATGGTGTAGCTGTCGGCATCGACGCTTTTGCGCACGCCGTCGATCCAGCCGAAGCACAGCGCCTGATCGACCGATTCCGGCCACGTCAGGCTCGGTTTGCCCGTGCTTTTCTTCCAGTAGCCGACCTGCACTTCCGTCGCCGTGTCGAAATTGGCTTCCAGCCACGCGCGAAACTCGGCAGGCGAGGCAAAATAGTGGATTTCCATAAGCGACCGATTGGCCTTGATGCCGTGTAGGGGCACCCCTACGAAGAACCTATTACTCTGATGCTTATCCCTGAATGCTTGCGCGGGATTATTCCGTGAATACGTCGAGTAGCCGCTCGCCGCGTGCCGACAGCCGATAATAGACCTTGCTGCCGCTGCGATACGATTCGATCAGTCCGGCCTGCGCCAGCCGACCCAACTGCTGCGAGACGGCTCCGGCAGTCAGGCTGAGGCGCTGCGCCAGATCGAGCGTATGCGCGGGTTCGGCCAGCGTTTGCAGCAGCCGGGCGCGGCTCGTGCCGAGCGTCAGACTCAATGCTTCGTCGGGGACGACTGCCGCGCCGTCGCGCTTCCACAGGCCGAGTCCGCGCGTCTGGTAAATGATCATGGGCAGATATTCCGGCACGACCTGCCACATGCTGCCGCACGATGCGAACATCGACGGCACCAGTTGAATCCCTTCGCCCTTGAGCTGATAAACCGGTGGGTAGTGCGGCTTGCATTCCTTCAGGATCAGGATTTCGCCGGAGCGAAATTCGACTCGATCCGAGAGGTCGGTGAACATGGCGTCGATGCCGTAGAGCGCCAGCGAGCGGGCGCGGAACAACACGTCGCTTTCCAGCAGTGATGCGACCTGCGGCCACTGCGGTTCGAGTGCCTGCTGCCAGTAGAAGCGCAGTTCTTCGATCAGGCATTCGAGCGTTGCGCGGGGATGGTCGAGGAACTCGCGCCGCGCCGGACTTATGCCTGCGACACTGATAGCGAATTCGACGTTTCTGCGAATCTGCTCGTCAGAGGTTTCACGCACGCGGTCGATTTCGTCCTCGAAGCTCAGAATTGTCCTGGTCGGCGTC
>DASZXN010000387.1:0-3386 GCA_035545875.1 Phototrophicaceae bacterium
GATCAGGAAGAAGCCCTGACGATGTGCGACCGCATCGCGGTGATGGATCACGGCGTCGCGCTGCAAGTCGGTCGCCCGGAGGAAGTCTACGAAACGCCGACCTCGCGCTTCGTGGCGGACTTCATCGGCGAGACCAACTTCATCCCCGGCAAGATCGCCGCGCTCAATGGCGACGTGGCCTCGGTGCGCATCGACGATGGCACGCTGATCGAAGGAACGCACGCGCAAACCACCCTCAAGCCCGATCAGGACATCACGGTTGCCATCCGTCCGGAAAAAATCACGCTCGTGCCCGAAGGCGGCTCGCTCGAAGACCTACCCGGCTTCCTTGAGCACGAAGCGCACCGCACGGAAATTCCCGGCGTGATCTTCTTCGCTAACTACATCGGTACGGACACGCGCTATATTGTCCGCATCGGCGAGCAGATCGATGTCGTGGTGCGCGAGCAGAACGTCGGCACGAATTTCAGCACGATGTTCAAGCCGGGGCAGAAAGTCACCGTGTACTGGGCAAATGAGAACGCGCGCGTGCTCACGCAGTAGTGTACGGGTCGTACCTCGTGATTGTGCTGTCCTACGTTCAAATCAAGCCGCTGCTCAAAGCGCGCGGAAAAGCAGATCGCCTCACGCTCTCGCCTGATCTCGGCCTGACGACCGTCGAGGTCATGCTCGACGAGAGTGGCGTGCGCTTCCCCAACGGCGAGCGCCTCGCGTGGGCGAATGCCGAGAAGATTGCCGAATCGGACAACGCCTGCTTCGCGCTGGAAGGCGGCGAAATCAGCAAAATCCAGCAATTCTCCGAGACGACGCGCCGTCACTGCTCGCTGATGCCGACGCAGGGCGCGCCGACGCTGCTGATCGCGGGCTTCCCGATGCACCGCATCAAGGACACCGATCCTTATCAGGACACCGTGAGCAAGATCAAGGCTGCGCGCCCGATGGGACAGGTACTCGACACTTCGATGGGACTTGGCTATACGGCGATTCAGGCGGCGCACAGCGCCAATCACGTGATCACGCTGGAGCTTGACCCTGCCGTACTGGAAGTCGCGCAGCAAAATCCCTGGTCACAGGAGTTGTTCAGCAGCCCCAAGATCGAGCGACGCATCGCCGACAGTTACGAAGAAGTCGAAACGTTTGATGATGAAGCGTTTTCGTGCATCATCCACGACCCGCCGACGATTCAACTGGCCGGGGAGTTGTATTCCGGGGAGTTCTACCGCCGCCTCTACCGCATCCTCAAGCCGCGCGGACGGCTGTTTCACTACATTGGCGACCTCAGGAGCGCATCGGTTAAGCGGATCGTGCGCGGTGTGACTGAACGCCTCTCCGAAGCGGGTTTCCAGAACATCCAGCGTCACCCCGAAGCTTTCGGTGTAACCGCCACGAAGTAACTTACGAAGCGAGCAAGCGGGCAACAATCGCAATCAGGCGCTGGCGGTCGTTGGGGTTGAGCTTGCCGACCAATTTGCTGATCTCCTGATCGACCTGATCGGCCACCTGCTCGGTAATCGCGCGGCCTTTGGGCGTCACGCTGACCTTGAACATGCGTCCATCGCCGGGAACGGGCGTGCGCGCGACCAACCCATGCTTTTCCGCGCGGTCAATCAGCCCGGTTACGCTCGATTTGTCGAGGCCGAGATAATTCGCCAGTTCCAGCATCCCCGGCTCACGGTCGCGCAGAATGCCAAGCAGACGCATCTGGACAATCGTCAATTCATGCTCCGCAGCCACGCGCTGAAGCACTGACTGGATCAGAAACGAAAGCTGCACCAGCGCATCGACGGTTACGAAATCTTCAGGGTCGTCATCTCGGATGATTGGCATGATTCGTGACTTTATTTGTGGTATAAACGTATAGTTTGTATCACAAACTATCCACCAGGAGCAAGCTCATGTATGCAGCCGTCGTCCGAGCGTTCGATCACCCACCCCGTTACGAATGGTTCGATTCCCCGGTCGCCCAGCACGAAAATCAAATCCTCGTGGACGTGCTGGCCGCCGCGCTGCATCCCCGTGTTCGCTCTGGCGCATCAAATTCTCATTATACAAGCACTGGCGAACTGCCGCTCGTGCCCGGCGTCGATGGCGTGGGGCGACTCGCCAATGGACAGCGCGTCTACTTCGTCGCGCCTGACAGCGCGCTCGGCACACTGGCCGAGCAAGCCGTGATCGACCCGCGCCAGAGCGTCGCGCTGCCCGCCGGCGCTGATCCCATCGTGATTGCTGCCGCGATGCTGCCGGGGATGTCGTCGTGGCTGGCGCTGCGCAAGCGTATCCAGTTCGAGGCGGGCAAGCGCGTCTTGATCCTCGGCGCGACGGGCAACGCCGGACAGATGGCGATCCAGATTGCGAAGCGCTTGGGAGCAAGCGAAGTGATCGCCGCTGGCCGCGCTGCTGACGTGCTCAATCAATTGAGTGATTTAGGCGCGGATTCGGTCGTCTCGCTGGCGGGCGATTTAGAGCAGGCTGCCGAGAGCGTCGGTCAAGCCGCCGCCGAGGTCGATGTCGTGATCGATTACGTGTGGGGTCAGCCCGCCGAACGGATCATGCCTGCGCTGCTGATGCGGCGCAGCGACCGCAGCCGCGCGCTCGACTGGGTTCAGATCGGCTCGATGGCGGGCGCATCGATCAAGCTGCCCTCGGAAGTGCTGCGCGCCGCCAATCTGCGCTTGCAGGGCAGCGGACAGGGATCGATTTCGACTCGCGCGATTGTTGAGGAGCTACCGTCACTGGTGAGCGAGCTTGCCAACGGCGCGTTCAAAGTCAACGCGAAGGCCGTGCCGCTCGCGGAGGTCGAAAGCGCCTGGAATGCTCCGACGCCGCGCGGACAGGTGATCGTGTTTACGCCGTGAGAACAAGGACACGGAAGAAAAATTTTGGGCGTTCAATCGAACGCCCCTACAGGAGATTTTATTCGTCGCTAGCGGCTGCCGACGACAGGCCACGTCTCGACCACGTGACGAAGCTGATCGAGCGTCCCGGCCAGCGTCGGCTGATCGACGTTGAAGGCGAAGGTCAGGTGATTGGGCGAGTGAACGTCGTCGCTGACCGTACCGGAGAGGCGAATGTGTCCCAGCTTATCGACTTCCAGCCGGAATTTCAGCCAGCCCTCGACGGTCAGAAACGAGATTGGCCCCGTCAGCGTTTCCGAGAAGCCCTGTAACTGCACGCTGAAATTATGCAGTTCCTCGGCACGCAGCAAACCGGGAATGCTGCCCGTGAATTTGCCCACTGCGATGCTGACATCGACCAGCAGCCAGTTGCCATCCCAGTAATCGACGCTGCGGTGATAGGCGCGTCCGCGCACCGCCAGCGAGAGATAGTTGATCTGCTCGCCGCCAAAATGAACGTCAATAATTTGTTCAGCCACAGCCTTGAATCCT
>DASZXN010000388.1:0-15218 GCA_035545875.1 Phototrophicaceae bacterium
CGCGACGACGTGCTGCCAGTTGCTCAACTCGACGTAGCCGCTGTCGTAGCTGGCAATCTGCACGAGAATATGCGGATAGCCCAGTTCCGAGAAAGCGTGAAAGCGGTTCGCGCCGTCGAGGACGACGTACTGGTCAGCGCCCATGTGCGCGACCAGCGGCGGGTTGATCATGGTCGTTTCGGTGCGCAGTCGTTCGGCCAGCGGCCTGGAGCGCTGACTGTCGTGTTCTTCGTGGGGATGCAAACTGCTCACCGGAACGACGCGCAGATTCGGCGTCGGGACATTCATATCGGTCATGGCAATCGCCCTGATTCGCTGGGAAACTCTGCTAAGATTATCTTGCGCTTGGTCGTGCGGAACAATGTGCCGATTATACAGTTTACACATGAGAAATTGCAGCAGAATTTAGAGGATTTATACATGGGAGCCAATGAACAGGGCGCGACTGCCATCGAACAGCGCTGGCTGACGATCCCGCGCACGCTGAGTTTCGTCCTCAACGGCGATGACATCCTGCTGATGAAGCGAGCAGCGCACAAACGTGTTTTTCCCAACCGCTACAACGGTGTCGGCGGTCACATCGAGCGTGACGAAGACCCGCTCACCAGCGCGCGCCGCGAGATCAACGAGGAAACCGGACTCAACGTGCGCGACGCGTGCCTGCGTGCCGTCTATAATATTGATGCGGGCGCAGCGACCGGGATTGTGCTGTTTGTCTTTACGGCAATCAGCGACAGCCGCCAAGTCGTCGCCAATTCGGAAGGAACGCTCCATTGGGTCGCGCGTGACGCGGTTTTCGACCTCGATCTGGTCGAGGATTTGCCGCTTCTGCTGCCGCGCATTCTGCCGATGCAGCCGACCGATCCGCCGTTGTTTGTTCACGTCAGTTACGATGCGAGCGACACGATTCAGATGCGATTTGCGTAGATCAACTCATCAATGGGCGGACAAACCGTCCCTACAGGCAACAAATAGGTTGGACTCTTGAACGAAGAACTCAACAAGGAAACAAATGATGTGCCAGCAGGCGACGCGCCAATGCCCTCATCTGAGGTTCCACCAGCGGAACCGAAAAAGCGCAGCCCGATTCGTCGGGCAGGCTGCATCATCGCGCTGGTGATTTGGTTTGCCATTTTGCTGATTCCCTGCTTCCTGATCACGCTGGCAGTGCAGGGCGAGATCGTCATTACGACCGGGAGCGCGCCGGGGCAGCAGGATCGGCTGTGGCTGATCTCGGAAGCGACTCAGCGTGGCTTGGGGTTGTCGTCAGCGGCGGTCATCCCGCAGAGCGATCCGAATCAGTTGTGCGTCGAGACGACCGTTCATTTCCTGCTCTGGGTCGGCAACTCTGATCCGATTCTGTATTGCGACTGCTACCAACGTTCCAGCGCCATCGCCGAATGGTCGCAGGCGAGCACCGTCAGCGGCGCGTGTTCAGAGTCAGGCTAGCCTTTAATGGACATCTTGCAGCAGCTTCACCTCACTCCAGCCACCGCCGGGATCATCGTCGTCGCTTTGTGTGCCCTGTGCCTCATCCTGCCGATTCTGACCTCCGGTATTCATTTCGTGACCTCGATTATCAGCGCCTTTATGGGCTTGATTGGCTCGGCGCTCCACGTCGCCAGCGGCGGGCCGGTCGCGTGGTGCGGCTGTCTGGTGGCGATTGGCGCGTGCGGATTTATCGGGATGGTGGTGTGGTTTCTGGCGAACGCGCCCTCAAGCTGCGCCGTTCACCCGACGAATTTTTGCAGTCTGCTCGGATTCAGTCATTAAAGAACTGGGATACGGGATTTTCTCCCCTCTCACCGCTTGCATGGGAGCGGGGCTGGGGCTGAGGGGAATCCGTCAGCTTAACAGATCGACCAATTCGTCGGGCGTATCGACGACAATCGCTCCAGCGGCGCGCAGCGCGTCAATTTTGGCGGCAGCAGTGGTTTCCGGCTCGATGATCACCGCTCCCGCGTGACCGATGCGCGTGCGTTCCGGCGCGCTCGTGCCGACCACGCAGGCGAACACGGGCTTGGTCATGCGGGATTGAATGAAATTGGCTGCGTCAATCTCGGAGCGACCGCCAATTTCGCCAATCAGCACCACGCGATTCGTTTCGGGGTCGTCCTCGAACATCTCCAGAATATCGACAAAGCTCGTGCCGATAATTGGGTCGCCGCCGATACCGACAATTGTCGATTGCCCGATTCCGGCCTGCGACATGGCATCGACAACACCGTAAGAGAGCGTTCCGCTGCGCGCGACCACGCCGACGCTGCCGCTTCGGGCGATAAAGTTAGGGATCAGGCCGACTTTCGACTGACCGGGCGTGAGGATGCCGGGGCAGTTTGGCCCGATCAGACGGCTGGCGCGGTTCTGGCGTAGGTAAGCGTAGACCTTGAGCATATCCATGACCGGGATGCCCTCGGTCACACAGACGATCAGCGGAATTTGCGCGTCGATGGCTTCGTAGATTGCGTCGGCGGCATTGGCCGCGCCGACGTAGATGATGGTCGCGTTCGCCCCGGTTGCTTCGACGGCGGCGCTTACGCTGTCAAAAACGGGTTTGCCATATACCCATTCGCCGCCTTTGCCGGGAGTCACGCCACCGACGATTTGCGTGCCGTAAGCCAGCATCTGCGCGGTGTGAAAACTGCCTTCGCGCCCCGTGATCCCCTGCACGATCAGCAGCGTGTTTTTATCGGCCAGGATCGACATGAGCCATTCCTTTTTCGGCGGCGCGCCGAACTGCTTCGGTCGTCGTGGGCGCGAACACGAGATCGACGCCGCTGGCCGCGCTCAGGATGGCTCGACCTTCCTCGGCGTGTTCACCCGCCAGCCGAATGACGAGCGGAACAATCGGCTTGATCTCGTGGATGGCGGCGAGCAGTTCCTGCGCGATCTCGTCGCACGGCGCGCGATCCGCGAAGATGTTGATCAGGAGCGCATGTACGTCCGGCAGAATCAGCCGCAGCGCCACGCTCACCTTATCCCGCTGGATATGACTTCCCAGATCGAGGAAGCTTGCTGCTTCGGCGTGCTGGCGCGCCAGCAAATCCATCGTCGCCATGCCTAAGCCCGCGCCACTGACGATCAGGCCAATCTTGCCGTTCAGGTGAACGTAGCTGATACGCGCGGTGCGTGCCAGCACGGTGCTCTCGTGCTCGGCTTGTAAGTCACGAATGGCTGCCAGTTCTCGTTGGCGAAACAGGGCGTTGTCGTCGATTTCCAGCTTGCCACCCAGCGCGATCAACTCGCCGCCGCGCGTTAGGCCGAGCGGATTAATCTCGGCGCGCACCGCATCGCAATCGACGCAGCAGCGATAGAAATTGCAGACCAATTGAATGAAGGCTTTCCAGCTTTCGCGCGGCAGATTGATCCCGTTGGCGAGATTGCGCGCCTGAAAATCAAGTACGCCGAGCATCGGATTGATCGTCTCGCGGGCAAGCGTTTGCGGCTGGTCGCGCTCGATCTGGCTGATCTCGCCACCGCCTTCGGTCGAAGCGACCATGAGCAAATCGCTGCCGCGATCCGCATAGAGGCCGAGAAAATATTCAGCCACGATGTCGGCGGTTGGCTCGATCAGAATGGTGTGGATGCGAATATCTTGAATCGCCTGCGCGAAGATGTCGCGCGCAACCAGTTCAGCTTCCTGCGGCGTTCGCGCCAGCCGAAATACGCGCTGGCTGGCGAGCGCCTGCGCGTTGACCACTACCGGCACGCCAAACTCCGAAGCAATCGCGAACGCCTCCTGCTCGGTTGTGGCGATTTTTCCGGCGGGCACCGGGATGCCGTGACGCGCGAACGCCTGCTTCGACTGGTACTCGTGAAGATACATTTACTGTCTCACAAAATTTCGATTTCCTGATTCACGATCAGCGCGTCCGGGTAATTGGCTTCAATCCAGTTCAGCACGGTGCTGATTGTCTGGTTGCAAAAGCGCGTGTCGTTAGTGACGGTGGTGAAAGCGATCACGCCAGAGTTTACCGCATCCTGATAGTCAATTTCGGCTGCCGAGATGTTGAAGGTGTTGTGCAGCCGCGTCAGCAGCGATTTGAGAATGCTGCGCTTCTCCTTGAGCGACGTGACACCGGGGAACTCGAATTCGACTGTACACAGGCCAATGATGATTTTAGGCATCTTCCGCTTCGGGCAGCGAGCGCCGGGCAGGGGAAGAAAGTACCCCTCACGAGTGTCCACACCGTCTCGCCTGCCGAGTAGGGGTAGTATAAAACAAAATACATCATCTTTCACGCGCGAACAACCGTTATACTATGAAGGATTATGTTTTTTGAAGGGATGATTTCGTGGTAGACTGGCGAGCAAGTCAACAAGGATGACAAGATGTCGCTCCGGGTGGTTTGCATCGAAGACGAAGCGGACGTGATCGAACTGCTGCATCTGATTGTCTCTCGGCAGGGCTACGAATTTATTGAAGCGCGGGGCGGCAAAAACGGGATTCGCGTGGTCGAGCAAATCAAGCCTGATCTGGTGCTGCTCGACCTGAACATGCCGGGGCTTGATGGCTGGGATGTCTACGATCATCTGCAAGCGAACGCCGAGACCAAACACATTCCCATCATCATCGTGACGGCGCGGGCACAATACGATCAGCGGGTGACCCAAATGCGCATTGCCAACGCGCCTAATCTGGTGACCAAGCCGTTCGGCCCGGCAGAATTGATCGAGGTCATGGCGCGAATGTTAAAAACATCTTCTTAAGGTTTGAAGATTCAAAAAAACGCTTTACCAAGCACTAATTTGTGAAACGCGGTACACTTATCGGCAAGCATCCTCGCCTGGCGCTAGGGGAGACTCGATGAATAGATCACCTATTTTCCGAACGTTATTGTTGTGCCTCGTTCTGGTCTCTGCTTTGACGGCTGCGCAAACCCTGTTGGCGCAGGCAGGCAACCTGCTGACCAACCCCGGCTTCGAGAAACCGTTCCAGGCCGTTACGGGCAGCACGTCGAGCATGATCGCGCAGGGCTGGACGGCCTGGGCGCTCCAGCAGGGGCAGAACAAGGAACCGGAATACTACCCGGCGTCAGATACCACCAACGGAATGCCCACACCCCGCATTCACAGCGGCAGCGATGCCCAGCAGTATTTCAGCTATTTTGCCCCGCACATCGGCGGCGTTTACCAGACGGTCAGCGGCGTGAATGCGGGTGATCAACTGACCTTCAGCATTTACGCTTACGTCTGGTCGTCGAACGGCACTACCGCCGACACCAGCGACGGCAGCGGTCAGATTAGCTTTCAGGTTGGCATCGACCCGAACGGCGGCACCGACGCGACCAACAGCGCGATTGTCTGGTCAACCGCCGAAACCACCTATGATAAATACGCGCAGTATTCAGTCACGGCGACCGCCGCAGGCAGCAGCGTGACCGTTTTCGTGCGCTCCATTGTCAACAAGGTCACGATGAACAACGTCATCTACATCGACGATGCTTCGCTGACCGTGACGGGCAGCGGCGCGCTGCCTTCAGCAGCTTCGACGGCATCAGCGGAGTCCACAACCGCGCCTGAACTGGCAACAGCAGCCGTATTGCCGTCAACCGAGGTTGTCCTGCCGCCGACTGCTCAGGTGACTGCCGAAGCCACCACAGCCGTTCCGCTGTCAACGGAGATCGTCGTGCCTCCGACCGTTGAGATGACCACCGAAATCACCGCTGAGGCGAGCGCAGCGGCAACCATTCTGCCGTTCGAAACTACCGTTCTGCCGACCGAGGCCGTCACCGAAGCCGTATCCGCCACGCCGGAAGTTACGCTCCCGCCGACCCTCCAGATTGTCCCGATCACGGTTGAAGTGACCGAGGCCGCAACCGTACCGGCGAGCGTCACCGAAGCGACTACGCCTGAGGTCACGGTGGCTGTCCCGACTGAACTCGTGACCGCCCCGGTGGTTCCGCCGACCGAAATCCCGACCAATACGCCGACGGACACGGCGACCTTCACCGAAATCCCGACGAACACGCCGACGCAAGCCCCGACCAACACGCCGACCAATACGCCCACCGAAGGGCCAAGCCTCACGCCGACCAATACGCCGACCGCGAGCAACACCCCGCTGCCAACCAACACCTTCACGCCCAGCAGCACGCCGCAGCCGAGCAGCACGCCGACCCCATCGCCGACGCTCGACCAGACCCAGTTCCCGTATCTGCTGCAATATACCGTCGTGCGCGGCGATACCGTCAGCGCGCTGGCGACACGCTTTGGCAGCACGGTCAGCGCTATCATCATTGTGAACCAGCTTGGCGCAGATGCGCGTATCTACGTGACTCAGAAACTCGTCATCCCGGTGCAGACGCTCCCGCAGACCTCGACGCCCGTTCAGCCGGGGCAGCCGACTTCGACGCCGACCGCGCTCACACCGCCGACCTTGATCCCGACGCCGACCGAAACGGCGATTGTCGTGCAGCCCGCCGCATCCTCGACAACCGAGGGGCAGGCGCAAACGGTGCTGATCATGACGAGCTACACGGTGCGCTACGGCGACACGCTCTCGACCATTGCCGTGCGTTTCGGTCTGACAACCCAGCAGCTTGCCGATGCCAACGACATCGTGAACCCGAATTTGGTTCGCGTCGGACAGATACTCAAGATTCCGCAACTCGGTACGGCGACGCCGATGCCGACTTCGACGCCTGTTCCATCGTCCACAACGCCGCCGATCATCCTGCCGACAGCAACGTCAACCGCGACGGCTATTCCGGTGCAGCCCATGACCTATCAGGTGCAGCCGGGCGACAACCTGTACCGGATTTCGGTCAAGCTCAACGTGCCGATTGTCCAGCTCATCGAGGCGAACGGGATTCTTGACGCGAACCGCATCTTCGTGGGGCAGATTTTGATCATCCCATGAAGCGAGTGCTGCGGAATGCTAACACAGGCGAGGTGATCCTCGCGCGGGTCAGGCTGTGTATCAGCTTCTGGTGTCACTTCCGAGGCTTGCAGCTTGTCCCGCGCCTGCCCGAAGACGAAGGCTTGCTCTTCGTCACGGGCAGCGAGAGCCGTTCCAACACGGCGATCCATATGTTCTTTATGCTGTTCAGCATCGGCGTCGTCTGGCTCGATAAGAATGGCGTCGTGGTCGATAAACAGTTTGCAAAGCCCTGGCGACCGATGTACGCTCCGAAGTCACCAGCGCAGTATTACATCGAAGCCAATCCCAGTCTGCTCGAACACGTGCAGATTGGCGACAAGCTTCGTTTTGACGAGGCGGCATAGGCAAAGTTGATGCGGATTCGGATTGTTATAGCGTTCCTCCTGGCGGGTATCCTCTGGCTACCCGCTTCTGTTGCTGGTCAGCAGGCAACACCGACACTGCCCCCCGGTTTGACCATGCACATCGTTCAGCGCGGCGAGACGCTGTTTCGGATTGCCACCAATTATGGGACAACCGTTGATCAACTCGTGCAGTTGAACAATATCGCCGATCCTTCGACGATTTACGTGGGGCAGAGTCTCCTTGTGCCTGCCTCTGGCGCGACTCCAGCGCCGCCGCCGACGGTGATGCACATCGTTCAGCCGGGTGAGACGATTGACAGCATCGCTCAGTTATATGGCATGAGCGTCGCGGACTTGAAATCGCTCAACCATCTGACCGACGATCCGAACAGCTTCTACGTCGGCCAACTGCTCGACGTGTCAGGCGGGACGGCCAATCCTGCCGATCAGCAAGTGACCGAACCAGCGCCCCAGACAACTGCCGCTACGACGGAAGCCGCGCCCCAGCCCGCTGGAACACAGGAGATTATCGCGACCTCTGGCGCTGCCGTGATTCACACCGTCCAGAGCGGCGAAACGATTTTCCTGATCGCCAAGCAGTATGGTGTGACCGTCAACGCGATTGTGCAGGCCAATCACATCGCCAACCCCAATTTGCTCTATGCCGGGCAGGATTTGGTTATTCCGGGCATGACCGCGCCTAAGCTGGCGCTGTCCGTACCGTCGATTGTGCAGGGCTTTGATGTGGAACCGCTGGTGTTCACGGAAGGCGAAACTGGCGAAATTCGCATCAAGACGACGAGCGGTGTTCAGGTCGCCGGGACGTTCCTCAACCAGACCCTCCACGACGCGACCGAAGATGACAGCGGCAGCACCGATCATTTCCTGCTGGTTGGCATTCCGGTTGGAACCCAGGCGGGCATTTACCCGCTTGCGCTGACCGTGACCGACTTGTCCGGCACGACCTCGCCGCTCTCGGCCAATATTCAGGTGGTCTCCGGCAATTACGTTCGCGAGCGCATTCAACTCGCGCCGGGACTGGATGATCTGCTCAACCCAACGCTGCAAAACAACGAGATCGCCCAGTTGACGAGCATCACCAGCAATTTCACGCCCACACGCTATTTCGACGGGTTGATGGGGCTGCCGAATTCATCGCCGCTGTCGTCGCCGTTCGGGAATCTGCGCTCATACAATGGCGGTGCGTACGCGACCTTCCATACCGGTACCGATTTTGCTGCCGCGCCCGGCTCGCCAATTATCGCTCCAGCGGACGGCAAAGTCGTGTTCGTCGGCCCGCTCGATATTCGCGGCAACGCCACCATCATCGATCATGGCTGGGGGGTGTTCACGATCTACTGTCATCAGACTGAGCAGGAAGTTCAGGTCGGCCAAATGGTGACGGCGGGGCAGATCATTGGCACGACTGGTTCGACTGGTCGCGTGACCGGGCCGCATCTTCACTGGGAACTGTGGGTCGATGGCGTGCCCGTCGATGCGATGCAGTGGGTTACCGAATCATTTTCGTAGGGACACTTCATGCTCAGACGCGCAGACCCGTTGCAGATTTACGCGGAGGTTGGCGGTAAGGCGCTGGTCGATGCGATTAAGGCGTGCGATAAGCTCACCGAGCGCTATGATCGTCGCTATCTGACCCGCCGCCGGGTTTCATCGACGTGGCACGAAGTCGGGCAGGTCAAGCGCGTTCAGCGCGGGCAGCGTATGGCTGTCCTGGAGTGTGAAAACGGCTGGATCGAACTATTCTGGTCGTCGCCGGATTGCCTGCGTGTGCGTCTGCGCACGCTGGACGGCAATTTCAGCGCGCCCGAAGCGAGTGCCGTCAGCAGCCCCTTTCTGAGCGCTGTCACGGTCGAGTTCAGCGAGAACGATCACGCGCTCGACATGCGCTCGCCCCGTCTGATCTGCCACGTGAACAAAAACCCGTTTCGGCTGCGATTGGAAACGCACAACGGTTGGCTGATTTGTTCGGATGATAAGGGCGTTCAATGGGGCGATCTCGGCCATGTGCGGCTGTCGCTGGCGTTGTCGCCGGACGAGAGCAGTCATGGGCTGGGGCTGCGCGCTTCGAAGCTCAATCTGCATGGCAAACGGCTGCACCTCCACAACGCTGATCCCGGCGTCGCGGGGTACAAGCGCGACAGCGATCCGCTTAGTTACAGCATCCCATTTTATCTCGGCGTGCGCGAAACCTTCTCGTATGGCGTCTTCTGGGATAATCCGAGCCGAGGCGTGGTTGAGATCGGCACATCGCCAGCGCGTGAACTGCTCTTTGAGGCCGAAAGCGGTGAACTGTGCTATTACCTGATCGCCGACAACGACATCGGCACGATTTTGAGGCGCTACAGCGAGTTGGTTGGGCGCGGCAAAATTCCGCCTTTGTGGTCGCTCGGCTATGGGCAGGCGCAGTTTCGCTACGAATCCCCTGAAGACCTAACCAAACTGGCATCTGACTTTCGCGCTCACGGCGCGCTCGGCGAGACCTTTTATCTCGATCTGTATCAGTCGGCGCAGCCCGAACAACTCAGGCAGCTTGTGGATAGCCTGCGCGCGCACGGCTTCAAGGTGATCGCCACGATTACGCCGGGGATTAGCGTCGAGGAAGTTGAAGCGCAGAAAATTCCGCCGGATTTGCTTGTACGCTATCCCGATGGCGAACCTGTCAGCGGCGTAAACTGGCTTGGCCTATGCTGCTTCCCTGACTTTGCTGACGGTGAAAGCATCTGGATTGACCAAATCGCGCGGTTGGTCGAGTGCGGTGTCGATGGAGTCGCGCTCGAACTCGCCGAGCCGAGCGTTTTTGGCGCGACAGGCAAATCGGAGACGCTGCCCGATTATGCGACTCAGCAGGAGGGCACACACGAACATCGCCATAATCTCTACGCGGCGGAAGTGGCCCAGGCGACTGAAATAGCGCTGCTCAAGCTGCGCCCGGACAAACGTCCGGTTGTGCTAACCCAGTCCGGCTACGTCCGCTCGCCCGGCTTTGTCTCAACTGGGGCGACGCAGGCGACTTGGGAAGGGCTGCGTGCCAGCCTGCCGAGCTTGCTCAACCTGAGCCTGTCCGGTCTGCCGCTGATCGGCATGAACGTCGGCGGCTATCACGGTGATCCCGACGGCGAACTGTTCACGCGCTGGCTGCAAGCGGCCTGTCTGCTGCCGCTGCTCAAAACTGACAGCTTCGTCGGGGCGCAGGCGCGCACGCCCTGGGGGTTCGGTCAGCCCTATGAACTGATCAGCCGCTTAACGCTCGAACTGCGTCATAAGCTGCTGCCTTATCTGTACTCACAGATCGCCCTCAACCACGAGTACGGCACGCCCGTGATCCGCCCACTGTTCATGCTCGACCCGGCGCTGCGCGACGTTGAGGATGCCTATCTGCTCGGTGATTTGCTGGTCGCGCCTGTGCTGGAAAAGAATGCCAGTAAGCGTATGCTCTATCTGCCGCCGGGCTTGTGGTTTGACTACTGGACGAACGAGGCGCTTCCCGGCGGCAGGCAAATCGAGATCACCGCGCCGCTGGAACGCTTGCCGCTCTACGTGCGCGCCGGAGCGGTGCTGCCTGAAACGCTGCCCGGCTCCGAAACGCTGCTGCTGCACATTTACCCCGGTGATGCTGACAACGTAATTTACGAGGACAGTGGCGACGGCGCGGACGTGGAGCAGGGCAACTATCGCTGGTGCTACGTGACCTGCACCTGGGATGAGGATGTGCGGTTCTTCATCAGTCGGCGCACGGCAGGAAATTTTCAGCCCGCCTATAAGTCGATCCGCGTCGTCGTTGTTGGCTTGACTGAAGAACCGGTCGATGTGCGGCTGGATCGGCAGAACGCGCCGCTCTGGTACTACGATGGCGGCGTGCTCGAACTGACGGCGGACGACAAATTCCAGCGTATCGAGATCGTGCGTCGTTCAATCCCGAACGACCGCACACTGACTCATCGCCCCTGGTAAGAAATCGTTCTGTGGCTAGAAAAAACGTAGGGGCACGATATATCGTGCCCCTACAATTACATTTCATTGCTGAAGGCGGCTTTGCGTCAGGTTTTGGCTTCGCCGTATGCCTCGTCGAGCGCCTCGAAGTTCGTGAACAGGAAATGATCGTGGTAGTAGTGTATCCACAGGAACGACAGGATTGCGGTGTAATAGGCGGTGTCGAAGTGGACGTTCGGATCGATGTCCGGCTTAATGATCGCGGCTGCCGTGTAGACCACCACGAAGACCACCAGCGAACCGACCAGCATGATCGTGCTGAGGATGAACAGCCCGCGTGAATCCTTGTTCTGGCGGCTGAAGCGTGCCACCATCGGCGCACTGTTGTCCAGTTCACCGCGCGTTTCCTTAATCTTGATGATGTAGAAGGTCAGCGCAAGGTACTGGAACGAGTGCCACGTGTTCAAGCCCTGAAAGGCCGTATCGAGATTGGGCAGGGCTGGCATGACGAAGGCGACGGCGACCGTCAGCAGGATGAAGATCGTCTTCGGCCAGTTGATGTACTGGTCGCGCCACTCGAAATAGGTTTTGACGAGGAAGGCGATGAACGCTGCACCGAAAGCGACACTGGCGACTACCACGAACCAGGGCTGCTGGAACACTGTCGGGATGACCGTCGTCAGGTTGTTCGTGCCGACCTCGAAATTGCCCTGGCTGATCTTGAAGGCCGCGAACGGGAACAGGCAGGTCATGATCACCGCGTAATCGATCAGACGCGCGGGCAGCGAGACGGCGCTGTGGCGGATGTACTTGTGCTCTTTGTGGTTGTACAGTTCAACGATGTACGTGATCTGGTGCAGCACGTGAGTCGCTGCCCAGAAGAAGAACAGCGTCAGCAGCAGTTGCAGGTTGAGGAAGGCCAGCGAAACGACGATGATCGGGATGATGATCGACGAGCGGATCAGCATGGGATAGCGCTGATTGAAATCCTTGTCCAGCCCGGTGCGCAGGAAAGTAGACATCATGTGCGGGCCGCCGACCGCGATGGCGACAAAGCCATTGACAACGTTGCGGCTCACGTCCGGGTTGATGCCAAACTGGACGCCTAACAGATACACCAGATACGGCAGCGGGACAAAAATCACGCTCAACATGATGAACATCAAGTCCCAGTTGCGGCTGCGCAGCCACAGCCCTGGCTCGCTCTCGACCGGAGCAGTTGTGGATATGCTCGGATTCGCAACAGCCATCTCGACTCCTCCCAACAACACCATTCTATGATTGCAGGATGCAAATTACTTTGCGACGCTAAATAATTTTAGCGCAAATAGTGAGCCGCTGTCAACCAAATCGGCAGTTGCAGGATCATTTGTTTATCGTGGAACGTCGTGATGCTCGCGGCAGCGCGCTTCGTAGACTTCTTTCGCGCCAATCATAATGATCGGGTCGTGGTAATGAGCGGGCGCGCCGTTGACAAGCCGCTGCGTACGGCAGGCTTCATCACCGCAGATCACGCAGATGGCATGGAGCTTGGTTACTTCCTCGGCGCGGGCGAGCAGTTGCGGCATCGGGCCAAACGGCTCGCCGCGAAAGTCGAGATCAAGCCCGGCACAGATCACGCGCAGACCACGCGCCGCCAGTGCTTCGGCAATCGGCACAATTGCGTCGTCGAAAAACTGCGCTTCGTCAATGGCGACAACCGTCGTGCCGGGGTTGAGCAGGGCAGGGATTTCCCCGGCTTTGGCGACGGGCTGGGCTTCGATATTCTGTCCATCGTGGCTGGTGACGCGCTCAAGGCCGTAGCGCACGTCGATGATCGGCTTAAAGACCTGAAGCGTCTGCTTGGCGATTACGGCGCGGCGCGAGCGGCGGATCAGTTCTTCGGTCTTGCCGCAGAACATGCTGCCGCAGATCACTTCGATGCGGCCCGAATGGTGAATCATAATTCCCCCTCAAAAGAAGTGCAGTGTGGCGGGTGCTGAGTGTGGAAAAACGCACTCGAACACCTGTCTATTTTAACGCCAGTTATGGATAACGATTTTGAGCGAAGAATTTTATCGTAGGGGCACGACATGTCGTGCCCCTACAAGGGAAAAACCGGTTCCCGCTGCGGTGTATCCATAATTCACGTTATTTTAGATGCAAGCAAAAAGAAAGGCAGGCATCTCAAGGATGAAAATGCCTGCCTTCCAACCAATCTCAAACGTTGCAGTTACTCGTTCGACGCCTTCGGAACGTCGTAGCCGCGATTGCGCAGCGCCTTCTTCAGGTCGGCAACCATCTTGCGACCGACGCCGGGGATTTCCAGCAGTCCGTCTTCGCCGCGATCCTGAAGGAAGGTGATGAATTCGCCCGCTGTGTGGATGTTCTGCTCATTGAGAATGTTGATGTAGCGCTTCTCGACGCCAATGCCGGTCAGCGGCAGATTAGCGGGCGTCTTGGCGGCCTCGCGCTCCTCGACCTCGGCGCGCTTGGTATCGCGCACCTGAAGACGCTTCATAAAGCGGTCAACCTGTCCCTCGGTATCGACAATGCGCTGTTCGCCCGTGTAGAACGGATGGCAGGCGGAGCAAATGTCGGTGCGAATTTCAGGGACAGTCGCGCCGGTCGTCCACGTGTTGCCGCAGGCGCAAATCACTCTTGCTTCGGGATACCAGGTGGGATGAATCTTTTCTTTCATGTTTTCCTCTGTCTGCGCACGGTCTGTCCGTGTGCTCTCGGTGTGAATCTGACGCAACCAAACGACTGAGTCTTACTCAGCCGCCTTCTTCGGCATCTCGGCATAAACGCTGACCTGCTGACGACCGGGCTTGCCGCGCAGCTTCTCGAACACGACGTAGCCTTCGATCTTCGAGAAGATAGTGTAATCGTCGCCGAGGCCGACGTTCAGGCCGGGGTGAAAGTGCGTCCCGTGCTGGCGAACGATGATGTTGCCGGGGATCACGTATTCGCCGCCGAAGCGCTTGACGCCGAGGCGCTGCGAATTGCTGTCACGACCATTGCGGACGGAACCGCCGCCTTTTTTGTGAGCCATTTTTCAAACCCCTTTAGGCATTAATCGCGTCGATACGGAGGCGCGTGTAATACTGGCGATGACCGCGCATCTTGCGCGTCTTGGTGCGCTGGCGATAGTGGAACACCAGAATTTTCGGCGCGCGGAACTGCGACACGACGGTCGCGCTGACCGATGCGCCTTCGACCGTCGGCGTGCCGATCACGGTCGCGTCGTCGTTGCCGACGAGCAGCACGTCCGCGATTTCGATTTTTTCATCAACGTTCTGGGGGATGCGTTCCACGTCAATCGTGGAGCCGACTTCGACGCGGTGCTGTTTGCCACCGGCCATCCGAACAATTGCGTACATGGATTTCTCCAATTCTCTCTTACCACCGCCGAACTTGTCGGAACAACTTCAGCGGGGAAAATTGGTCAGGCAAGAAAGGCTATTTTAGTGGACAAGCGGCGGAGCGTCAATGCTTGTTTAGTGAATGAAGCACGTTACATGTGGAAAACGAAAGATACAAAGGATTTTGCGCTTTTTAACTTTGCGTCTTTGCGTCTTTGCGTTGAATCTTTTCTTGTCTTAGCGAATGAACATCGCATCGCCGAACGAGAAGAAGCGATAACCTTCGCGCTTGGCCGTCTCGTAAGCGTTGAGGACGTGCTCGCGCCCCGCGAATGAGCTAATCATCATCAACAGCGTCGATTTCGGCAGGTGAAAATTCGTGATCATCGCGTCGACCGCGCGCCAGCGATAGCCGGGGTAAATGAACAGGTCGGTATCCCGATCAAAGGCGATCACCGGACGCCAGGGACAGGCATCGTGCGAACTTTGCAGTTCGCCTGGCGCATCGGGGTGCGCGGGATCGCCACCTTCGCTCAGGATGCCAGCGGTTTCGAGCGTGCGGACAACCGTCGTTCCAGCGGCAATAATTCGTCCGCCTGCCAGCTTGCCTTCGTTGATGATTTTGGCGTCCGTGGCTGACAAAATCGCGCGCTCGCTGTGAATCTGATGTTCGCGGATGTCATCCACTTTGACGGG
>DASZXN010000389.1:0-1646 GCA_035545875.1 Phototrophicaceae bacterium
TGGCGCTGAGGGACGCGACGGCTGGATCGGCTGGGAAGCGTCCGGCGTATCAGTGCGGCTGATGGACGGCGCGGATGGTTCGCCCGATTGCGCGGGCGCACGCTGAAGGTTAAGCATGTCCGGCACTGATGCGGAGGACGGCGGGTTCAGCGGAGCGGGCTGGCGTGACGGCTGGATCGGCTGGGAAGCGTCCGGCGTATCGGTGCGGCTAATCGTTGGCGTAGGTGACTCGACAGGTTGCGCGGGGGCGCGCTGAAGGTTAGGCACGTCCGGCATCGGTGCGAAGGACGGCGGGTTCAGCGGGGCAGGCTGGTTTGGCGCTGGCTGAATTGGCTGCGAAGCGTCCGGCGGCGTAGCGGTGCGGCTAACAGTCGGCGCGGATGGTTCGCTTGGTTGCGCGGGCGCACGCTGAAGGTTAGGCACGTCCGGGGTAGCGGTGCGGCTGATGGACGGCGCGGATGGTTCGCTCGATTGCGCAGGCGCACGCTGAAGGTTAGGCACGTCCGGTACTGATGGGATGGACGGCGAGTTCAGTGAGGCGGGCTGGCTCGGCTGAGAAATGTCCGGCGTATCGGTGCGGCTGACCGTTGGCGCAGGTGACTCGACAGGTTGCGCGGACACATGCTGAAGACTGGGCACATCTGTTGAGTTCACTGCGGAAGTATTCAGCGGGGCGGGCTGGTCTGGCGCGGATTGGCGTTGAATTAGCGCGTCAGGCGATGGCGTCGGCTGACTTTCGGAACGAATACGCGCCGATACCTCAGCAGCATCTGACGAAGCGTTTTGCTGGGTGGATGAATCGGGAGTGGCTTTGCGCTGGATACCAGTATCCGGCGCTGAAGGGCTGACCTGAGTAGGAGCAGCAGGCGAATTTAGGCTCGACTGCGGTGTTGCGGATCGCTGGATCGATGAAACAGGAGTCGGTTGTGCCGCGCTGCCCATGCGGGCGTCAGCAGGAGTGTTGGGGGCAAAGACAGCGCGATCTTCAAAAGGGCGAGAATCGGTCTCCTCGTCAGGTCTCCGCGCGATATTGGTTGTGTGCATCGTGGTGGTCTGGATCGGTTCTGAGGGCGCACTCGTCGAGGTCGGAGGCGGCGTATCAGAAGTATCCGGCGCGAACGATGGCGCGAATGAAGATTCGCTCGCTACCGAACGCGCGATCACGGACGAGTCGTTCGACGAGCCAGCCACGCCGATAGTTTGGTCTTGTCGGTTATCAGGTGAAGGTACGGACGGGATATTCGCCTGCGGCGACACGAGCGGCGATCCTGCGCTGTTCGAAGCTGGTTCGGCGCTCTCGGCGCGGCCCGACGACGAATACAACGCAGCTTCACGTTGAACGGAAGGGGCTTCGCCAGCGAGCGCTGGCGCGGCGCTCATTGGGGGTGGCGTCTCACGTTCCGACACGCTTGACCGGGAAGTCTCGTCAATCTGCCTTTGCACAGATGAGGCTGCATTCGCTGCATTTGCCTGATTTTCGACGGACGGCGCGGAAGGTTCAACAAAATCATCAGCCGCGTTTGGCGCAGCCGAATTTGCTTCCGCTTCCTTATGCTCAACTGGCTGCCTGAGCGGAGGTGTCACATCGATAACCGCTCCGCGACGACGCGTTGTAGTGCGCATAATTGCTGGCGGGTTATAGGCGG
>DASZXN010000390.1:0-4078 GCA_035545875.1 Phototrophicaceae bacterium
CAAGCGGATGCGGATGCGTGAGTTCAGTCAGCAGACCGGCATGAGTGGCGACAGGTTCCGGCAGCGCGTGACTGAGCTTCTCCATCGCCGAGGCGAGATGCGGATTCTTGTGCTTGGACAGCGAGGCCGTCAGCAGCAGCGCGACTGTCTCGTTGAAACTCAGGCGGATCGTCGCTAAATACTGTTCGCGCTCCAGACAAAAGCGTCCATCTTTCTGGTAAATCGGGATGCCAACTTCGTTGAGCAGCGACAAATCACGGTAGACGGTGCGGCGATCCACGTCGCAGGCTTCGGCAAGCTCAACCGCGCGCAAACCGGCGGCGCTGCGAAATAAAAGCTGCTCCATCTTGACCAGACGTTCCGTCCGGTTGGTCACACGCGCTGTCATGCCTTATCCCTCGCTAGAGTCCCGAAGTGCAGTATAGCAGAGTTCAACTTTTCGCGCTGACAGCGAATGTACGGATTCTGTTAGTACCACTGTTGCACCCAAAGCGTTTTTCAGCACAGATACATTAAGAGTAATCCAATCTTTCGAAACACACGTAGAGTATAATGGTATTTGTGACCTCTCGGAGAATGACCGGATGATCGACTCCCTTAACGGACAGCTTGACCGCTACCAACTGCGCGAGCGTATCGGTTCAGGGGGAATGGCGCGCGTCTACAAAGCGTGGGATACCAGTCTGGAGCGTGTCGTCGCCATCAAGGTTCTCCACGAGCATCTGGCCGACGATCCCACCTTCAAAGAGCGCTTCGAGCGTGAAGCCAAGTTTATCGCCGGATTCAATCACCCAAACATCGTTCAGGTCTACGACTTCAACGAAGTCACCCGCGACGACACGACCCTGTACTACATGGTCATGTCGTATTTGCCCGGCAAATCGCTGCGCGAAGTGCTTGAAGAAGAAGCAATCCATAATCGGAAACTTCCGCGCGAGCGCGTCCGTGAAATCGTGGCGGATCTCGCGTCCGCGCTTGGTTATGCGCACATGCGTGGCATGGTTCACCGTGATGTCAAGCCCGGCAACGTCATCCTCAATGAACATGGCCGCGCCGTGCTGACTGATTTCGGCATTGCTCGACTGATGCAAGGGGCGCGTCTGACGCAGGACGGTGTATCAACCGGCACGCCGATTTACATGTCGCCAGAGCAGGCCAATGGTCAAGGCGGTGATGCCCGCAGCGACCTCTACTCGCTTGGCATCATGACTTACGAGATGCTGACGGGTCGCCCGCCCTTCGTGGACGAGAGCAGTCTGGCGGTCATGCTCAAACATCTCAATACGACTCCGCCTGCCCCATCCGAATTCATCCATACCCATCAGTTTGATGACTTCTTCCGTAAGGCGCTTGCCAAAAGCCCGGAAAATCGCTTTCAGAACGCCGCCGAGTTCGCGCAGGCCTTCGAGTCCGCTTTCGAGTCGGCTGACAGCGACGCGACCACAATTGTCGAGGCCGTCCCCAAGACAACCGTTCTCCCGGCAGCAACCACCAGCGTCTTTGAAACCTTTACCGTGCAGATTCGCCAACATCCGCGCACGTCCGGCGCGATTATCGTCGCGGCGCTCGGCGCTGTTTTGCTGCTGATCTTGCTGCTCATCAACACAATGCAGTTCCGCGCCGCGACTCAGCCCACTGCGCCGACGGCTGCCCCTGCCGCGACCGCCAACGTCGATGACATCTATTTCTCCAGCACCTTCGACGCGAGCGATCCCACGCGGTCGCTGTGGTCAACTGAGAGTTCAAACTGGCTGACCCGCCAGTTCACGTCGGATGGTCGTTACCAGATGCGCAGCACGCAAAATCGCACCGCCTCGACCAGCATCTATGCGACTGACACGGCCTATTCGAACATCTCGATTGATATGGTGGGCAAACTCGAAACGACCAGCCAGCCAACCAGCGCTTACGGAATCGTCTTTCGCTATCACGACGAGAACAACTACAACGTATTCGCGGTCGATGGCGAAGGTCGCTTTGGCATTTGGGTGCGTTCAAACGGCATCTGGACAGAACTGCGCAAGCAGGATGCCAAAGAACCCTGGACGCCTAACAGCAGCATCCATCCGCTTGGGCAGGACAACGATCTGACCATCCAAATCGTGACTGATACCCTCACCGGTTACGTCAATGACAAAAAGATTGTTACCGTGAACGACAGCACGCTCAAGGATGGGCGCATCGGCATCTACTTCGCTACCGCCGACGGCGAAGCGACCGTTTCAGTCGATTCGTACTCGATTCAATCCAGCGTCCCGGCCATGACGGGCTGACGATCAGCCAAAGCGTGCCTGAAAGACCGCGATGTAGAGCGGAATCAGGCAGCCGACCGAAAAGAACGCCAGAATTGCCAACATGATCGTCACTACGTCGAGCGGCGAGGGCGCTTCCTGTCGTGCGGGCGGGCGCTGCTGATAGGCCGGCGTGTAGATTTGGCTGGTATTGCCGCTGTGCTGCTGCGCCGCGAAGGGCGATGGCTGCTGCGGACGGCCTGCCTGAAATGTCCCCGGCGCATTCGGTGCGAGATCATAGCGCTGTGTCTGCGGCGGCAGCGGCTCAACGCCCTGCGGCAGCGGCGTGCGCGGCTGTGCCGTGCCCTGCTGCCACGTCTGCTGCTGCCACGTTGGAGGCGGAGGCGGCAGCGTGCTCGGCTGGTTGGCAGCGTTGGGAAGTGTCGGCTGCATCGGCGGAGGTGTGGCGCGCTGCTGTGAAATCGTATCCTCGCGTCCCCGCTCGCGATAACTCCCCAGAATATGCCCTAGCTGATCGGCCATACGGTAGCGCGAGGCTGGTTCTTTGCTCATCGTCTTGTAGACAATCTTCGCCAGACTGTCCGGCACATTCGGGTTGAACTCGGTGACCATCGGAATGCGATCCCGGATGTGCGCCAGCGCCAGTTCCTGCTGATTCGCGCCGGTGTACGGCAGCCGCCCCGTCAGCATCTCGAACATCACGATGCCAATCGAATAGACATCGGATGCGGGGGTTGGCTTCTCACCACGCGCCTGTTCGGGCGCAAAATAATGCGGGCTGCCCCAGACGACCTGCTGCTTCTCGTTAGGCTGGCCTTCACTGAGCGCCTGGGCGATACCGAAATCGGTCACTTTCACGATGTCGTCGGTCGTGACGAGCATGTTCTGCGGCTTTACGTCAGCATGAACCAGCCCGGCACGATGCGCGAAGCCAATCCCCGCACAAATCTGGATCGCCAGATTGAGCGCGCGCTCAATTGGCAGCGCGCCTTCCGCCTTGATAATCCGCTTTAAGTCCGTGCCTTCGACAAACTCCATGACGATGTAATGCGTCGGGCCGTCGCTGCCCACGTCATGTACGGTGACGATGTTGGGGTGAGTCAGGTTGGCGACGCTGCGCGCCTCATTACGGAAGCGTGCCAGAAATGCCGGATCGTTGGTCAGGCTGGGGCGCAGAATTTTCACTGCGACGGTGCGCCCTAACGATTGATCGATTGCTTTATAGATGACCGCCATGCCCCCGCTGCCCTGCTGGGCAACCAGACGATAGCGTCCGTTCAATACGGTTTCACTCGCCATACCATCACTCTCTCAAGGCCGCGCGTCGGGATCGAACAAACGCCGATATTCCATCATCGCGCTGCGATCCGTCAGGCTGGCAATATAGTCCGCGATGACGCGCGTCAGCGGATGCTCTTTTGCTTCGATCTGGCACTCTTTTGGCAGTTGGCGCGGGTCGCTCTGCAAAGTCTGGAAGATTTGCTCAAGAAAGCGCTGTCCACGTACTTTCATGCGCACGACGCGCACGCTGTAATACATATTCTGATACAGAAACGCCTTGAGCGCCTTGTTCATGCGCGCCATTTCCGGGCTGAAGCCGATCACGTTTTCACGCTGACGCTGAATATCCTCCGGCGTTTTCGGCTGAATCTGTTCCAAACGCGCTTCGGTTGTCCGCAGCATGTCATCGACCAGCAGACCGATTAAGTCGCGGATGAACGTATGCAGCATGATCTCGTCCATCATGCCGCCATGCCAGTTCAAACGATCACAGAGCAGGTTCCAGATTTCCAGTTCATTCAATTCATCCGGCTTAATCACGCCGG
>DASZXN010000391.1:0-1551 GCA_035545875.1 Phototrophicaceae bacterium
GAGGCGGCGCTGCGAGAGGATCAGATCGGGCGTGAAATCGACCGGATCGGTCACTTGTGGATAGTAAATATTGGAAGGAGTATCCGGCCCATTGCGCAAGCTGTGCTGACCTGTCGCGGTGTTGAGCAGCAGATAGCCTTCGCCGTCCGGCCCGCGATGGCGCATCGTGTGCGCGGCTTCAAGCACGCAGGTTGGATCGGCAAAGCCCCGTTTGAGATGCACCATTCCGGTGATTCCGCACATCGTCACCTCGACGCTGGTCAAATACGCTGCTAGTATCGTAGCAGGCTCGCGCAATCCTGTATAGATAAGATGCGTATCTGGATACTGACCCAATTCTATCCACCGGAGTTTGGCGCGGCAGCCGTTCGCCTGAGCCGCCTTGCGCGATTGCTGGCTGCCGATGGACATAACGTCACGGTGCTGACCGGGATGCCCAATTATCCCGAAGGCGTGATTCGGCCTGCCTATCGCGGGAAAATCGTCTGCCGTGAGACGCTCGATGGCGTGACGATTCAGCGCGTGTGGGTCTACGCCTCACCAAGCAAAGGGACAAAAGCGCGGCTGCTCAATCAGTTCAGCTTTATGGCGCTGGCGGCGCTGCGCGGGACGTTCATGCAGCGCCCGGACGTAATTCTGGTTGAATCGCACCCGTTGTTTGTCAGCTTGACGGGTGGCTGGCTGCGGCTGGTCAAGCGCGCGCCGATGGTGCTGAACGTCTCCGACCTGTGGCCGGAATCGGCAGTGGCGACGGGCGCTTTGCGCGCCGACAGCACGATGGTTAAGGTCGCGTCACGAGTCGAGCGCTGGGCCTATCACGACGCGGCGCACGTGATTGGCATGACGGATGGCGTGCTTGACGGGATTCGCCAGATTCTGCCGGACGAGTCGCGCAGCACGTTAATCAAGAATGCGGTCGATTTGGACGTGTTTCGCCCCGGTCGATCCGATTTGCGCATGGCGACACGTGAACGCTACGGCTTGCAGGATCAGTTTGTCGTCGTTCACGTCGGTAACATGAGCCTGACCTACGATTTCGAGGTCATGCTGCGGGCGGCGGAAGCGCTGCCCAATATGGCCTTCGTGTTCGCGGGGGGCGGATCGCAGGGGGAGCAGGTCGAGGCGAAAATTCGCGAGCGCGGCCTGAGCAACGTTCGCTTGCTTGGCGTGCTGCCGCACGAGGACATGCCCGGTATCTGGGCGATGGCTGACGCCAGCCTGATCGCGCTCGGCGATCACTCGGTCGCGGGCGGAACTCGTCCGGCCAAGCTCTACGAAGCGTTGGCGACCGGAACGCCCGTCGTGGCGGCAATTCGCGGCGAGGGCGCGGGGCTGGTCGATCAATCCGGCGCGGGGATCGTCGTGCCGATTGGCGACTCACGGGCAATGATCAACGCGCTTCAGCGCTTGCAGGGATCGGCGGAACTGCGCGAATCGATGTCAATGGCGGGACGAATATACGCGGAACACGCGCTGTCGCCGGAACCCGTCAAGCGAGCGTATGAGGAAATTTTCGGGCGGGTGATCAAAAAGAATTAGGACGCACACGGT
>DASZXN010000392.1:0-4337 GCA_035545875.1 Phototrophicaceae bacterium
CCAGCAGACGAGCGCGCCACCTACGACTCCGACCGTTGCCGCCAGCACTGGCCCGTTGCTGCCCGGTATTGATGGAACGAAGGTTGTGCGTTACGAAATTCGGGATAACACCTCCGGGAACTTCACAACCCTGTCGAAAGACACCGGGGGCGCATGGCACATCGACGGCACCAATACCCTGTCGCAGCGCGATCCCGACCAGTCCACAATCAACTCGACGGTTGGGCAGATCACGACTGTGCAGTACACCAACAGCTTTACGGATACGCAGCTTTCGACCTTCGGGCTGGACAAACCCTCGTACACCATTCTGGTGACGACGAGCGATAACAAGCTCTACACGGTTTACATCGGCTCGAAGAGTCCGACCAATCCGAGCTACTACGCGATTGTTCAACAGGGGGCTGCACCCGCCGCCACCGCCGAAGCGACGGCTATACCGACAGGCAATGCCGTGACGCCAACGCCTTCGCCGACCGTCGTCACGACTGTTGCTGCTACTGCCCCTGCGAGCGCGGGCAAGCTGCTTTTCCAGGCACAGCCGCGTCAGGCGACCTCAGCAACCGCTGAGGCCACCGCTGAGGCAACTTCCAACGCCAACGTCGTGCCGACAGTCGCCGTCACCGATTTGGGGCCTGTTGCTGGTACAGTCGAAGTCACGCCGGAGACCACTGCCGCCGTCACCGCCTATCCAACGGCCAACGTCATCCACAACCCCGGCGTTACGCTGACGGGCAGCCAGACGATCTACGTCGTCCCGCAGACTGTGATCAACACACTGACGGGCTGGATCAGCACGCCGCCGTATGCGCCGCTGCCGACGCCCACCCCGACCGAGGCCGTCACCGCCGAACCGACTGCCGCCGCGACTGCTGAAGCGACGAAAGCATCAGCGCCAGCGACTGCCGAGGCGACGACGGAATCGACTGCCGCCGCGACTGCCGCGTCGTAGTTCCAGCAAACGCATCAACGAAAAGGCCGTTCAGATGAGCGGCCTTTTTATTTCCCAATCCGATTTTCGACAGACGGCGTGACCTCAGTACGAAGCGGATTTTTGTCAGGGCGAGGTTTAGCCCCGCCCTGACAAAGGATCCGATTGGTCGATCTAGCTCCCCGTAATGCCGCTCGTCGCATCGACCTGCGGCGGCGTGATCGTCCGCGCTATCGTGATTTCTTTACTCGTCGCATCAGCGCTGACCGTCACGGGCACTTCGATCTGCACGTCGTCAATGAAGCACAACGACTGCTGGTCGTGCTCGCAGTAGTAGGTCGTCAGGTAGCCGTGCAGCGTGTCGCTGCCTGCCGTCAGCATGATCGGCACGCTGAAATCTGCCGTGTTGAACGACTGCATCCGTCCTGCTTCGGGGATGTCAATCGCGCTGCCCTCGTTGTTCCATTCGCTGCCCGACGGCGCATCCGGGTTGATCTGGTAATTCTCCGGCAGCGTGATCTGTACGTGAATCGTGCCTTCGCCCGACGCGACCGTTTGCGCGGGCAGCGTGATCACCTGCGCCTGTGCCGCGTTCCCGCCGACAATCGTCGTCTCGTCGCCAATTTGCAGCTTGTCCGGGTTCGGGAACTGAATCGTGCTGACCTGCTGGCTTTGCAGGTCGATCACGCGGATGGCCTGATTGTTCGTGTCTGCGACGTAGAGCTTATCCCCGACCAACGTCAGTCCGCCCGGCTCGTTGAACTCGGCGTCGCTTTCCGCGCCATCCTTGAAGCCGCCGCCTTCGCCCTGACCGGAAAGCGTGGTAATCGTATTCGTCTTGGGATCAAGGACTTTGATGCGGCTGTTGTAGGTGTCCGTGACGTAGAGCAGGCCGTCCGCGCCGCCCGTGATGCCGAGCGGGTGCTGCAAGCGTGACGTGCCGACTACGCCGTCCTTGTCGCCGAAATCGAACAGGTTGCCCTCGGCGGTTGTCCCGGCAATCGTCGTGACGGTGCGCTTGGCAATGTCGGCGGCGCGGATCGTGCTTGATTCACTGTCCGCGATGTAGAGAATGCCATCGCGGTAGAAGATGCCGCTCGGCTGGGCAAGCTGTGATCCGACCAGCGAATCGCTCAACAAGCCTTCCTGACCATCACCAATCAGCGGAATGATCTTTTGCGCGTCGAGGTGCAGCGCCCAAATCTGATGAACACCCGCCATCGCCACGTAAAGGATATTGGCGTCACCCATCGCCAAATCCCAGGGACTGCTGAGATCGGCGCTGAGGGCGGGCAGGGGTTGATTGTCAATCGCCATGCCGTAGAACAGCTTGCCTGTCCCGGCGACGGTGCTGACCGTGCGCGCGCTCAAATCGGCGGCGCGGATGACGTTGTTACCCATATCGGCGATGTAGAGCGTTTTGCCGTCGGCACTGAGCGCCATGCCCTGCGGCGTGCTGAAGGTCGCCGTCTCGAACGCGCCGTTATCGAGTCCCTGTTTGCTGCTGCCAATCACGTCGAGTACCTTGTCGGTGTTCAGATCAGCAATGATGACGCGGTTGTGGCTGCTGTCCGCGATGAACAGGCGATTTCCGCTCGTATCGGCGACGATTTTGCCGGGGAAGTCGAGCAGTCCGGCGGGTAAGTTCGAGCCTTCCAGCTTGATCGGAAGCGGCGTTCGGCTGAGTTCGCCAATACCATCCCAGTAATTGACCATGCCACCCATCAGCTTATCGAAGGCGTCAAACGGGATTTCGCCTGCCTGCCGCGCCAGCACGTTGCCGCGTGGGTCGATCACGTAGAAGGTGGGCCAGGCATTGACGCCATAGGTGCGCCAGAGGACGAACTGATTGTCGTTGATGACCGGGTGGGTGATGCCGTAGCGCTCGACGATCTCGCGGATGTTCTGCGTGTTGCCTTCATTGTCGAACTTGGCCGAGTGGATGCTGATCACGGCGAGGGCGCTGCCGTATTTGTCCTCAAGCTGCTGCAAGATCGGGAACATATGGATGCAGTTGATACAGCCATACGTCCAGAAGTCGAGGATCACGATTTTGCCGCGCAGCGAGGCCATCGTCAGCGGCGCAGCGACGTTGAGCCACTCCAGCCCGCTCGGAAATTCGGGCGCGGCGAGATCAGGCTGACCGACATATTGACCGCTCACGTCGCCTCCATTGGCTTGCGGTGTCACTTCAGGGGTTGCGTTCTGCGCGTACACGAGCGAAAACGGGATTAGGACGAGCAGCAGCAAAACGATTTTTCGCAGCATCAGCTTCAACTCCAGCCTACCGTAATTCTTTTATTTATGCGAGGATTTGTGTCAGCGCATGACGTAATGGTAGCGCGCTATTCTTACGAATCTTTAAACGGATTCAACAGGTTCTCTGGATGGTGGAATGCGTAATTAAACCGTTCTGGAAACGTCATCGTCGTGAGCATGTAGGGGCGAGGCACGCCTCGCCCCTACGAAAACAATTCGCGAATGATATTGGTTAGGCTGAAGATGACAGAGGAGTACAACGATGCAACGGGTAATCGGCTTTCTGATGATTGTGGCGGTGATTCTGCCGCTGCTGCTGGGCGGGGCAACGGTGATAGTGGCGGATCAAATTGCCGGAAAGGTGCAAACGACCATCACGACACGCGTGGATCGCATCAACACCAAGCTCGATCAGGTCGAGACGACGATTGATACCGTGAGCACCCGCTTCACCGAATTGAAGAACGTCGCCGATCAGATCAACACCTCGGCGAACTCGGCGGCGCAGAGCGTCCTCACGACGATCAACAACTTCAAGATTCACTATGGGGGGCTGCAATGGCCGGCAGGTGTGCCGCTGCCGAATATCCCGCCCGTCGATCTCGACGTGCCGGGATTGAGCGCGGCGCGTGACTTCATCCAGAATCTCTATAACTCGCTCGGCAGCCTGACCAGCGCGCTCTCGGACGTGAGCCTGATCGGGCAGGTGCCGGGGCAGTTCGGCGAGGCCGTCACCGAAATGCAGGGCATGAACAGCGATCTGGTCAACATCATCGCGCCGTATACGCAGATTTTGCTTACACTGGTGGTCGGGCTGGTGGTGTGGCTGGCGATCCTCTACATCGTGATCGCCTATCGCTGGCTCAGGCAGGGCTGGGCGATGCTGACGGGTCAGCCGCTGACGAATCCGCCTGTCGTGGAGTAGAAATAGAAACGGGACACGCTCAGGTGTCCCGTTCGATAAGTTCGCTGAAGTCGTGCGCTTAAACGGCGGCGCGTCCGCCATTACGCTCGATTTTGTGGAACACGTCGTCCAGATTGCTGTTCAGCGTTCGCAGCGCAGATTTGGCCTGCTGGCGGCGACGCTGGGCGGCCTGCTCATCCTCGATAATGCGGCGCAGGGTGACGGCGTAGCGCATGTAGAGCT
>DASZXN010000393.1:0-3901 GCA_035545875.1 Phototrophicaceae bacterium
GACAGGAGACGGACGTTATGTCCTTACTGAGGCGCATTGAAAAAAGCGGTGGGTCTGGAAGTGGCGGCGGTGACGCGCCTCCGCCGCGTGATTCGGGTTCCGGTGAAGTCAACATGCCTGCCGACAACGGCATCGGTGGTGGTGACGAGTCGCGCCTGTCCGCGATGCGCTCGCGCAACCAGCAGGTCATGGGGCGCAGCCAGCCCGGTCGTGAGAACGCATACGTTGACCTCAAGACGCGCGTTCAGAATCGCCTCCTCTCCGAGCTGGATCAATCGATGGACTTGACGCGCAAAAACGAAGTTCGCGCGCACATCGAAGAACTGTTCAACGCCATTCTCGCCGAAGAAAGCATGGTGCTGGCGCGTCAGGAGCGGCAGCGCCTGTTCGAGTCGATTGTCGCGGAAATTCTCGGCTTTGGCCCGCTGGAACCGCTGCTGGCCGACGAAACCGTTACCGAAATCATGGTGAATGGGCCGAAGAACATTTTCGTCGAGCGCAAAGGCAACATCGTCCGCGCGAATATCGCTTTCGAGGATGATGATCACGTCCTGCGTATCCTCGACCGCATCGTCGCGCCGCTCGGTCGTCGCGTCGATGAAAGCTCGCCGCTGGTCGATGCCCGTCTGCCTGATGGCTCGCGCGTGAACGCTGTTATCCGCCCGATTGCGCTGGTCGGCCCAACGATTACTATCCGTAAATTCTTCAAGAAACCGCTGACCACCGAAGACCTGATCAAGTTCGGCTCGATCACCAAAGAAATCGTCGAATTCCTGCGCGCCTGCATCATCGGTCGCCTGAATCTGATCGTCTCTGGTGGCACCGGGTCGGGCAAGACGACGCTGCTCAACGTGCTTTCGAGCTTCATCCCCAACGACGAGCGCATCGTCACAATTGAAAACGCGGCGGAGCTTCAGCTTCGCCAGGAACACGTTGTGACGCTGGAAAGCCGCCCGCCGAATATTGAAGGCAAGGGTCAAGTCACCATTCAGGATTTGGTGGTCAACTCGCTGCGTATGCGCCCTGACCGCATTATCGTCGGGGAGTGCCGTTCGGGTGAAGCGCTGGACATGCTTCAGGCCATGAATACGGGTCACGATGGCTCGATGACGACAGCGCACTCCAACAGCCCGCGCGATACGATTTCGCGTCTGGAAGTCATGTGCCTGATGGCTGGTATGGACTTGCCCGTGCGCGCAATCCGCGAGCAAATCGCCAGCGCGCTCGACGTAGTGGTGCATCAGGAACGCCTGCGCGACGGTACACGTAAAGTCGTGAAAGTCTCCGAAGTGCAGGGCATGGAAGGCGATATGATCACCATGTCCGACATTTTCGAATTCGAGCAAACGGGCGTCGAGGGCGGCAAAATCGTTGGCCGCATCCGTCCGACCGGCATCCGTCCGAAATTCACCGACCGCATCGAAGCCGCAGGAATTTATCTGCCGCCGTCGGTCTTTGGTGTCGGCAGAACGTAAGCGATCCTCTAGATAAAAGTAAAGTAAAAGAAAGCGGGCGCTGCTTGACAGCGCCCGTCTTAACTCTACAATGGGGTTAAGGGATCAGGAGTAGCCAACGTGAGTCCGATCATCATCATCGCAATCGCCGCCGTTGTTGCCGTCGGCGTGATCGTCTGGGGAATCGTGAGCGTTCGGTCGGAAAAGGACATTATTGAAGAGCGCCTTGCCCGCATCGAAGACACCAACTCCTCCTTCCTCGAACTCGAAGATGTGCCCGAAGACAAACCCGTCGAGAAAAAGCCCAGCGCCCTTCAGGAGCGGCTCGACAACCTTGTATCCGAGCGAAAATTCGGCAAACAATGGCGACAGCAGTTGTCGCGCGCTGACCTCAAGCTGACGGTCTCGGAATATGCCGCGCTGCACGTCATCAGCATGTTCGGCTTTTTCGCGCTCGGCTATTTCGTGCTGTTCGGGCAGCAGTTGGTGATGGGCATCGTCGCCGCCTTCGTCGGTTTTTTCGCGCCGCGCATTTATGTTTCCCGCATCACCTCTTCGCGCCTGATCAAATTCGAGAATCAACTGCCGGATACGCTTGGCCTGTGGGTGAACGCCCTGCGCTCCGGTTACAGCGTTCTGCAATCGATGGAAGCCATCGCCCGTGATGCTCCCGAACCAACCGCCACCGAATTCAAGCGCGTGGTGCAGGAAGTCCAGCTTGGCATTGATCTGGAAGACGCGCTGGAACACCTGCTCAACCGCGTCGAAAGCGAAGACCTCGACCTCGTGATTACCGCCGTGAACATTCAGCGCGAGGTCGGTGGTAACCTCGCCGAAATTCTCGACGTGATCAGCCATACTATTCGTGAGCGTATCAAGCTCAAGGGCGAAATTCGCGTACTGACAGCGCAGGGGCGCATTACCGGCTACCTGATCAGCTTTCTGCCGATCATTCTGGCGCTGTTCCTGTATACGATTAACCCCAGCTACATGGGCAATCTGTTCGAGAATCGTACCTGCGGCTGGCCGATGCTCGGTATCGGTCTGGCGCTGATCGGCATTGGTTTCGCTATCGTCCAGAAAATCGTGGACATCGATATCTAGCCTAAGGTAAGCGCATGAATCCAATAATCGTCCTCATCATTGTGGTCGTCGGCGCGGTTGTTTTCGGCGGGCTGGTCTACGTCGGCATGAAGGAAGATCGTGGGCGCGACCCCTTGCAGGAACGTCTCGCTGAATACGACGACAAGGAACTGCCCCAGTCGCTCGAAGAAATCGAGCTGTCGCTGTCCTTCCGCGACCGTGTGCTGCTGCCGCTGATGAAAAGGCTCGCGCAGGTTACAACCAAATTCACGCCGCAAAAGCAGCTCGAAGACGCGCGTCATCAGCTTGAACTCGCCGGAATGAACATGGATCCGGCCTCGTTCTTCGCCATGCGCATCATCATCACGGTTGCCTTTGGCCTCGGCGCGTTCTTCGTGTTCTTCATCGGCTCGAAGAGTATTTCGCCTGCCAACGGTCTGCTCTACACCTTCGGCGCGACGGCACTGGGCTACTACTTCCCATCGCTCTGGCTCAAGAGCAAGATCACCCGCCGTCAGGACAACATCTGGAAAGCCCTGCCCGACGCGCTCGATCTGCTGGTGATCTGCGTGGAAGCGGGTCTCGGTTTCGACATGGCAATGGGTAAGGTTTACGAGAAATGGGAAAACGATCTGGCGATTGCCTTCGGGCGCGTGCTGCGTGAAATTCAACTGGGCAAGCTGCGCCGCGACTCTCTGCGCGACATGGCGAACCGCATGGATGTTCCCGACGTGACGGCCTTCGTTGCCGCCATCATTCAGGCTGATCAACTCGGCGTGAGCATGTCGAAAATCCTGCGCGTCCAGTCGGATCAGATGCGCGTGAAGCGCCGCCAGCGCGCTCAGGAAAAAGCCCATCAAGCGCCGGTCAAAATGATGCTGCCAATGGTTTTCCTGATCTTCCCGTCACTGTGGATCGTTCTGCTAGGGCCGTCGGTGATCATTCTGCTCAACTCGGCGGCAGTTCATTCGGTGTTTTAAGCGGGCGGCTCGCTTCGCCTCACCTGGGAGGACAGAATGCCCCGTGATTCGGGGATAGCCCAGGCAAATCGTAATGCAAAAGAGCGTCTGTATGCAGCGCTCCATACCGGGATCGATCTGTTGTTCCCGCCGCGCTGTGCCGGATGCGGGCGTGTGGATGCGCGTTGGTGCGAGCGCTGTCAGGATGAGTTAGACGCGGTGGCGGTCGATGTTTCAGGACATCGGCTGCCGCCGCTTGTTTTTATCGCCTCGACTGGAACTCACGAAGGCAAACTTCAGCAGGCCGTTCACGCACTCAAGTACGCAGGCGCGCCAGAGCTAACGGCTCCGCTTGGTGCTCGTCTGCTTGCAGCAGTCGAGCAAACGCACCTGGCGCAGCGCGTC
>DASZXN010000394.1:0-9248 GCA_035545875.1 Phototrophicaceae bacterium
AGAGGTTGCCCTCCTGCGCGAAGCGGTTGTAGTTGGCTTCGCCCGTGCCTTTGAATTCGCCGTCTTCGACGTAGGTAAACGTTCCATGCCCGCGATAACCGAGCGCATTGAACAGATTCGCCGCCAGCGCCACGTTGACAGGCGCGGCGCTCGTGTTCTGGATCGTGAACTCGAAGATACCGACGGGCAGCCCTGAGTCCTGCACGTTAAGCGGGATCATCGGGTTGTAGGCCATCATCGAGACCTGTACGGGCAGGCTGTCATCCTCGAAATCGACCCACGCGAACGGATACTCACCGCGAAATGTGTTCTTGTCCATGTGGCGCAGCCCTGCTCCGGTTTCGCGGCGCACGCCGTGACCGAGGCCGTAGAAATTCTGCCCGACGACCTCGCCCAGTTTCGGCGTATCGGGATAGGTGGACAGCACGCGCGCATCGGTCGTGCCGTCGGCGCTCTGCGTCCACAGCGAGAAGAAGGTGTTCGGCAGTAAACATTGTTTGTTCGGGCGGTGAAAAATCTCCCAATCGATCAGTTCGCCGTTGCCGGACAGCGAAAAACATCCGGTGCCGATGCCGCCAATTGGGAACGCAATCGTGCGCAATTGTTGATCTTTATAGAGGGGCATGGTGGTCTCTTTTTGACGAAAATTCCGGTGAAAAATATGCGCAGATTATGTCAGTTTATACGTCAAACCGATAGGCCATTTCATTCATCGGCGGCCTGACTGGGACACAAAAACATCCGTATCCAGCCGGGTACGGATATTTGTCTTTGAGTAAACGGTGCGTTGATCTTAGCGACCGAGCAATCGCGCAAAACCGCGCTTCTGCGGCTCGGCTTCCTTTGAATAATAACCGCCGTAGTAGCCGCCATAGTAGCTGGTGTTATCGTGCGGGTTGAGCCGGTTGAGCACAATTCCTTTGACATCGACGCCGACCTGCTGAAGCTGATCGCGCGCCTGCACCGCCGCCTTGCGCCGCGTTTTCGTGCTGTCCACGATCAGCAGCGCGGTGGCATTGACCAGCGCGCCCAGAATTGAACTGTCCGCGAACATCAACGTCGGCGGCGTATCAATGATAATCACGTCGATGTTGGATGCCGTTCGAAACGCCTCGATCCAGCGCTTCATCAGCATCGAGCCGAGAATTTCCGACGGGTTCGAGGGGATAAACCCGCTGGTGATCACCTTCAGGTTGGGAACCTGCGTCGCCTGCACACACTGATCGAGCGTGCGCAGCACTTTCATGTCATCGTCCCGACTCCGCTTCGATCCCACGTTGGCGTTCTCAGGATCGACAAACAGCAGCGTTGACAGCCCGATGTTGTTTTCCAGCCCGAACATTTCGTGGAGCATCGGGCGGCGCATATCCGCGTCGATCAGCAGGACGCGCATTCCCGCGAACGCGAGCGTCGCCGCCAGATTGCTGGTCGTCAGGCTTTTGCCTTCGCCCGGCCCGGCGCTGGTGACGACCAGCACTTTCTGGCGATCCTGATCGGTCATGAAAACCAGATTGGTACGCAAGCGTCGATAGGCTTCCGTCACCTCGGATAGTGACCCGTAATTCGTGACCAGCCGATCCGCTGACGAATCGCCCCGTTTGCCAAAGCGCGGAATGGCTCCGACAATCGGCAGCGCCAACACCTGCGTTGCGACTTCCACCGTCCGCAGCTTGTCGTCGAAATAATCGAGCGCCATCACCAGCGCGATAGCTGCCGCCGCGCCCAGAAAAACGCCAAAAACCGTCGAGGTCTTGGCGTCAGCGCTTCTCGGCGCAACTGGAATGATCGCCGGATCGACGACCGACACGACGTTGGTCTGCTGCTGGGCGGTTGCAATCGTCGCCTGAAACTGCGCGACCGTCGCCGACGCCTGATTGATCTGGTTCACCAGCACGGTTCGCTGGCTGGTCAGGTTCTGCGTGATGCTGGGGTCTTCCGTCGCTTGGAGCTGCGCATCGATTTTGGCGACCTGTGCGCGTTCCTGCGTGATTTCCTGCGTCAGCGATTGGATTTGCTGGTTGGCGAGATCGATTTGCTGCTGCTGCGCGTCGGTCAGGTTGGTCGGGCTGTGGGCAATCAGTTGGTTGGCGACGCCATTGGCGATGTCGGCGGCCAGAATTGGATCGGTGTACTGCACCGTAATTTGAATTAGTGACGTGTCGGAAATCGCGCTGGTCGAGATGAGCGTTTGCAGTTGATTGGGGGTCATATCCAGCTTAAGCTGATCAATCACCCCTTGCAAAACGTCACGGGTTTGTACCAGATGCTGGTAGGTAGCGACCAAATCCTGACCCACGTAGAGTTGGGTCTGCGAAGGGTTGGGATCCTGGTAAGCCTGCCCAATTGAAATCGTGGTCTGGGCATAATAGATGGGCACCTGCCGCGACGTGAGGATGAAGGCGATCCCGCCTCCCACGAACGCCGCGACGAGAACCAGCCACAGCCAGCTTCTCAGAACACGAATCAGGTGACTTATATCCATAGAAAACCTGTCACTCACAACGGAACACGGTGATAATCGGCAGTTGCTATCGACAAAGTTCCGTCAACATTTATCACTGTAATATATGCCGATTAGCCCGCGAAGTCCATTACGACAAAATATGTTATCGAACGGATGGTGGGTACGTTCAAACCTTCTGGCGCGTCTTGAACCATTCAATGGTGCGCGCCAGCCCGGTATCGAACGAGGCGACAGGTGCAAAATCCAGCAGTTCGACCGCTTTGTTCACGTCGGCCTGCGAGAAGCGGATGTCGCCTACGCGCGCAGGTGCGTGAAGCGGTTGCAGCGCTGTCCCCAGCAGGCGGTTGAGCTTTTCAACCAGCTCCAGCAGCGAGACGCTCCCGCCAACGGCCAGATTCATCACTTCCCCCGCGACTCCCGGCGCTTTCACAGCCAACATATTGCCGTGAACCGCATTATCGACGTAGGTGAAATCGCGCGATTGGTTGCCATCGCCGTAGATCGTCGGCGGTCGGTTCGCCATCATCGCGCTGATGAACTTGGGAATCACGGCGGCGTATTCCGATGTCTCGTCTTGGCGCGGCCCAAATACGTTGAAGTAACGCAGCGCGACCGTCTCCAAGCCATAGACCTGCGTGAAAGCCTTACAGTAGAATTCGCCTGCCAGCTTGGAAACCCCATAGGGAGAAACCGGGTTGGGCGGCATCGTCTCGACCTGCGCCTCAGCCTCAACGTCGCCATAGGCCGACGACGACGCGGCATACACGACGCGCTTCACGCCGCTGTCGCGCGCCGCCAGCAGGACGTTGAGCGTCCCGGTAATGTTCGTCTCATTCGTCGCCAGTGGGTTAGCGACGCTGCGCGGAACTGAGGCCAGCGCCGCTTCATGAAAAACGTAGTCCACACCCCGGAAGACCGGTGCTATGGCATCGCGGTCGGTGATGCTGACTTCGTGAACTTCCAGATTTCCCGAAAACGAGGCCAGATTTTCACGTTTTCCCGTCGAGAAGTTGTCGATCACGCGAACGCGATGGCCTTCTCGCAGCAGGCGCTCTACAATGTGTGAGCCGATGAACCCTGCCCCACCGGTCACAATGTAGGTCTCAATCATTGGACGCCGTGTCCCGCTCTGAATAGAGTGGCAATAGGCTGGATACTAACACAGAACCTACCCTGCTTCAATATTGAAGCGAGGCGACGCAAGCAATTTCATAATATTTTCAGAGGCAGGGGCGCGCCACGACTTGGAGTCGTCCGCCGCGCCCCGTTGTTATGATTCGTGGGTGCGTTCTCGCGCTCAGGCGAACGCGGGCATCACCTCGCTGGCGAAGCGGCGCAGCATGGTCTGATCGTAAGCAATGCGCGGGAACGTGGTAATCACGTAATCAATGCCGAGTGTTTCCAGTTCCTTGATCCGCTCGATCACCTGCTCCGGCGTGCCGACATAGTTATCGCGCGCGTACTGCTCATAAGGTGTGCTGCCCCGCACCGCTGCCGTCGCTTGTTCAGGATCATCACCCGGTTCGACAAAGAACACCGTAATCCCGGTGCTGCGCGTGATCTCGTCGTAATTCCGTCCGAGCTTGTCGCAGTGTCCCTTCAGCACGTCGAGTTTCTGCTTGACCACATCGGGTCGTCCGCCGCCGACGTTGCAGCCGTTCGCCCACTGTGCGACCAGCTTGAGCGTAACCTGTTCGCCGCCGCCGCCGAGCCAGAGCGTAATGTGCGGCTTCTGCACGCCTTTCGGCTCGTTGATCGCGCCGTCAATCGTGTAGAACTTACCCTTGAAGCTGGCCTTCTCGTCTGTCCACATCTTGACGACGATCTCGGTCGCCTCGCGGAACATGCGCATCCGATCCGGGATGTCCGGGAAGCCGTAGCCGTAAGCGCGCCACTCATGCTCGTACCAGCCCGCGCCCAGCCCACAGATCAGCCGCCCGTGACTCATCACATCGACCGTCGAAGCAATTTTGGCGAGCAGCGCCGGGTTGCGATAGCCGTTGCAGGTGACCATCTGGCCGATGCGGATGCGCGAGGTATCGCGCGCCAGCCCCGCCGTGATCGTCCAGGCTTCAAAGCAGGTTTCGATCTCCGGCGTCGGCACGGTATGAAAGTGGTCAAACACCCAGATCGAGTCATAGCCGACTTCCTCGGCGATCTTGCCGACGTTGGTCATCGTCTCATATTGCTCAATCGGATCGTCGATTTCGACCAAATCCATACGCCAGCCCTGCGGAACGAACGTCCCAAACTTGATGCTCATGAGAACTCCTCTTCAATTTGCTCGCCATCGGTGAGGTGGATGCCGTGAGTTTAGATCGCGCCGTTGGCTGCGCCAAATTGGTCTAGCCCTCTCCCTCAGGGCGCGGGACTTGCACCCCTTCTCCCTGAGGGAGAAGGGGACGGGGGCTGAGGGCAGCATGGCTGAATGGACGACTTTTTCGACACCTTCATGTCGTGCCCCTACACAAACGATCCTTGCAACACAGCAGATTTAAACCTTCACCTGCCCATTCTCGACCAGCCAATCGACCGCCTCGTGGATGGCTTGCAGCGAACTGTAGCGCGGCTGATAGTCGATCATGCGCTGCGCTTTGGCGATGCTGGCGTTCGGGCTGTGGCCGATGTGATCTTTGGTCACGCCTGCATCGACCTCACCCACCGCCGTCGCATACTCATCCCACGCCATGAACTGGAGATTCGCCGCCTGCCCGAACCAGCCCGCGACGGCCTCGGCATAACCGCGCAGGGTCAGCGCGGCAGGCGAAACGGTGTGGAAGCTCTCGCCCACACTCGCGCTCCAATGGGTGATCGCCTGCACGAACATCTGCGCCACGTCCGCCGCGTGGACGTGATGCAGCGTTTCCAGCCCAAGATTCGGGATCGGCAGCGCTTCGCCATGCGCCAGCTTCTCGAACACGCTCACATTGAGATTCGCCTGCGCGTTGATCGGTCGCCAGCCGGGGCCAGTGATGTGCCCGACCAGCAAATCGGTGGCCGGGAAGCCGTTGAGCCGTGCCTCACGCATCAGGTAGGCTTCAATCGCTGCCTTCTGAATCCCGTAGTTGCCGAAGGGATGGCGCGGCTGATCTTCGAGTGCCGGAACCTGCGTGCTGTGCCCATAGACCCAAATCGTGCCGCAGTGGATGAAATGCTGCACCTGACCGCGCAGCGCTTCGACCAACTGCCGATTGCTCTCCTCGGTGAAGCAGATCAGGTCGATCACGATGTCCGGCTTGAGCGCTTTCACCCGCTCGCCGAATGTCCCGGCGGCATCCTCCGCGTCCCGATCTACCGTAACCGCCGTGACCGCTTCCCACGCTCGATTGGGCGTGTACGGCTTGCTCTGCCCGCGCGTCAGGTTGATCACCTCATAGCCCATTTCGACCAGCGTCGGCACGAGATACGTCCCGATGTGTCCACTGCCGCCAATGATCACGACTCGCATTGTCTTTGCCTCCCCTCAGGTTGATTTCCGACAATTCTAAAACCTGCCGTCTGCTGCCGCGAGAATCCGCAAGAACGGCGTTCCGTGTGGCCTGCGGTGATATTGTTTCTGAACATCTGCAAATTCACTCTCTTGCATCCTATAATTTCGTGATACACTAAAGATGCAATGTGGGTATAAGAAGGCGATGTTGTCTTCACCACATCGGTGCTGTGGTTAAGCACCCATAAGCCATGAGTCGAGAAGACAGAATTGTTTACAACGCTATCCCTCTGTAATCTCCGTCAGTACTGTGTAACCTTCCTGAAATAAGTGGATGTACGTACAACAACAGGCTATGGCAAACCCAATTATTCAGGAGTGAATACAAATGGCAGGTCGTGTCACGGGCACAGTCAAGTGGTTCAATGGCGAGAAGGGCTACGGCTTCATCACCCAGGAAAGTGGGCCTGATCTGTTCGTCCACTATTCCGAAATTCAGGGCAACGGCTACCGCACCCTCGAAGAAGGCGCGAAGGTCGAGTTCGAAATCACCGACGGCAAGAAGGGCAAGCAGGCCAGCGCCGTTCGCGTTATCGGCTAATCTACCTCGAACCGTTCCCACGTGAACACCCAGCCCGCTGCTCGCAATGGCAGCGGGCTTTTGATTCCTCATGCCTTTTCTTCGCGTCTTTGCGTCTGTGCGTCTGTGCGTTAAATCCCTTGTCTTTCTTCATTGGCGTTCTTGGCGATTCAAATCGGTTTTGTCCTCCGCTTGACGCGCCTCGCTCAACAGGTTAGCATTGCCTGACCCACCCCGAATCGTATAAGGGATGTCGCTTGAAACGTTTTGCTTATATCCAATTACTGCTTTGCTTGACCGCCTTACTGCTGACCCTTTCCGCGCAAATCTCCGTTCAGGCGCAGCAGAATCCCGCACTCACCGGCGCTGATACCGCGCTCTTCAATGGCGATTACGCGACCGCCGTCGCCCAGTACACCAGCGCGGCCAACGATCCCGCCTCCAAGTGTGACGCGCTCTACGGTCTTGGAGTCACTCAGTTCCGCGCCGAGGATTATCAGGACGCCGAAACCGCCTTCAGCAATCAACTGAGCGGCTGCGCTCCAACCTTTGAAGCCCTCGTCATGAACGCGCGCGCGCTTCAGGCGCTCGGCAAGACTGCTGACGCTTTCAACGCCTATCAGCAGGCGCAGAAGCTCAAGCCGGGGCTGATCGACAGCTACCTCGACGAGCAGATGGCCGCCCTCGATCCCGATCAGGCCGTGTATTTCCTGCGCCTCGCCACCGAAGCCCAGCGCGATCCCGAAGATGAATTCACGCTGCGCCAGAAGCTCGCGGAAATTTATGCGGCGGTCGGCAGTTCACAGTCTGCGCTGACCGAGTACAACACGCTCTTGCAGGAGATCGACAGCTACCTCGGCACACTGAGTAAAATTCCCGGCGCGGACTATGACAAGGACGGCTCGTTTCGCGCCAGCATCGAACTCGCCGCCGCCGACATCGAGATGCAGGAAGGTCAGACCAACTCGGCCTATCTGCGTTTGCAGCGCATCATCACCAATTACCAATCCGCGCCGTCCGCCCTGCAAGCGCTGATCGATCTGGTACAGGACGGTCAAACCGTCGATCTGCTCAACCGAATGCGCATCAACGTCAATAACCAGAACTATCAGCCTGTCGTCAGCGTTCTCACCGATTATCTCGGTACGGATGGCGGTACCGCGCCCGCCGAACTCTATCTGCTGCTCGGCAAGGCGCAGCGTGGCCTCGGCGATGCCACCAGCGCCCTCGCCACCTTCGCCACCTTACGCCAGAAGTATCCCAACGATCCGCTGGCAAGCACGGCGGCGCTCGAACAGGGCAACACCGATCTGCAAACGGGCGATTATGACAAAGCCGTCGCCGCTTTCTCCGAGGTCGCCGCGACTTACCCGCAATCGCCTGAAGCGCCGCAGGCCATCCTCAGCGCTGCTGAAACTGAATACAGTCACGGCGATACGGCGAAAGCCATCAGCCTTTACGATCAACTGGGCAAGACCTACCCCACCAGCGACGAGGCCAAAACCGGCCTGCTCGAAGCCGCGCTGGAAATTCGCACCGACAATCCGAGTCAGGCCGCCGATTTCTTCGCGCGGGTCGGCACCGCCGAGGGCTTCGTCTGGGAAGGCAAGGTGCTCCAGCAGGGCAACAATCCCGGCGCTGCGAAACAGGCATGGCAGAAAGCGCTTTCGGTCGAATCGGGCACATTTTTCAGCACACGCGCCTGCGAACTGCTCAACGGCCTCACGTCGATGAGTAATCTGCCCCTCACGACCACGACCAATCCCGCGCCCGATCCGGCAGCGGCGGCGCAGTGGGTTTCGCAGGCGTTCAACCTGCCCAACACCTCACCTGATCTCTCGCCCGACCTCGCCAATGACCCGATGCTTCAGCGCGGCGTTGAACTCTGGAAGCTCGGCCTGTGGAACGAAGCCCGCGCCGAACTCGACAACCTGCACAAGCTCCACCGCGATGACCCCGCCGGGCTGCTGCAACTCGCGCTGTATTACCAGACCATCCCGATCTACCGCTCCTCGCTGCTGGCAGCCACCCGCCTGATCTACTCGACCAACCAATCACTCCTGAGCATCCCGGACGCGGTGCTGCGCCTCGCCTTTCCGCTCGACTACGCCGACCTGATCATTCCCGCTTCGCAGCAGAACAATCTCGATCCGCTGCTGGTTTTCGCGCTGATTCGGCAGGAATCCAGCTTCGACCCGACGGTGGACAGCAGCGCCGACGCGCGCGGTCTGATGCAGTTCGTTCCCGCCACCGCGCAGGATGTCGCCAATCAGTTACAGTGGCCGAACTACACCCTCGACGACCTCTATCGTGCCAACGTTGCGACCGCTTTCGGGACGCACTATCTCGCCTCCATGCGTGATTTCCAGAACGGCAGCGACATCGGCGCGGTTCTAAGCTACAATGCTGGCCCCGGCATCGCTCAGACGTGGCTCAGTCAATCCGGCAATGATCTGGACACCCTCTACGAAATCGTCGGCTACAGCGAGTCCAAATCCTATCTGGACTTCATCTACACCAATCATTTCGTCTACCAGCACCTGTATACCGCCAACCCGCCCACCTGCTCGGCATCGTAACAGGCAACGCATTGCGACTATCGCCGGGGTTCAAAACCCCCGGCGAGCAAACCCAAGTCCGCTTCAGCGGACTGTTTAGGATATGATCATGGTCAGCTTGAATCAGATCAACTAATAGAGCGTTTGCTTCCCAGGCAAAATGTCGAGAGGTCGCCGATTCTCTACCTCAATCGCTGCCGCTGAGTGCCGCCGCCT
>DASZXN010000395.1:0-6261 GCA_035545875.1 Phototrophicaceae bacterium
GTCTGGGGGAAGGCGGAAGTGTGTTGGTGGCTGAAGCGGTGAGGGTCCACCCGGTCCCATCCCGAACCCGGCAGTTAAGCTCACCAGCGCGGATGGTACTGCCCGGGGGACTGGGTGGGAGAGTACGCCGCTGCCAACGCAGTCTTCTGAAAGTCTCGGAGGCGGTGCGTTTCTCCTCTTTCTTGCGACTGTGCGTGTGTGTGTGGTGTGGTGTGGTGTGTGTATGTAACATGGAACACTGGGGATGACCCCTGACGACCGAGCAAACTCTCGGTCGTTTTTGTTTTCCTATTCCCCGCCGCTTCTTTTGCTGATTTGCGCTATAGTTGATCCAAATCGAACAAAATATTGAAAGTAAGAACTTAACATGTCTCAGAAATCACTCGGTCACCTTAAAGGATGGGTGGTTGTTTATATCGCCCAGAGTGAGCCAGACGCTTATATTGTCGCTGGACGGCTTCAGACTGAAGGAATCAAAACCTTTATTCATCAGGAACCGGCAGGACGCGCTTACGGCCTGACGGTTGGCATGTTGGGAGAAATCACCGTGCTGGTGCTGCCTGAAGACTTCGACCGCGCAATGGCAATCCTCGATGACGCCGACTACGAATCCGATGACACCGATATTGTCGCTGACGACTACACTGACGCCAACAATGACAGCGTTGACGAATAACTCGCTGACGGCGATCTCTGGCATTCGTGTCGGTCACGCGACCGATTTGGAGGCGATCACGGGCTGCACGGCGATTCTCTGTCCTCCGAATACAGTCGGCGGTGTGGATGTACGCGGCGGCGCGCCGGGCACGCGCGAAACCGCCCTGCTCGATCCGCTGCGCGGCGTGCAGGTGGTCAGCGCGATTATGCTGTCGGGCGGGAGCGCCTATGGATTGGCGTCGGCTGACGGCGCGATGCGCTATCTGGAGGAGCACGGGGTCGGCTATACAACGGGAACGGGGCATCTGGTGCCGATTGTCCCGGCGGCGATTCTGTTCGATCTGGCGATTGGACACGGCGACGTTCGACCGGATGCGGCGATGGGCTATGCTGCTTGTGCCAACGCCAGCGCCGACCCGATCACGCAGGGGAATGTCGGCGCGGGGACAGGCTGTCGCATCGGCGGCATGTTAGGCAATCCGCTGGCGACCAAAGGCGGGCTTGGCTCGGCCTGCATGGAACTGGGCGACGGATTGCTGGTCGCGGCGCTGGTTGCGGTCAACGCCGTCGGCGATGTAGTCGATGAGGACGGATCGATCATCGGCGGCGTGCGGCTGCCGGAGGGGGGATTCGCGGGTACGCTCAATCTGCTTCGGCTGATGCCGCGTCCGCTGCCGATCAGCGAAGCATCAAACACCGTGATCGGCGTGGTAGCGACGAATGCGCGCTTAAACAAAGTCGAAGCCAACAAGGTCGCGCAGATGGCACACGATGGGCTGGCGCGCGCGGTGCGTCCGGCGCATACCATGCACGATGGTGATACGATCTTCGCGTTGGCGACGGGTGAAATCCCCGCCGACGTGACCTTAATCGGGGCGTTTGCTGCCGAAGTGACCGCTCAGGCAATTCGTAACGGCGTGAAAGCTGCCGGGACGCTGGGCGGCGTGCGTGCTTGGTCGGAAGCGCGGGGGATGTAAAGTGAAGTCTAAGAAAGTCTCCTGCAAATTTTAAGTATGTTAAGAAAATTTCCGACCGAGCTTAAACTCGACTTAGTACAGACTTGATATTCTTAATCCTGTAGCGATGACCACAGTCGAGGAAGCAATGTCAAAGATACTCATCGTCGAAGATGAAGAAACGCTCGCCAAGAATCTCGCGGATAACCTCAAGGGCGAGGGCTTCAACGTCCTTACCGCCGGGGATGGTGAAGAAGGTCTGGAAAAGCTGCGCGACGAACATCCTGACCTGATCGTGCTGGATATTATGCTGCCGAAGCTGGATGGCCTGAGCCTGTGCCGGATGGTGCGGCGCGACCCCGCAACCGCGCACATCCCGATCATCATGCTGACGGCGCGCGGCACGGAAGTCGATAAGATCGTCGGGCTGGAAAGCGGCGCGGACGACTACATCGTCAAGCCGTTTGGCCTCGGCGAATTTCTGGCGCGCGTGCGTGCCGTCATGCGTCGCGCTCCCGGTCGCCCGGCGATGCAGGATGAGCTGATCTCGAATGATCTGCGCCTGAGCCTGACCGGGCGGCGGCTGTTCAAGGATGGCAAAGAAACCAAATTGAGCAACAAAGAATTCGATCTGCTGACCGAACTGATGCGCAATCACAACGTCGTTCTCTCGCGCGATCTGCTGCTGACCAAAGTGTGGGGGTATGATTATTACGTCGATAAGCGTACGGTCGATGTGCATATCCGCTGGCTGCGCGAGAAGATCGAGGATGATCCTTCTAATCCCCGGCGGATCGTGACGGTGCGCGGGGTCGGTTATCGGTTTGAAGGGTAAGCGATGTCCCTGAACAGCACGCTGGAGCAGGAGCAAAAGCTCGCCCAGCTTCACGAGACGATTCTCGAACGCGAGCGCGAGCTGCACAGCCTGCACGACAAGCTCGACGAGCAGCAAACCGCGCTTGATCAACTGAAACAGACGCTGCTCGACAACGAACAAACGGAAGACGGCTATAAGCTGGCGCTCGCGCTCACTCTCTCGAACGTGGCTTACGACGCGCTGCTGGTGGTCGATGACCGGATGCGCATCATCGCCAGCAACGAGAGCGCTGAAACGCTGTTTGGCGATCAGCGTCCGGTGGGCAAGCCGCTCGCGGACGTGACTGAGCTTCCTGAACTGGAAAGCATGGTCGAGGATGCGCTGGCGAACGAGGAAGAAAGCCTCGAAGAACAGATCAGCTTTCACAAGCATTTTTATCGCGTGCGCGTGCAGGTGATTCGGCGCGATGGTCATCTGTTCATCGGACTGGCGCTGCAAGACGTGACTGAACTGGTGCGCCTGAACCGCGCCCGCCGTGATATGGTCACCAACATCTCGCACGAACTACGCAAGCCGATTGCCAACATTCGCCTAATCATCGATGGCCTCTTTCACGAGCAGGAAAAGCCCAAGCGCAAGCAGAGCGCCTCGGCGCTGCGTGATGTCGCCATCCAGATCGACTCGCTGCAACGGTTGGCGCAGGAACTCCTCGATCTCTCAATGATCGAATCGGGTGAAGCCTTCTTGCGCATGGTCGATCTATCAATGAGCGATCTGGTCGATGAGTCGATTGCGCGGCTCGAATATCAGAGCGACGCTAAAGAGATCGAATTGATCAATCAGGTGCCGAAGCAGGTGCACGTGCTGGCTGACCGTGATCAGGTGCTGCGCGTCCTGAGCAATCTGATCCACAATGCGATCAAGTGGTCGCCGCCGCGTGAAAAGATCAAAATCCGCGCCGAGCGGGTCGGTGATGAAGTTGTCGTCAGCATCATGGATCGTGGGCCGGGCGTACCGGAAGAATATCGCGAGCGCATCTTCGAGCGCTTCTATCAGGTTGATCCTTCGCGCACGGGCAGCGACGGTACCGGGCTTGGGCTGGCAATCTGCAAGCACATTGTCGCGGCGCACGGCGGGCGCATCTGGGTCGAGGATAATCTCGAAAGCAAAGACGGCAAGGGCGGGAATTTCAAGTTCACGCTGCCTGCTGCCGAGTAGCGAACTCTCTACGGGAGAGTTCGCCAGCTTCCTCTACGTTTTTCCGCGCAAGTGTGTTATGGTTGACTTGTATAGACGAGGCAGCCATGACACCACAGGAAATCCGCCAGTTGGTCACTCAACTGACGAGCGCAAATTTAGTCGAGCGGATGGCGGCGCGTCTCGCTTTCCTCAAGCTGGACGAGGATGCGATTCAACCACTTGCCGACGAACTCTACAGCGGTGTGACCGAATCGACCGGAGCGGCTATTCTCGATTTGATGGGTGAGATCGGCGGCTGGGAAGCGGTCGCCGTGCTTCAGGACATCTATTTCGCGGAAAGCAGCCGTCCCGCGCTGACGAAAGCGGCAGAGCAGGCGCTCAGAAAGAACGGCTTCGAAGATTTACCGCGCCACGATTGATCAATCCGCATCAAAGCCATCGCGCAGTCCAACTTTTCAAAACGGATTTCAATCGTGCTATAATCAGCGCACAATTGAATAACCGACCTTCGGGGCAGGGTGTAATTCCCGACCGGCGGTGGTGCGGCGTAGTTATCGGACGATAACTGCCGTCGCCAAGCCCGCTACCCGCGCACTGTTTCGGTGCCGGTGGATTCTGGTCAGATTCCAGAGCCGACGGTATAGTCCGGATGGGAGAAGGCTGAGTCGAGCGGCAAAACGCGGCGAATTGATGCGATTCGCGCGGCTTTGCTCTCTGCGACGATTCAAATCACGCTGACGCTGTACGCGCTCGGCGGTGTTTGGCTTCTCCCCTCACAAGTGCGCCCCGTCGGTTTTGCGAACGGGGTTTTTCATGCAAGCCAATGCTCTCTATAACCAGTTGATCCGCCGGGTACAGCGCAGCCCGACGCGCACGCTCGCGCCGCTGATCGTCGCGCTGGCGCTGCTGGCCTTCTGGCAGATCATTACCATGCTCAAGCTCTACCCGGCTTTCATCATCCCTCCGCCGCTGGCAGTCGTGCAGCGCCTGATCGACGTGGCAATCGATGGTCGCCTGTGGTCGAACACGTGGACGACACTCTCGCAGTTGTTGGTCGGTCTGTTCGTCGGGCTGATCATTGGCGTGCTGCTCGGCTATGGGATGGCGAAAAGCCGCGCGCTCGAAGATGCGCTTTCGCCGCTGGTGCTGGCTTTCCAATCGACGCCGGTGGTCGCTTACGCGCCCCTGCTGGTGATCTGGTTCGGCAGCGGGCCAACCAGCAAGATCATCACCAGCGCTTTGATCGTCTTTTTTCCCATGCTGATGAACACGCTGATCGGCATTCGCGGCGTGCCGACTTCGCTGCGTGACCTGATGCGCTCGCTGGGCGCGACGCGCTGGCAGATGCTCACGCGGCTGGAAATTCCCTCGTCGCTGCCGATTTTGTTCAGCGGGCTGAAAGTCAGCGCGGTGCTGGCGGTGATCGGCGCGGTGGTGGGCGAGTTCATTAGCTCGGATTCCGGCCTGGGCTACCTGATCAATCGTGGACGCTACGACTACGATACGCCGCTCGTCGTCGTCGCGATTTTGATGCTGGCGCTGATCGCGCGCGTACTCTACGGCATCGTCTCGCTGCTGGAAGGGCGAGCGCTCGCGTGGCAGGCGCGGGTGCGCAAGGCGTGAATCCATTATGGAGGGGCGTTCTATGGAATGCCCATTCACATCAATTTATGGTTATCGTCTTAGCCCTCATCCCCTGCCCCTTCTCCCTCATGGAGAAGGGGAAAAGCAAGTTTCAGGGTTTTTAAAGCCCCTCGCCCTGGGGGAGAGGGATTGAGGGTGTGGGCTTAACTTGATACCTACGGGGCGTTCTATGGAACGTCCCTACGCAAACCATGTTATCGAGCTGTCTCGCTTTTAAGGAGAGGTGCAATGCTTCGCAGAACGGTGTTGGTGCTGGCGGTACTCTTGATCGGCGTGCTCGGCGCTCAGGCACAGAGCGCGAGCCATAATCTGACCTTTTTTCTGACCTACATTCCGAACATCCAGTTTGCGCCGATTTACGTCGCGCTGGAGAAGGGCTACTTCTCGGATGCTGGCCTGAACGTCACGCTGCAATCGGGTGATGAGCCGGATGGGATCAATCTGGTCGCGGCCAATCAGCTTCAGTTCGCGCTGGCAAGCGGCGAGCAGATCATCGCGGCGCGGGCGAATCAGCGTCCGGTCAAGTTCGTCTACGCCTGGTTTCAGAAATATCCGGTGGGCGTGGTCGTCACCGACGCGAGCGGGATCAAATCGCCTGCCGACTTGAAGGGCAAACAGATCGGCATCTCCGGCCTGTTCGGAGCGTCGTACACGGGCGTGATCGCGCTCCTGAGCGCTAACAATCTGACCGAGCAGGACGTTCAGTTGCAGACGATTGGCTACAATGCGCCGCAGGTGATCTGTGCGGGTGGCGTGCAGGCGGCGGTGATCTACGTTAACAACGAGCCGTTGCAACTTCAGTCGAGCATTGATCAGCACGACTGCGGCGACGTGACCGGAATCACGGTGTTTCCGGTATCCGACGCGGCGGCGATGGTCTCGAACGGCATTATCACCAACGAGGACACGCTGACCAACGACCCTGAACTGGTCAAGGCGTTCGTCGATGCCTTTGATCACGGCCTGCGCGACACGATCAATAATCCC
>DASZXN010000396.1:0-2944 GCA_035545875.1 Phototrophicaceae bacterium
GGTTGTGATCGCGGGTCGTCGTCCCGAAGCAGGGGAAGAAACCGTCCGCCTAATCGAAGCGGAAGGCTGCGAAGGCACCTTCATTCAGGCCGACGTGACCCAAGAGGCCGAGGTTAAGACGCTGATCGACACGATCATCGAGCGCTATGGACATCTCGATTATGCCTTCAACAATGCGGGCGGCGGCGGGCGCTTCGGCTCGATGACCGAGATGACAGAGGATGACTGGAATCAGTCGATTGACAGCAACCTGAAGTCGGTCTGGCTGTCGCTGAAATACGAACTGCCGCAGATCGTCAAGCAGGGTGGCGCGATTGTCAACAACGCCTCGGTTCTGGGGCATCGCGGACGACCCTTCACCAGCTTCTACGCGGCCAGCAAAGCCGCCGTGATCTCGCTCACGCAGTCGGCGGCCATTGAGTATGCGCCGAAGGGCGTGCGCGTCAACGTGGTCAGTCCGTCGATCATTGAAACGGGGCTGTCTACGCGGCTTGCTCAGGCGGTCACCGGGAAGGCGGACGCCAACGTTCACGACACCTATTCCGCGCGCTTTCCAATTGGGCGCGTCGGTCAGCCGCGCGAGGTCGCCGATGCGGTCGTCTGGCTCTGCTCGGATGAGGCGTCATTCGTCACCGCGCAGGAGATCACCATCGACGGCGGCACAATGGAGCAGTAAGACTCACCCCTCACCCCAGGGTTATCGCATCAAATCTCTACTTCGGGTCACTAAGAGGGGATACGAGTTTTGTAGGGACGGCATTTATGCCGTCCAATAGAGCGGACGCGATCAATCGCGTCCCTACGATTCATTGCGACCCTTTATGACCTTCTATCCCATTTTGATGCGATGACCCTGCCCCTCACCCTGGATGCTGACGCATCCCGACCCTTTCTCCCCGCTTGCGCAGCGCGAACAAGTTCGCGCGAAAGGGTCGGGGATAGAGGGGGCTATTGATTCCCCTTCTCAATCGCTGCCTGCTTCTGCTGAATCGCGCGAATGCGATCCAGGTCGAATTTGGGCTGACGATCAAAGGTGTAGATGCCGTTCTGCTCCTGCCAGACATCGGTCAACTGGGTGTAGCAGTAGGCGAACATCTTCGGATCGTCGAGCAGCACGTCGAACAGCCCCTCGAAGCGCGCGTAGAACTCATCGAGGCTCTTCGGGCGATTTCCATAGCCCCACGAATCCTCGCCTTCCTTCGCCTTCGGATTCCACCAGATGCCGCCGAACTCGCTGACGAAATAGGGCTGCCCGCCATAGGGGATTGAAATGGCCTTGTCGCCCTTCTCGTTGCGCGGGTGATCCATCTCGTTGAGGTAAGGTTTTTCCTGCGCGAGTCCTGCGTGCGTGGCGCGGAACCTGTCCACATCCTGCTCGTAGTCGTGGCTGTCGTAGATGTCACTCTCGGCGATGCGGTGTGAATAACCGGACGTATCCAGTACCGGGCGCGTCGTGTCCATCGCCTTCGCCGCGAGGAACATGCCGCGCGTCACCACGTCGAGGTCAACGATCCGGTCACCGACGAGCTGCCACGTTTCGTTGAGCGGACACCAGCCGATGTTCGCCGGATGCGAATAATCACGGTCGAGTTCTTCCAGCCATTCGGTGATGAACGAGGCCGTCTGCCGCTGGTGATCGTATTCGCTGCCTGTGCCGGAAACGCCCCAGTCGGGGAACTCGCCCCAGACCAGATAACCGAGCTTGTCGGCGTAGTAGAGGAAGCGCTCCTCGAACACTTTTTGATGCAGGCGCGCGCCGTTGAAGCCCGCCGCCATGCTCAGTTCGATGTCGTGCTTGAGCGCCTCGTCGTTCGGGGCGGTCAGGATGCCATCGGGATAATAGCCCTGATCGAGCACGAGGCGCTGAAAGACGATCTCGCCGTTGAGCTTGACGGCTTTACCCTCAATCGTGACGCTGCGCAGCCCGGCGTAGCTGGTCGCGTGATCGAGTACCTTGTCGCCGTCAAGCAGCGTGATGTCGAGGTCGTACAGGAACGGATCGTGGATTGACCACAGCCGCCGCCGATCCGCCGGGATCGCCAGGGTGATTTGCGCCGCGAAGTCCTGATCGGCTGCTGCTTCGACGATGACGACCTCGCCCTTGTCGTCTTTGAGCGTCGCGCGCACCTTCAGCCCGGTTTTGCTCGCCGTGAGCGGCTGCACCAGATGGATCGCGCTGTTGGCGAGATCGGGCGTCAGGCGCGGGCGCTTGAGCGCGTAGGTCGGCACAGGTTCGAGCCATACGGTCTGCCAGATGCCCGTCGTGCGGTAGTAAATCGGCCCAAAGGGGCCATACACGCGCGACTGCTTGCCGCGCGGCTGATTGGTCAGATGCGAGTCACGGGCGCGCACGACAAGCGTGACGGCTTCGCCCGCTTTGGCGACCTTGCTCAGGTCGCAGTCGAACGGGGTCGATCCGCCGCGATGCCGTCCGACCTCGACGCCGTTCGCCCAGACGGTCGTATCGTAATCGACGGCCTGAAAGTGCAGCAGCACCTTCTGGTCGCCCCACGCCGCCGGGATCGTCACTTGTTTGCGATACCAGACGACTTCCAGATAATCGCGGTTGAACACGCCGGACAATTCCGATTCTGGGCAGAACGGCACCGTGATCTTGCTGTTCAGCGCGCGATCCAGCAATCCGCGATCCAGTCCGCTGTCGCCCTGATCGATTTCAAATTCCCATTCGCCGTTTAAATTGAGCCAATCCGACCGCACAAACTGCGGGCGCGGATATTCCGGGCGCGGGATTGTCATCATGTTTGTCCTTTTCAAAGAAGTGCATTCGAATACATAAATACGGCGATAACTCTAGCAGAGGCATGATAACACGGCAAGCTGTGGACTGGAATTACGTGGAAGCAGGAGTTAGAAGTCGAGGGACTGTAGGGCGTTCAGTTGAACGCCCATAGGCATCAAGTTAAGCCCTCACTCTAAATCTCTC
>DASZXN010000397.1:0-11678 GCA_035545875.1 Phototrophicaceae bacterium
GCATCTGTGTCTCTTGAGCGCTTGCGGCGATTATACCCTCGCGCCGGGGCGTGCGTTGCTCACGCCCCGGCGGATCATCCCATCTTAATTACGTCCGAGGAGACCCAATCCGATCTTTTTGCTGCCCTTTTTGTCGTCCGCCGCTTCCTCAGCGTTGCCGCCGCTCATCAGCACGGTGAACATATGATCAGCGAAATCGAGCAGTTCCTTGACGGGCGACTTGGAGCGATCCCGCGAGGCGACGACCGGAACACCCTTATTGACGGCGCTCAACACAACCGGCTCGTTCAGCGGAATTTTGGCCTCTGTCGTGCGCTTCAGATGTTTCTCGATCACTTCGGTGGGGATAGAAATGCGGTTACGATTGCGGTCGTCCTCGACGCGGTTGAGGACAAACAGCGTCTTGTCGGGCGGGTAGTTCAAGCGGTCGAACAGGTCGATGACGAAGCGCGTGTTCTTGACCGCTGCCAGCGTCGGCGTTGCCACGAGGATCACTTTGGTGGCAATGTCGCAGAGCGAGAGCAGTTGCTCGTCAACCTTGCGGCTGGTATCGACGATAATGAAATCGTAGCTGGTGGCGATTTTTTCGATGATGCGCGCGACGGCGGTCGGCACGGCCTCGACTTCCTCGGCGAACTCCGGGCGCTGCGGCCCCAGCAGCACTTTCAGGCCGCTTTCGTGAGTCGCCACGATGCTGTCGAAGAACTCGGTGTCCAAGTCGTCGATCTTGTGAACAAGGTCGAGCAGGGTAGACTGCGACTTGATGTTCAGGAACACGCCCACGTCGCCGAATTGCAGGTCGGCGTCAATCAGCAGCACCTTGATGCCCTTGCGCATCAGGCCAGCCGCGAGATTGGTCGCCAGCGTGGTGCAGCCGACGCCACCCTGCGGGCTGTAAACGACCAGAATGTTGCCCGCGCGAATTTCGCCGCCACCACTGCTGACCGTCTGGACTTTGCGCACTTCGACCGGCAAATCCATCATCGCTGTTGCCTGGCGGCGGATTGGCTCGTAGTTCTTATAGACCGAGCGAATCGTGCTGTAGAGTTCGTCGGGGTCAATCGGCTTGCCGAGGAACTGGCGCGCACCTGCCTGCATCGCCTTGCGCATGTAATCCGCGTCCGTTTGCACCGACATCATGATTACGGCGGCGGTCGGCACAGCTTTGGTGATCTCGTTGGTCGCCTGAATGCCGTCCATGTCCGGCATATTGATGTCCATGATCACGATGTCTGGACGGGTTTCCAGGGTCGAACGGAGCGCTTCGCGCCCCGTACCGACCGACCCCACGACCTTGAACTCGTCTTCGAAGGAGAGCAGTTTCTTGATGTTCTCCCGCGTCTCCTGGATGTCGTCAACGATCAACACCTGAATTGTTTGTTTTTCCTGCTTCCCTTGCATTCCATTACATCCTGACTGGCATTAGCCGCCGCTCGCTTTAACGTCGGACAGCGCGATTTCATCGCCAACTTGCAGTTGACGAATACTGCGGATCGCAGGCTCAATCGAGAACGGACGCTTGCCCGGCAGACTGATGCCATACTGACTCATCAGATAGTCGAGCGTCACCTGGCTGGTCGATGCCTGCGCGGTATCGCTGGGGCCACGCAGCGCCATCGTCATTGGGACTTTCGCTTCGATCAGCCACGTCAGCACAACGGCTTCCTGCGGCGAGACGCCCAGTGTCACAATGTCGGGGCGCGGTGGCGTGGGCGTGGGCGGCGGCGGCGTGCCGTTGTTCTGATCCTGACCTTCGACCGGAACCGGCGTGGGCGTGGGCGGGATACCGATGAATTTACCGTTGGTCGGGAAGTTGCCCATATGGATAATCAGCGCGTCCTGAACGGTCATTTGCGCGACCAAGCGAGGTCGCTGCCGTTCCGATGGCCCGACAATCACCGGGCCGAGCGAAGTGCTATCGACACGACCCTGAATTGGCGTTTCCAATTGAATACCGCTGTCGGTGATTTTGAACAGGGTTACGTTGTTCGGGACGATGCTCTGAAAGTCCTGATCCACGTCAACGAACAGCATCGAGATGATCAGGTCAACGCGGTCGCCGTCCTGCGGAGCGTAGGCAATCGCCGTGATGCGATCCACCGGGATCGAGACGGCGCGCAGACCATCAGGCAGTTCCGCCGCCGCGTCCGAGCCGACGTGCGCAGCTCCGGTCAGGTCGTCCACGACCATGTTCGAGAGGATCGGCTGCTCGCGGAAAATGTCGGTACGGGCGCGTTTGCCGACGACATCATCCAGATTGCTCACGCCGTTGAAGGGCGCGGCATCCTGCGGCCAGGGGCGCAGCGCAACCGCGTTCGGCGGAATGACGATGCCACGCGGCAGTTCCTGTACGGCGATCACCAGATTGACGAAAACGATTGGGGTCGCAGTTGGCAGCGGTGTCCCAACCGGCGCACTGGTCGCAACCTGCGCGACATTGGTCGCAGCCGGAGCCGGAGCCGGGTTGAGACTCGGAAGCACAAATAAGACCACCAGCGCAACCAATACGATCAGGATCGCGGCGATCAACACTATACGCAGACGTCCCATGAAGTCCTCCGAGATAAACGATGTCCTGCGCCTGGAAAGGCCAGAATGCTAAGTGAATACAAGCATAAAGTTTCTTAATTTAGTGTATGCGATGACTGCAAAATCGCAAACAGGCAGATCGTCCCGTAGGCGGGGCAATCTGCCTGCAAAATCTTAATCATTCACGGGCAGTTCGAGCCTGACCGACGTGCCGTCGGCCTCGCTGCTGGTAAGCGCCATCGAGCCGCGCACGAGTTCGTACTTCTCGCGCAGGGTGATCAGGCTTTGCACGCGCGGGTCTTGATTGCCTTCTTCGCCGCTGAGTGCCGCTTCCGCATCGAAGCCGCGCCCGTTATCCTCCACCGAAATTTTGACGAGGGTATTGCCTACGTCGAGCTTGATCGAGATTTCGGTCGGGTTGGCATAATCGCGCGCCAGCGCCATGAGTTCCTGAATGCCCCGGAAGATCATCACTTCGCGGTGGGTGGCGAGGCGGCGTTCGTCGCCGTAGATGTCGAGCTTCACGTCAATGTCGTTCTTCTCGCGGAAGGAATCGACGTAGCGGCGCACCGTCGGCACCACGCCGAGGTCGTCCAGCATCATCGGGCGCAGGTCGAAGATGAAGTCACGCACCTTCTGGAAGGTCACGCTGGCGACGGTTTTGAGGTTGTCGAGTTCTTCGGCGGCGCGCGCCGGGTTGCGGTCGAACAGGCGCTGGCAGATTTCCGCCTGAAGGATGAAGTTGGTCAGCGACTGCGCCGGGCCATCGTGCATCTGCCGGGCGAGACGCTGGCGTTCCTCTTCCTGCGCCTGAATGATGCGGACGATGTTCATCGAGCCGCCTTTGCCATCCTTGCTGTCGTCCTGACTGGCTGTGTTTGCGGCAGGCAGCATATCGACGCCCTGCATCTTGGCGAGCATATCGCGCAGCAGCGCCTGGTCGCGCTCAAGCTGCTCGCGGATGCTGATGAACTTCTCAAGCTGGCCGCGCATGGTGGTCAGGCGGAAGCGGGCTTCAATTGCCTCGTCGTACTTGGCGCGAATATCCTGACGCGGCACCGTTTCGATGTTGTCCTGCACGGTGCGCAGTTCGGTGAACACGTCGTTGTTGCGCGTCTGTTCGCGGTCAACGACCAACTGGGTCTGGTCGATCTGAATCTTCAGTTCGTTGAGCTTGTCGCGGACGCGCTTGACCTCGGCAGTGAGGTTGTCGATGAGATCGTCGCGGGCACGTGAATCGGAGCGAACTTGATCGGTCATAATGGTTTATCCTCGCGTGTGAATGCGCACCCACCCGTGCCTGAGCGCGGTGACTGCCGCTTGCGTACGATCCTGAACGTTCAACTTCTTCAATATCGAGGTCATGTGATTCTTGACCGTCTGCTGGCTGATCCCTAAACGGCTGGCGATTTCCTTGTTGCTCATGCCGTTGGTGACGAATTCGAGAATTTCCAGTTCGCGCGGGCTGAGGGGGATGTAATGCTCGTCGGGATCGACAATGTACGGGCCGCCCATCGCTTCGACGTTGCTGCTGATCCAGCCCTGCATCTCCTGAGCGTCCATGCGCTGTTTGCCGACGATGTAGTAGCCTTGCGCCACATCGCGGATCACGGCGATCAAATCGTCCGGGGTGATGTCTTTCGGGCAGTAGGCTGAAGCCCCGGCGCGCATGGCATGGAGCACCTGCTGCGAGTCGTGGTAGGCAGTCAGAAAGACAATCGCCACGCTGCTGCGCTCGGTTTTCAACTGGCGCGCCACCTGCAAGCCATTGATTTCAGGAAGATTAATGTCGAGCAGGACAACTTCCGGTTGCAGGCGCGCCGCAGCCAGCAGCGCCTGTTCGCCATCGGCACACTGCCCGATGACTTCAATATCGTCTTCTAAATCCAGCGCTTTTTGTAATCCGTCACGGAAGAGCGGATGATCATCGACAATGAGGACGGAAATCTTACGATTGGAAGTGCGGCGTTCTCTCGTAAAAGTCATGACTCATGGCGGTGAGGTGCTGTCCGTCCGGTCAGCGTACCGCGCCTCCTTTCTAAGGTGCCACTCGCTTTTCTCATTACCCAGCCGCAGGCTTACGCAACAATACCACACAGTATAACGCGATATTCCAGATACGATCTATCTCTTTAATCTTAAGGGAGGTTGTGACTACGCCCTTTGGCTATAGCTGGGGCTTCTACGGCTCGTTGGCCGATGCTCGCTAGTCCGCGAGCAAGAATATTCAAGGCGGCGTTGAGGTCTCGATCAAGTTTGAGACCGCAGTGAGGGCATTCGTGAATACGTATATTCAAGTCTTTATGGACAATCGCGCCGCAGCCGGAGCACTCCTGCGTTGTAGCGTGAGGATTCACCAGCACAACGGTTCTACCAGCATTTTCAGCTTTGTATACCGTACTGCTGACGAATTGCTCCCACGCCGCGTCCGCGATATTCCGGTTGAGCGTTCGATTGCCCTGCGACAAGATACTTTGAACGTCCAGCTTTTCAAACGCGATGAACTGATAGGTGTTTACGAGCTTGCGGCTTTCCTGATGCGCGAAGTTGGCGCGGCGATTGTTTGCTCGTTGGTAAGCATGTCGGAGTGCATGAATCACTTTTCTTCGTTCTGGTGATCCTTTGGCACAGCGCTCCTTTTTCCGCTGAAGTCGAGCTATGTCTGCTGCGTCTCGCTTAACCCAGCGCTGACGCGCAATCTTGCAGCCATCACTGAGTGTAGCGAAAGTCTTCAGTCCGAGATCAACACCTATAATGTTCAGCGTTGGCTCAAGCGGTTGTGCTTCGACCAAGCACGAGAAATGGACGTACCACTTACCGACGGTGTCTCTATGCACAGTGACTGTCTTGATCTTACCTTCGACGGGGCGATGTAGTTTGACGAATACATCGCCGATTTTGGAGAGTGTCAATACATTACCTACTAACTTTACTCCATTACCGTACTGCGGATAGGTGATACTGTGATAGCGACCTTTCCCTTTGAACCGAGGATAGCCTGGTTTTTCGCCTGACTTCACTCGACGAAAGAAAGCTTGGAACGCTAGATCGACGCGTATCTGTACATTCTGAAGCACTTGACTATGTACTTTAGCCATATCACAGAAGTTGATTTTCCACAGCGGGAGCAGTTTGGCGGTCTTGTAGTAGTTCAGGTTTTCGTCATGCTGTCGGTAGGCATCTTTTCGTACTGCCAGAGTCGAATTGTAGACTGAACGGCAAATCTCTAACTGCTCATTGAGCAAGCTAGCTTGGCGTTTGGTTGGACGAAGACGGTACTTGAAAGTTAATCGCATATCGTTAAGCATAGCATAGAGAGTAATTTAAAATACGGGAACAAATGTGCGTGCTCATCTGTACGCTGTTTTCTAGTTGCACAATGCTATAATTCAGGCGCAACTGCGGAGGGTGTGGTGAAGCGAATTACGCAAGCTGGTCTGGTGTACTACCAGTTCGAGACGTGGGGCGCGCTGCGACATGGTATCTTCACGCGCAAAGGCGGCGTCAGCCGAGCGCCATTCGACGCGCTCAATCTGGGCGGCAACGTCGGCGATGACCCGAAGGCCGTCCGCTGCAATCATGATCGCATGTATGCCGTGCTGGGCGTCGATGGTGCGCGCGCCTGTACCGTCTGGCAGGTTCACAGCACCGACATTGTGATGGTCAACGCCCCCGTTCCGGGGCGGCGCTGGCTTGCGCAGGCCGACGCGATGATGACCGACCGCGCTGACGTAGTGCTGGCACAGCGCTACGCCGACTGCACACCTGTGTTCTACTTCGATCCAACGAAAGGCGTGATCGCGCTGGCGCACGCGGGCTGGCGCGGAACGGTGCAAGGCATCAGCGGCGCGGTCGTGCGGGCAATGGAACGCAGCTACGGTTCACATCCCTCGAATATTCAGGCGGCGATTGGGCCAAGCATCGGGCCAAGCCGCTATCAGGTCGGCGAAGAAGTAGTCGCCGCTGTTCAGGAACATTTCGGCACGACCGCTGGTCTGATCCGCCGCGATTCCGCTGACGGCACGGCTTATTTTGATCTGTGGGCGGCCAACCGGCTCGATCTGGAACGTGCGGGCGTCGAGCAGATCGAGGTCGCGGGGATTTGCACCGCCGAAAACACCGACGAATTCTTCTCGCACCGCGCCGAAATAGCACGCACCGGACGTTTCGGCGCGCTGTTGAGCCTGACGTGAGCCGGGTTGCCGAGAATCTCAGCCGCGTCCGCGAACAGATCGAGGCGGCCTGTGCTCGCGTCGGACGTGATCCGGCGAGCGTGACGCTGATCGCGGTCAGCAAGACGCATCCGGCGGAGTCCGTCCTCGAAGCGCTGGCGAGCGGCGTGCAACATTTTGGCGAAAATCGCGTAGAAGAGTCTGCAACGAAGATTCCAGCAGTGCGCGCGCAGACTGGCGCTCCTATCACCTGGCACATGATCGGGCACATCCAGAGCCGCAAGGCCAAAGACGTGCCGCCGCTGTTTCAGGTTGTGCATTCGGTCGATACGGTCAGGCTGGCGCAGAAATTATCCGCCGAAATGGTTGAGCGCGGTGGAACACTTGATATTTTGCTGGAGATTAACATCTCCGGTGAGGCGAGCAAGGCTGGCTTCGCGGCGTATGGCTGGCAGACTGACACCCAAATCCGCGAGCGTCTGCTTCAGGAAGCCGCTCAGGTGCGAGCGCTGCCGGGGCTGAAGCTGCGCGGGCTGATGACGCTGGCACCGATTGTCGAGCAAATGGAGCAGACGCGCCCGGTATTCGCGGGGCTGGCCGCGCTGCGGAATTCGTTGAGTGTATCGTTAGGCGTTCCGCTGCCTGATTTGAGCATGGGGATGACCGATGATTATCCCATTGCCATCGAAGCGGGTGCGACGCTGGTTCGGATTGGCCGTGCTATCTTTGGCGAGAGGACGTGATCGCGTATGATCATCATCTACTACATTCTGGTACTGTTCGAGTTGATCGTGCTGGCGCGAGTGCTGCTCAGTTGGTTCCCGACGGTGGATCGCTATAACCCGATTGTCAAATTCATCTTTGACGTGACTGAGCCGGTGCTGCGCCCGATCCGCGAACGGCTGCCGCAGACAGGCACCATTGATTTCAGCCCGCTGATCGTGTTTCTGATCATCAACGTGCTGATTTCGCTGCTGTTCCACTAAACTCAAACCGCTCAACAGCGGCGGAATCTGCGGAAATTTTTCACGTCTCTAGTCTTCAGTCATCTTGTGCGTGCGCCGCGTGCGTGATACGATGGTTCTAATTGGATGGGTTTGATCTCTGACAGGGTTTCCAATGCCAGCAAACCGCAAATTCGAAATCACCGATGCGCGCAGCGGCGCGGCGCTCAACGTCCGCGTCGTCACGCAGGCCGAGAAAACCGAGATTGTCGGCAAGGATGGCGGTGCGGTCAAAATCCGTTTGATGGCGTCACCCGCCGGTGATCCCGCTGCTAACCGCGAACTGATCGAATTTCTCGCTGCGCGGTTGGGCGTTTCGACCGATAACATCGAAATTGTCGCCGGAGCGAGTGGCCGCGAGAAAGTTGTGACCATCGAAGGCGTCAGCAGCGAACAAATCAATGCGATGATCGACGGCTCGTGACCAGTCGCCGCGTTTTTCTCCTCCTGCTGCTTGTGATCGTTGCAGCTTGCGCGCCGAACACGCCGACGCCCAGCGTCGTACCGACGCTGACCTTGATTCCGCCAACCGCGACGGTCACGCCGTCGCCAATTCCGCCGACTTCGACCAACTCCAATTTGCCTGCGCCCGCTGATCTCAATACGCCTGCCGCTGCCGCGACCCTGCCTGTCCCGCCCGCCAATCTCACGGGCGAGGCGCTGATCGATCAAGACCCGGTCGCCGAATCACTCACGTTGATTGCTGAACGCCTGGTCTCCAGGCAGACCAATCTGCCGAGCAGCCTCGTCAAGATTGTCGATGTGCGCACAATGGTCTGGACGGACAGCACGCTCAACTGCCCACAGGCGGGTAGTCAAGCGGTGCCGACGCAGACTGACGGTTATCGCATTCTGTTGAGCGCGGGCGCGCAGGAATTTCTGTTCCACACCGACGTAGATCGCGTGCTGCCGTGCGCTCAGGCGAACGAGCAGCTTCCTGAAGGCGTAACGCTCCCGCCGGAAGCCATCGCGCGCAACAGTATCAACGCCGCCGTCGCCACGAGCGAAAGCACAGCTCAAGCGACGCCAGAAGCAACAGCGACCAGTAAACCCTAGCGGTACAGCTTTTTCCGCATCAGCACACTGTCGAACGTCCCGTGCGGGAATTCGATATTTTTGCGCGCGATCTGTCGGTAGCCGAGCGAGGTGTAAAATTCTGGCAGCGCTCCTTGACCATAGATGCAGTCGAGGTAGAGCGCGGGCACACCCTCGTTGATCAGGAATTGCTCGGCTTCGCTCAGAATGAGTTCGCCGAGTTTCTGCCCCTTAAATTGGCGTGACGAGGCGAGCGTTGCCATCCACCGGTATGAATCCTCGTTTGGCAGTTCGTCCGCCCAATAGTCAGGGCGCAAATGCAGCAGCGAAATGACCGCTGCCAGTGCATCGTTGATCAACAGCCCATAATTTTCGCCTTCAAGCTGGCGCTGCGCGTACAGGTCGCGTGGGATCGGCTGCATCCACTGACGCACACCTTTGCTCAAGAGCCAATCGGTCACTTCGACCAGAATCGCGTAGGCGGAGTCGAAGTCGTCTTCGTTCAGACGACGAAAGGCATAGGTCGGCATTAAAAACCTCGGTTGAGGATATGTATATCCCGATTATACCCGGCAAATAGCAGCGCGGCGGGCTGCGTCAGGAAAAGAATGAGGCTGGACAAGCGTCCAGCCCCTCGAAATCACATGAATGAAACGACAATTACAACGGCGATGGGAGCGGCTCGCCGATTTGCGCCTGCAAATCGGCCAGTGCCGCGTGCGCGTTGGCCCGGACTTCTTCGCGGCCATCGCGCAGAGCGGTGTAGAGCGCGCGCATCGAATCGACCATGCCCAACTGACCCACATTGCTCACCGCGAGCGCGCGGGTTTCGGCATCGCCGTCCTTGAGGGCGCGCAGCAGCATCTGATTAGCGGGATCGCCGGGGGGCAGCGGCTCGCCAATCCGCGAGGCGAAGCTCTGCAACCAGGGGATTTCCTCCGGTTTGGGGTAGGGCGTGGTCAGGCTTTTCTCGCGGCCATAGGTCAAATCCTGAAAGGCTTGCTGCGCGGCGGAACGCACGTACCACTGTTCATCTTCGAGGAAGGCGCGGTAGATGGCGACCAGCGCCCAGGTATTACGCAGGCGGCGCAGGCCAAAGATCGCAGCGCGGCGCAGCAGCATTTCGTCGTCGGTGACGGCATCGTACAGCGTCGGGTAACCTACCTCCGGCATCATGGCGAAGGCTTCGGCCATCGCCTGACGAATCGGTTCTGATCCGGTCATGAGAGCATCGGCCATCGGGCGCAGCGCGTCCTCGGAGCCAATCGCGCCGAGCGCCATCGCCGCCGTGAGTTCAACGTTCTCGTCCTGATCCCGGAGCAGCGCGATCAGGTCGCGCGTGCCTTCCGCTTCGCCCATCGCGCCGATGCCGAGGCAGGCCAGACGGCGAATGTCCGCATCCATGTTACGCACGCCTTTGCGGAAGATCAGCAGCACGTTCTTGTCACGGCTGTCAATCAGCGCTGCCGCTGCGCGCTCGCGCATCAGCGGGTACTGGCTCGGCGAGACCATCTGGTTGCCGAGATAGTTGAGCAGCGGGCCGCGCCACTGAACATCCGGCGGAGCATAAGCCAGCCAGCGCGAAGCCTGAACAATGCTTTCTTGCAGCAGATCGGGCGGGTTTTTCATGCGCTCCATGACCAGCGTGTCGAGCGAGCGGTTCATGGCGGAGTAGGCAATCGCGTTCATCCACGCGGGTTGTTTGGCTTTCTCGCTCAAGGTCTGCGGATCGACGTTTTTGAGCGTCAGGCTGGCGAGATAGGCGGCGAGCAGCGGGTGGCGGAACAGATAGCGGTCACCGCGATGCCGGGTTAACAGACCACTGCGCCGCAGCATTCCTAGCATCCGCCCTTGTTTGCTGGTCGTCTCCGAATCTTTTTCCTTTTTGCTATCCGCAGACTCAGCTTCGTCGGTTGCTGCCGGTGCTGTGTTGGGGGCAGCAGCTTCCAGACGCGCTTGTGCCGCAGCTTGCGGCGACGCTGCCGCATCGCTGGCAATAGCGAGCGCTTGCAGGCGCGCACTGCTGATGAAGCCTTCGTCAAGCTGGAGCGCCGCCATCTGCGCCATTTGCCCCATCAACTCGTTGGCGTTGTCGATGTGGCGCTTGAAGAAGGCGTGCAGCCAGCCTTCGACGCCGACTTTTTCGGTATCCTCCGCGTAAGCCGCCCAGATTTTCAGCGTCGTTTCGAGCGGCGTGAGCGCGCGCGCATTCGTCCGTGCCCGCTCAATGATTTCATCGCTGGGGCGAGCGGCTTTACGGCGCTTTTTGCCTGCCTGCGGCCAGACGTCCGCCCAGCGAGTCGTGGCGCGCTGTACGTCAAGCTGACTCCAGGGGCGCATGAAAACAGGCGTCAGACCAACGCGCAGCAGATGTCCATAGCCAGTGGCCGGGCCAGCGACAATCACGAAGTTCTGCTTGTACTGTTCAAGGAAAGCTTTCAGCCAAACCAGCGCGGCGGGCTGCTCGGATTCGGGCAGATCATCGTAGCCGTCGAGCAGGAGCAGAATTTGCCCTTTGTTCAAGCGGTTGTAGAGGTTGCGCGGGATCGTGCTGGCGGTCACACGCTTGACCGTATACTGCACCGCGCGCACAATGTGCTCACTCGGATCGGCTTCAGAGCCGAATTCGCGCGTCGCCGCCTGAATATCCGCGAAATGCACGTAGACGGGCATCAGGCGGTTGAAAAGCGGGATCAGCTTCTTGACTTCTTCGTCCGACGTGGCGTCAAAAGCGATGCCGCGCTCGTTCGCCAGCCGCTCGCGGGCGCGCATCTCCATCTCGACGCGCTGCTTGACGCGGACAGCGCGCTCTTTCTCTTGCAGCTTGGCTTCTTCCGCGTCGAGCCGCTCCTGAACCTTGTCGGGCGGCGGCTTGAAGTTGACGACACCCAAGCTGTGCATGGCAATCGTCAGCAGCGCGGTGGTGCGCCCGCTGCCC
>DASZXN010000398.1:0-2452 GCA_035545875.1 Phototrophicaceae bacterium
CACAATAAGCGAACAAGCCTGACAGGAAAGCAAGAAGTGGCTTGCCCCCATGATGTCCTTTGTCATCAAGAACGTTCAGCCGTTCGCCCGAATCTCCTTCAACGGAAGCAAACCACATTATTCCCTCGCGGATAAGCTGAAAGCTGAGTCCTGATCGCTGAAGGCTGCCCCTTAATGCCCTTCCTTCTCATACGGGATGCCGTCGGCTTTGGGCGCAACCGCCTTGCCGACCAGCCCCGCCAGCACGACAATCGTAATCACGTAGGGAACCATTTGCAAGAACTGCGGCGGCACCGGCACGCCGAGGAACTGGAAGCGCTGACCGAGCGCATCGGAGAAGCCGAACAGCAGCCCGCCGCCGAATGCGCCAATCGGCGTGTACTTGCCGAAGATCATCGCCGCCAGCGCGATAAAGCCGCGCCCGCTCGTCATGTTGTCGTCGAAGCCGCCCGTCGTCTCCAGCGAGAACCACGCCCCCGCCAGCCCTGCGATCAGCCCGCCGATGAACACGTTGATCCAGCGGTTGCGCTGCACATTGATGCCAAGCGTGTCGGCGGCGCGCGGGTTTTCACCGACGGCGCGCGTGCGCAAGCCCCAGCGCGTGTAGAACAGCACGACGTGAGTCACGATCAGCAGAATGAACATACTGTAGAAAATTGGCTGCCCCTGAAAGAAGACCGGGCCGAGGATCGGAATGTTCGACAGCACGGGGATGTTGATGATCGGCAGGGTTTCGCGGCCTGCGGTTGACGAGAGCAGCACCTGACGGCGCACGAACGAGGTCACGCCCAGCGCCAGAATGTTGATGACCGTACCGCTCACCACCTGATCCGTCTTGAAGGTGATCGAGAGCCAACCATGCAGCAGCGCCATCGCCCCGCCCGACAGCACCGCGATGATCACGCCCAGCAGTTGCGCGGTCGGCGTGCCGACGGACGGCACGAGCAGCACGAAAGCGACGAAGCCAAAGCACGCGCCCGTCAGCATCATCCCCTCGATGGCGATATTCACCACCCCGGATCGCTCGCACCAGATGCCCGCCAGCGCGCCCAACACAATCGGCGTCGCCAGGCGCACGCTGACTTGAAACATCACCGTGACGTTGGTGCTGTTGCCCGCCGCCGCGATGATCAGCACTGCCGGAACGATCAGCACGCCGTTGACGAACAGCCACACCCACTTGATGCGGTAGAGACGTTCGCCTGGAATTAATCCGACGATCCCGCCGAGCAGATAGAGCACGCCGACCACCAGCGTAAACGCCATCGTCGGCACGGGCAGTTCAGGCAGGCCTTCGCCGAAGGTCAGCTTGGTGATCACCGCGCCGCCAATCGCGCGCCCACCGAGCAGCATCCACGCGCCGATCAGGATGAACAGCACCGAGAAGATGTTCATGCGCGTGAGGTGAACGCGGATGCCGCGCCGCGCGCTCGTCGTATTCATGGATGCGGTTGTCGTCGCCATAAGACCTCAACGTCTCTATACCGAGAGATTCACCATTTTTGAGTGCGTAAATTTTCCACCTCAGCGTAATGAGCATCCTGTGTGACAAGAACACCGTCGTATTGCAGCATCAATGCTGCTATCCAGATGTCATTTTCGGGAATCGGGCGTCCTTTGAGCCTCAACGCATATTTGATCTGCCCATAAGCATCGCCTGTATTTGCATCGCAGTGAAGCATAACGCGCTTTGCGATAAAATCGCTGACGATCTGGCGGTTTTCTTCGGGACGCCCCGATTTGTACGCTCCAAAGTACAGTTCACCGGCGACGATTGCAGGAACAAAGATGTCTTCCTCATTCCCCAGAAGTTTCAGAAGGTTCGGATTTTCCTGCTGTAGAGCGATCACGGCGTTGGTATCGAGCAAAAGCCTATTCCCATTCACTCCAATCGATCCTCTCGCAGTCTTCTTCAATCGCCCGCTGCATTTCTTCTAAATCCTGCTGGCGAAACATGCCTGCGGAGGCGATCAGGTTTTTGCCACTTTCACCTCGAACCTGCGGGACATTTGCCAGTAGGCGCGCATAGTTCAATAAACGGCGCTGTCGTTCACCATCCAGCTTATTGACCTGCTCCAGAAGTTCATGTGTGTAAACCTGATCCGTCATCGTAACCCTCAGAAACCGTTTGAAAATACTCGTTTCGCGGGAATGTAGGGGCATAACACGTTACGCCCTCGCTTGATCATGCTTAACTTCCCCAGCCCTTCGAGAACGTCGAGGTTGCGCTGCGCTCGCCCGTCTGCGGCACGCGCCACAGATAGCGAATGATCGCGTCGGCGGCGATGAACATGATGATTAGCGCCTGAATGATCTTGACCAGATCAATCGAGATATTCGCGCGCACCTGCATCAAGCCCGCGCCCGCCAGCAGCGATCCCCAGAGCAGACCCGCCCAGATCATGTTGCGCGGGTTGTTGCGCGCCAGCAGCGCGACGGCAATCGCGTCGAA
>DASZXN010000399.1:0-3860 GCA_035545875.1 Phototrophicaceae bacterium
GCTTCTGCCCCGGAACGTGCGCGGCAGGCGCGGGTGAGGGCAAGCTCGATTACCTGATCCCCGGCATCCTCGGCTTTTTCGTCGGCGCCGTGATCTACGGTCTGACCTATCCGACGGTATTTCCGGCGATTTCGTCAGTTGTCAATTCGGGCAATGTCGTCATCCCCGACCTGTGGAATCTCAGCCCATTCCTGACGGTACTGCTGTTCGCGCTGTTGGCTGGCCTGCTGTTTTATTTGATCGACCGGGCTGGTCTGCACCGTCATGACCGAATTTCGTAGGAGCAGGTTTGAAACCTGCCCCTGCAATGGCGAGGAGATTTCAATGACGGCAAAACTATCGAGGCGTGGCTTTTTGCAGCTTGGCGCGGTCACGGCGGGAGCGCTGGCTGTTGGGCAATTGCTCCCGCCGTTCGTCGCGCAGGCAGCAGCCGACGCCGGGTTGATCAACGCGGCGGGCGACGGCTACATCCCCAGCATGTGCGAGATGTGCGTCTGGCGCTGTGGGCTGATCGCCAAAGTGAAGAATGGGCGTGTCGTCAAGCTCGATGGCAACCCCGATCATCCCCACTCGCGCGGCCATTTGTGCGTGCGCGGACAGTCGGGACTGATGAACACCTACGATCCGGATCGCCTGCTGACGCCGCTGATTCGGGTGGGTGAGCGCGGCGAAGGTCGCTTTCGCAAGGCAACGTGGGATGAAGCGCTCGACCTGACTGCCAGCAAAATGCTCGACATTAAAGAGCAATATGGCGCTCAGGCGATGGTCTTTTCCTCGACGCACAACCTGAGCCAGCCACAGTTTGAAAATTTACTGTATGCCTTTGGATCGCCCAATTACGGCACGCAGCGCAGCCTGTGCTTCAACGCCATGATCGTCGCCAACCTGCTCACCTACGGGATGCAGGAACCGGATCGTATTTACGACGATCAGCTTCAGTACATCATCCTGACCGGGCGCAACCTGATGGAAGCGATCTCCACTTCGGAAACCAGCGACCTGAGCGCGGCGATCACGCGCGGCGCGAAAGTCGTTTACCTCGACCCGCGCTTCACCAAGACGGCTGCCAAAGCGACGGAATGGCTGCCGATCAAGCCGGGGACGGACTTGGCCTTCCATCTGGCACTCCTGAACGTGATCGTCGGCGAAAAGCGCTACAACGCTGATTTTGTCGAGCAGTACACGACTGGCTTCGATCAACTGGCGCAGGAAATCGCCAAGTACCCACCCGAATGGGCGGCAGCGATCACCGACATTCCTGCCGACACCATCCGGCGGATCGCGCGCGAATTCGCCGCCGCCGCGCCGCACGCGCTGGCACACAACGGCTGGCGTACCTCGAATTTCGTCAACTCGTTCCAGACCGAGCGCGCGATTGCCATTTTGAACGCCCTGATCGGCAACTGGAACGTCACGATGCAGACGGCGAGCGGTGAAGGCAGCAGCGCGCTCGGCGCGCCGCCGCAGCCGCCCTATCCGCGCGTCTCGGCGGCACGGCTGGACGGTGTTCCCTTCAAATACCCGGTCGTGCCGCTGAATATCGGCGTGTTTCAGGAACTGCGCGACAGCATCGTCAGCGGCAAGCCCTATCAGGCGCACGGCTGGTTTATCGCGCGGCAGAACCCGATCATGTCGCTGCCGGATCGCGGCAGGACGCTGCAAGCCTTCGGCAAGATGGATTTCATCGTCACAACCGATATTTTTGTGAATGACACGGCCTGGTTCTCGGACGTGGTGCTGCCGGAAGCCTCATATCTGGAGCGCTACGACCCGCTCAATATCGTTGGTGACCGCGCTTATCTGCGTCAGCCCGTGATCGAACCGCAGGGCGAAGGCAAGTCGGCGCTGTGGATTTACAAGCAGCTTGGCGAGCGGCTTGGCCTCGGCGATTATTTCCAGTATACCGACGAAGAAGACTACATTCGCCAGCAGCTTGCGCCGCTGGGCGTCACGCTCGAAGACGTAAAGGCGCGCGGCTACGTCGAGCTTCCTGCGAGCGATGCGTCCGGCTTCAGTTGGAACACGCCCAGCGGCAAGATCGAACTGTATTCCGATACGCTGGCGCGAGTGAAGTTCTCCGGCGTCCCGACGTGGCAGGCGCCGCCCGCACCGCCCACCGATCAGTTCTACCTGCTCACGGGCAAAGTGGCGCAGTCCACCCAGTTCGCTTCGCAGAACAACCTGCTGCTGCACAAATATGCTGACGAACCGCGCCTGTGGCTCAACGTTGACGTGGCAGCGAGTCGCGGGCTGGCGGACGGCGATTGGGTTGAGGTGACGAGCGAAGTCGGGGCAATTCACATTCGACTGCTGGTGACACCCGCCATTCGCCCGGACTGCGTGTATCTGACGCCCGGTTACGGCCATCTTTCGAAAGCGCTGACGACGGCTTATGGCGTCGGCGCGAGCGACTCGGCGCTGCACGTCACCTACACCGACCCAATCAGCGGCAGTCAGGCACTCAGCCAGACGTTCGTCAGCGTAAGAAAGGCGCAGCCTCATGTCTGAAACCGGAACCAAGCCACGTTATGGCTTCCTGATTGACGCTTCTTACTGTATCGACTGCCGCTCGTGCATGGTCGCGTGCAGCGTCGAGAACAACGTGCCGATGGACGCCACGCGCATCTGGATCAAGGAAACCGGTGTCACCGGAACATTCCCCAAGCTGGAGCGCTTCACCGCACCGTATCACTGTATGCACTGCTTTGATCCGTCGTGTGTCTCGGCCTGCACCGTCGGCGCGCTTCAGCGCAACAGCGAGGGCATGGTCACGTACAATCAGGACATCTGCATCGGCTGTCGCTACTGCCTGTACGCCTGTCCCTTCGGCGTGCCGAATTACGAGTGGGATCAGCAGTTCCCGCTGGTGGTCAAGTGCGATATGTGCTGCGCGCGCGTCGCGGACGGTGGTCAGCCCGCCTGCGCCGCGACCTGCCCGACCGGGGCGATCCAGTGGGGCAAGTACGAGGATATGGTCGCTGAAGCACACAGGCGTATCAACGATCATCCCGGCAAATACGTCGATCACGTCTACGGCGAAACGGAAAACGGCGGCACGGCGACCCTGTACATCTCGCCCGTGCCGTTCGAAGAACTCGGCTTCCCTGATCCGGCAGCCACATCCACCGCGTATTCGAACCGACTGGTCACGGAAGGTACGCCGATGGTCGCCGGGGCGATGCTGGTCGGCTTGTCCGGTATCTACCTGACAATTAAGCACCTCAAGGAAGAAGCCGCCAGAGAGCGGGCTGAACAGGCCGCCGAAACTGTGGAAGAAGAACAATAATCATGCTGCGAAAACTGCTGCACGAACTGCGCACGCTGCCCAAGTTCATTTACGTGCTGGCGCTGATCACCGCTTTCGGCCTGAGCGTCGGCATTTACCGTATGATCGTCGGGCTGGGGGAAACGACCAACCTGAGCAAAGCCTTCCCCTGGGGCATCTGGATCAGCTTCGATCTGGCGACCGTCGCCCTCTCCGGCGGCGCGTTCACGCTGGCGGCGCTGGTCTACGTCTTTCAGTTTGAGGATTTGCACGTCGCCACGCGCCCAACGGTGCTGGCAGGACTGCTCGGCTACAGTGCCGTGATGCTGATCCTGCTGTTCGATCTGGGGCGCTGGGATCGCTTCTACAACGTCTTTCTGCATCCGAATATCAGTTCGGCGCTGCTGGAGGTCAGTTGGTGCATCACCGCCTATTCGCTCATCCTGCTCTATGAACTCAGCCCGGCGCTGCTCGAAAAAACGCGCTGGAAGCGGCTGCTGCCGACAATCAAGCGTTTCACCGTGCCAATTGTGATCGTGGGCGTAACCCTTTCAACCATGCACCAGTCGTCGCTCGGCACGATGTTCGTCATCCT
>DASZXN010000400.1:0-3114 GCA_035545875.1 Phototrophicaceae bacterium
AAGCGCCGACGCCGCTCCTAATCACCCCGAAAGCCGAAACGACGCTCGGTCGGCGCGACCCGACGACGGGCACGCAGCCCGACGTTGATCTGAGCGCCTACGCAGGCTATCGGCTCGGCGTCAGCCGCAATCATGCCGTGATTCGCCTGAAAAATCGCCTGCTGGAAATATTCGACCTCGGCAGCAGCAACGGCACGTCGGTGAACGGCGTGCGCCTCGCGCCGCATCAGCCACACGTCCTGCGTGACGGCGACGAGATCATGCTCGGCAAGATGATGATTCGGGTGTTGTTCCAGACGAAAAATAAGCGCAAGTAGAAGCTGGCGCTGACAGCCTTCAGTAGCCGAGGATTTCAGCGATCTCGGCGGCGGCTTTCTTGGACGCATATAATACGTGGCTGAGGCGCGCATCTTTCTCGACCAGCACGGCGAGCGAGGCGCGCCCTGCCGGGTAGACGACCATCACGCCTTCTTCTCCTTCGATCAGGAGGCGCTGGAGTTCTCCCTGCGCCAAGCGACCGAGCGTGCGCTCGGCCAGCCCGATCAGCGTGGCGGACATGGCAGCGACCTGCGGGCTGCTGGTCGGGTTCTCGTGTGGGTTGTCCTCGTTGCCGGGCGGAAAGGCCGCCACGAGCAGCCCGTCGATATTCACGATCACCGAGGCTTTGACGCCATCGACCGCGACGTGCAGGGTTTTGAGTTTACGCTCAAGGGTTTCGCTGCGATATTCCTGAACCATATTCGCGGAACTCTTTTCTCACGCCCATCAGGAACTGACTTCCATTGAGTATAGCTTACAATAGTCCTCCGCTCAACAAAGCATTGAGATCGTCGAGCATAATAGTACCAACGTTAGCGCTGCGTATCTTCTTCCGCGAACTGCGCCAGCAGGTAGCGTTCCTCCTCGCTTAACTGCGCTTTGAGCAGCAGATCAGGCCGGTAGCGCCACGTCCGGCGCAGACCATCCTCGCGCCGCCAGCGCTCAATTGCCGCGTGATTGCCCTCCTGAAGTGCTGGCGGTACTGTCAGCCCACGATACTCGACCGGGCGCGTGAAATGCGCGCCTTCGAGGATGCCGTCGGCGTGGCTTTCGCGCGCCGCGCCGCCCTCCGCCCCAAGCACGCCGGGGATGTGGCGCACGACCGCATCGACGATCACCATCGCGGGCAGTTCGCCGCCCGTGAGCACGTAATCGCCAATGCTGATCTCGTCGGTGACGACCAACTGGCGCACGCGATCATCCAGCCCTTCGTAATGTCCACAGAGCAGGATGATCCGTTCGCGCGCCGCCAGCTCGACGGCAATCGCGTGCGAGAACACCCGTCCACCCGGCGACATCAGGATCACGGGCGCAGGATCAGCCATTGCCTGCACCGCCTCGACCGCCCGCACCAGAACATCGACGCGCATGAGCATCCCGCCGCCGCCGCCGTAAGGCGTGTCATCGACGGTATGATGCCTGTCGGTCGAATAGTCGCGGATTTGGTGCAAATGCAGATCGAGCAGATTTCGGTCGCGTGCTTTCCAGAGCATACTCTCGGTCATTGGCCCGTCGAACATCGACGGGAACAGCGTCAATATGTCGATGCGCATGTGTATTCATCCGTTTCCCCTACGTGCGTTCATTGTACCTTGCGTCATGCGCCCATCAACCGGATAATGTGCCGTTGATGAACCCATAAGGGTAGGTCTGAGAGCATGGTGAAAAGCCCTCACCCTAAATCCCTCTCCCTCAGGGTGAGGGACTTAAAAACCCTTGAAGCTCAGTTTCCCCCTTCTCCCGCCGCTTCGCTTACGGAGAAGGGGCAGGGATGAGGGCAAATCTATTTGCTTCCTCCGTGATCTGATCTTGGATTGGGAAGGATAAGCTAATGGCAGAGCCGCTGTATACCGTCTGGGTCAAAACCGGCGACGAGCCGCTCGGCGGTACGGATTCGAACGTCTACATCATGCTGTTTGGCGCGGCGGGTCAAACTGACTGGATTCTGCTCGAAGGCGAGGACGTATTCGCGTTCGAGGAAGGCAGCGTCGATAAGTTCGTGCTCGATCTGCCCGATTTGGGCGAGATCAAGCGCTGCTGCGTCGGCCACGACAACAGCGCTGATCCGGGCTGGTTTGTCGAGGACGTGCGCGTGAAGCATAATCCAAGCGGGCAGGAATGGACGTTCAAATTTCATCAATGGCTCGGTGAAGAAGAAGCGGGACGGCTTGCCGTATGCGTCGGCTTGTCCTGATCCTTCTGCTCCTGCTCTGCGGCTGCAACCTGAGCAACCACGCGCAGTTCACCCCCACGCCCGCCATCCCGATGATCCAGTTCCAGTTCCCGGCCAACAACGTCTCGGTGACCGAAGGCGAAGATTTGCAGATTCAACTGCTGGCACAGGACTCGGTCGGCGTCGCCAAAGTCGAGCTTCAGGTCGATAACCAACCGGTTCAGATCGGCAAGCCCGTTGACGAACCCGCCGTGCCGATCTTCACCGTCGATATGGACTGGATCGCCAAAGGCGTCGGCCTGCACGCGCTCCAGGCGACCGCCTATCGGCTCGATGGCACAGCCAGCGATCCCACCTTAATCAACGTCAACGTGACTGCCGCGACGCTTCAGTCCACCGCCACACCCACGCCCTGAACAACCTGTGTCTCCATGCGAACTCATAAGCCTCTGTAAGCGAAACGTTTACCGTTGCGTTGATAAAATGGAATTATCGCGGCAGAGTTGGGATACTGGGCAAGTCGGCATCCTTGACATGCCGTTGTGATCCGCAGGGGGCAAACCAGAGTGGCAACCATTAAGGAAGTGGCGGAACGCGCCAGAGTTTCCGTTGCGACGGTCTCGCGCGTGGTCAACAATTCCGGCTACGTCAGCGCGAATCTGCGCGAGCGCGTCGAAGAGTCGATGCGCACGCTCAACTATAAGCCGAGCGCGCTGGCGCGCAGCCTGCGCCGACAGGAAACGCACACGATTGGCGTGCTGGTTCCGCAGCTTCATCAGCCGTTCTTCGGCACGCTGATCTCGGCGATGGAAAAGACGCTGTTCGAGGGCGATTACCGCACGCTGGTCTGTAGCTCGGAAGAGGACGCACACAAGGAAGCGGCTTACATCGACATTCTGATG
>DASZXN010000401.1:0-4098 GCA_035545875.1 Phototrophicaceae bacterium
GAGCCACCGGGAGCCGGGCCGCGCATAATCGGCGAGACGACTTCGGAACCACCGGGAGCCGGGCCGCGCATGATCGGCGAGACGACTTCAGAGCCACCGGGAGCCGGGCCGCGCATAATCGGGGAAACCACTTCGGAACCACCGGGAGCCGGGCCGCGCTGGAAGGTCATGGAGATGTTCATGTGATTTTCCCCTCATTGAGTGTCTATATACGCATTTCATTTAATGACAACCAATTTACTTAAAAGGGTGCAACATGCCGCTTACCAGAATCGGCGCGATTTGGAAGTTCGTAAAAAAAGCCGCCCACCAGGGGCGGCAGCCTGAATCTTAAGGATTGTTTGGGGATTTTGGGCGTAATATAAATAACTTCATTTAAACGACAACGCTGCATCCAGCGTGTCGTCAAATTCCTCGCCTGAGCGACAATTCAACTGTTGAGAATGAGTTTTGGAGCAAGGCTGCCAGAATGCTGGCAGGTTTCGAGGCTGGCGCGGGGCTTCACCATCCCATTTGGAAAATTCACAAATGAACGGTGAATCGGCTTACTTCAAATAAGATTTGACGAGCGCAACGGTTTCGCGCGACGGCTCAACGTCGAGTTCACGGGCGAACAACTGCTGCAATTCGCGGTAGTGCAGGTAAATCTTGCGGCGCTCGCCGCGTTCGGCATAGCAGGTAATCAGGGTGCGATGAACGTCCTCACGGAACGGATCGACCTTGAGCGCCTGCTTGAACATCTTGATCGCTTCGGCCAGATCGCGGCGAGCGCGGGCGCACTCGCCGAGGGCGATTAAGGCTTCGAGGTAAAGCTCGTTGAGCATTTCGCGGTAGTCGTCCGCCCAGTCCGCGTCCAACTGAGGCAGGAAATCGCCCTGATAAAGCGCGACGGCGTGCAGCCACAAATCTTCGGTGCGGGCGTCGCGGAAGGAGAGCGGTCGGGCTTTCTTGACCAGCGCCTCGAACTCCTGGGCATCGCACCACACGTCGAGATCAGGATTGAGGCTGTAGTTCTCTTCCTTAAAGACGATAATGTTTTCACCGAGCGCCTGACGCACGCGATAGAGTGTCGTGTGGAAGTTGGAACGCACGCGGGCGGCGGTGCTGTCCGGCCAGAAATCGAGGCTGATGCGCTCGCGGCTGGTCGCGCCTTTGAACAACAGGTAGAAGAACAACTCGCGGGCGGCGGCGGCACGCCATTCGGTCGAGAGGACGAGCGCGCCATCACGCTCGATGATTTCTTTGCCGAGCGTCTGCACACGCAGGCTGTAGACCGAATTGGCCTCCATCTTGTCGCGCAGGGTGATGATGTTGGTCGGCTTCAACTGCGCTTTGCGCAGCTTGGCGACGTTCTGGACGAGATCGTTGTAGCGGTTGGCATTGTGATCGACGAACGTTTCGAGTAGGGGCGTGTGCATGACCTCGGCGATCATGCCCTGCGTACTCGCCCCTTCGTTGATCATTTTGAGCGCGTCATGGATGTAATGCTCGGCGGACTGCTTATCGAAGCGGAGCAGGGCGAGATTCGCGCAGACCATCCGTGCGGCAACGCCTTCGCTGATAGCGCGGAGCAGCTCAAGCTGGGCAAGCGCCTGATCCAGTTCTTTGGCAGCGGTGACGACTTCACCCATATGCGCGCGCGCCGCCCACAGGCTGACTTTAGCGTTGGCTTCTTCGAGCGCGAGGCCGTGTGCTGTCGCCAGAATGAGCGCTTCGTTCGCCAGCAGCGCCGCATCGTAGTAATTCCCTTGCCAGCGGCGCAGCACGGCGAGGCTGATCAGGACGCTGCAACGCAGGCTCGGCTCGTTCGCGCCGATCAACTGAAGCGAGAGGTTGTACGAGCCGACCGCTTCTTCAAAACCACCGCGATCCCGCTGTAAATCGCCTAAGCTCCAGAGTAGATAGCTTTCGGTACGACGGCTTTGCGTGCCCGCGATGACGCTCAAGCCTTCCTGGAAAGTCGAGTAGGCTTGCAGGTAATCACCACACTGGTGATAGTGATAGCCGAGGTTGTTGAGCGCCAGCGCGAGGTCGTCGGTGCTGCGCAGCATTCGACGGATAGCGACGACTTCCTGCAAGCAGGCGGCGGCATCGGCCAAGCGACCGGACTGGCGATAGGCGATTTCCAAGTCCATCAGCAGCTTGGAAGTCGAAAGCTGATCGCCGTTGGCTTTGTAGAGCGGAATCGCCTGCTCGATATAACGGATGGCGTCATCGACCTTGCCGAGCTTGAGATGAGCGAAGCCGATCACGCGCAGGGCAGGCCCGCTGATCTGAATCCAGGGGACATCGACCAGCGGCGTTGCGCCTTCAACCGCTTTCGGATAATGGCCGCGCTGCAAGTCGATGCGCGAGCGGAGCAGATGAACGCTCGCCAGACCGTATTGATCTTCACGCTGGAAGAAAAGCGCTTCGGCCTCATCCAGCCCCATTTCCGCGAGGTCGTATTCGTAACGGTCGTTGCGGATCACGGCGCAGATGTAGGCGAGCGTTGGATTAATCAGCCCGACTTTGCGCAGTTCGTCGTTCCAGCGCATCAGGATTTCGACGCGCCCCTGCACGTAATACGAGCGCGCGACCTGATTGATCAGGCCGTCGGCGGCATCGGCCAAGCCTGCCTTGATGTAATGCTCGAAGGCTTCATCGACCTGAAAATTCTGCTCGAACCAGCGCGCCGCTTTGACGTGCAGGTTGAAATACTGGCCGGGATTCTGAATGGCGAGACGGCGCTGAAGGAAATCCCGGAACAGGCGGTGATAAACCAGCCCACCGGAGACGCGCGTCAGGAACAGGTTACGGTTGAGCGCTTCCGCCATCCACTCGCCGGCGTTGGGAAGCTCCAGCACGGTCGAAGCGAGTTCGGGTGTCAGGCGCGCGAGCGTGGATGAGGCGAACAGGAAATCGCGCAGGCCGGGTGGTTGAGCGTTGAGCATCAGGTCGGCGAGCGCGTCGAAGAGCGCTTCGGGGCCGCTGCCGACACCGTTAAGCATCGACTGGGCGAGATCGTGGGGGAGGGGCTGGAGCGCCAGCACGATACCCGCCGCCCAACCTTCGAGCTTGGCGACGATCTCGGCGATCTCGGTTTCGGTGATGCTGAGGCCAAAGACCATGCCCGCGAGTTCCTGCGCTTCTTCAAAGGTGAAGCGCAGCGCTTCCTGACTGATGGCGAGGACTTCGCGCTTGGCGATCAATTCGGTGAGGGGCAGGTCAGGCAGGGTGCGGCTGATCAGGATGACGTGGCAGTTGGCCGGAATGTGGGTGGCGAAGGCGCGCAGCCACAACTCGGCAGCCGACGAGCCGGAGAGCAGGTGAACGTCGTCGAGGACGTATACGATGTCATGATCAAGGGTCGTGCGCAGGTGGTTGGCGATTGAGTTTGCCAACTCGCTGACGCTCATCGTCTTGGTGAAGGTGAGCGATTCGATGCCGGGAACGACTTCGTTGAGGACGGCCAGACATTTCGTATGCAGGTTGGGAACGTCGCGTTCCTGGTCTTCGATGCTGTGCCAGGCGACAGGGCAGTTCAGGGTTTGCGCGAATTGGGCTGCCAGCGTGGTTTTACCGTAGCCGGGCGGCGCGCAGAGAATGGTCAGCTTGTGTTGCAGCACACTCTCAAGCCGCTGCAAGAGTCGGCGGCGCTCGACAACGGCGGGAAGCTGGGGAATGCGACCGTCTCGTACACTGGGTTCGAATGTCATGCGAACGGCCTTGTCGATGCAGAAAAGCCAATTACGACTTGTAACCTATGGTCAAACGTATCATTGACGTTAGTCGAGATCAAGTCATAAAACCAATAGGAACTTGTTTCAGTATTCTAACAAAGCACCCCCAGCGTTTGCAAATCGTTGCGCTGGGGATGGCACTTCATTTTTACCCAAGTATCCCTCCCTTAGAGGTACGCCTGAAATCGATTTTTAAGCATAAAGAAAAAGCGCGCTCAAGGGCGCGCTTCTTCATGCGGATTTCGGATTTCATACATTTTATACGTTCTTCATCTCCCGTATGTCCCGCGATTGATGGATGCGCAGTGTCAGCAGCACCATGACCAACGTACTAAACCCGGCGATGATGATCAACATGGCTGGACGAGTCGCGTCA